>NZ_JBUPWE010000015.1:0-233944 GCF_055502615.1 Pseudoduganella sp. jia 9 | reverse complement strand
GGTTCATCGCACTTTGCCGGGGAACGCATTCTTGATTTTCAAGAAGAAGTAGGATGCGTCCCGGAATCCGTAAGCCATGCGTTTGATCACTTTGATGCGATTGTTGACGCCTTCCAGGATGG
The DNA here is from genome assembly GCF_055502615.1 of Pseudoduganella sp. jia 9. Classification (NCBI taxonomy): domain Bacteria; kingdom Pseudomonadati; phylum Pseudomonadota; class Betaproteobacteria; order Burkholderiales; family Oxalobacteraceae; genus Pseudoduganella; species Pseudoduganella sp. jia 9. The sequence continues at coordinate 233,822 of NZ_JBUPWE010000015.1, read as the reverse complement.
ATGAGTTCATCGGATAGATGGCCGAAGCCAAGATACCGCGCCGGTATTTGGCCAAGCGTTTAGCGAACTGGATCAGCGGTGCGATCTGGCTTTCCAGGGCGAGCTTGAGCCAGGTTTTCCATCGACGAGCACCTTCCCAGGCCGATGGCGCATACCAGATCTCTTTCAGTTCGGTCTTGAGCAGGTAGACCGTTGCCAAGGGCTGGTTGGCGGCGAGCAGTTCGTCAAGTTTGATCGCCTGGTCGGTTTTGAGATTGTCGCGATTACGCAGCAAAAGCCATCGGCTGCGCTTGATGACCTGACGGGCTTTTGGCTCTGCACGTAGTGCATTGGCTTGATCGACCCGTACCCGGTCAACGACTTCGCGGCCAAAACGGGCCACGACATGAAATAGGTCGTAGACCACCTCGGCATTGGGGCATTGCTGGCGCACTTCGAGATCCATAGCCGTGTTCATGTCCATCGCCACGGCTTCAATCCGCTGGCAGCCTTCCGGTCCCAGCATCTCGAAAAATGGCCGGATCGCTTCCCGGCTATTGCCTTCTCCAACCCACAATACGCGCATCCGTTCAGCATCGAGCGCGACAGTGGCATAGCGGTGTCCCTTGTGCAGGGCGAATTCGTCCATCACCAGGCGCCGTACACCCTCTGCTGAGAAGTCAGCATGCAAGTGCTTCAAGCGCCGATGATCGATCTCTTTGACGGTATGCCAGTGTAGGCCGGTCAGCCGGGCCACATGTGCTATCGGAAGCAGTTGCGCCAGCGCCTCGACCCACAGGCGCACACGATGCGTAATGCGTGAACGCCGGTCAAGCCAGACAATGTGCTCGGCAACCCGTGCATTACAGTGATGGCAGTCCAGTCGCCGCACTGGCACATCAAGCCAGACGCGTTTGTCCAGAATATCGCGGTCGCGCACCTTGCGTCTTCGGCGCTCATGCACCAAGGCGCAAGGCTGGCGGCACGACCCACACAAAGCATCACTTGTCGGACAGGGTTCGAGAACGATCAGCAGGGAACCGTCTTTCTGTTCTTGGACGGAGTCGAGAATATGGCCTTCCCAAAACGGGAGAGACGACATAGCATTGAGCATGGCGGTGGTTTGAAAGATTGACTTGTTTGGCGACTATCAATCTACCAACTTCAGACCCCCGCCACCACTTCCTGCTCAGATCGTCAATCCCGTCTTCCCCCATTCCCCGCGAAGAACCATTTTTTTGGGCGCGCCCCGGCCATCGGAGCCTTTGGATAAAATAGTGGATTGGCGTGGCGGCTTGCCGTCGCACGCGCCGCTTACTCATCCGCAAATCTGTCCCACTGTCGATTGGAAATATTATGGCTGCGACCCCTCCGAAAGAGTCCCTCATCGAATACCCGAGCGACTTCCCGATCAAGGTGATGGGCCCCACGCACGATGCCTTCACCATCACCATCGTTGAAGTCATCACCAGGCACGATCCAACTTTCCATGAAGGAAAGGTCGAAGTGCGCCCTTCGTCCGGCGGCAAGTACACCGGCCTGACGGTGACCGTGCGGGCCACCAGCCGCGAACAGCTCGATGCGCTGTACTCGGAGCTGTCCGGCCATCCGATGGTCAAGATCGTACTGTAATTGCAACAGTGCAACTGCCCGGTCTTTGAGCAAGCGCAAGGCTCGAGGCGTATAATGGCAGGGCTTTGACTCATGTAGCTACCCGCTGCCTCGCCATGCCACAGACACGCTTTGAAGCGGAACGACCAGAACCAGTACCATCCGGGCCGGCACAACCGGGGCCGGCGGTCATCCGCCATCTGGGCCGTGCCGACTACGAACCGACGTTCGCCGCGATGCGCGCGTTCACGGACGCACGTACGCCCGATACGCCCGACGAGCTGTGGATCGTCGAGCACCCGCCTGTCTATACGCTGGGCCTGGGCGCCGATCGCGGGCACCTGCTGGGCGGCGCGGCGCAGATTCCCGTGGTGCAGACCGATCGCGGCGGAGAAGTGACGTTCCACGGCCCTGGCCAGGTCGTCATCTACCTGCTGATGGACCTGCGCCGCAACAAGCCGGGCGGCAAGCTGTATGCCCGGCAGTTCGTGCACCGGATCGAGGCGGCCATCATCAACGTGCTGGCCGCGCATGGCCTGGCCGGCGAGCGCGTCGAAGGCGCGCCCGGCATCTACATTGCCGATGGCCCGAAGCGCGGCGCGAAGATCGCCGCGCTCGGATTGAAAGTCCGGGGCAACGGCTGCACCTACCACGGCGTGTCGCTGAACGTGGCCATGGACCTGGCGCCGTTCACCTGGATCAACCCTTGCGGCTACGCCGGCCTGGAAACCATCGACATGCGTTCGATGGGTGTCGAAGCGCCGCTGGCCGACGTGCAGCTGGCGCTGGCTGACGAACTGGTACGCCAGCTCGACGTGGCGCAACCGGCGCCCGCCGATATCCCGGCCGCCGCCTGAACGAATCAACTAGAGAACCCTATGACCACCGAAACCACGACCGCAGCTGCTTACAACCCGAGCGAAAAGCAGAAAGGCGCCAGCAAGACGTCGCGCATCCCGATCAAGATCGTGCCGATCGAGCAGGTGGAGCGCCTGAAGAAGCCGGAGTGGATCCGCGTGAAGGCGGCATCGGCCTCCAGCCGCTTCTACGAGATCAAGGACATCCTGCGTGAAAACAAGCTGGTGACGGTGTGCGAGGAAGCCTCCTGCCCGAACATCGGCGAGTGCTTCGGCAAGGGCACGGCCACCTTCATGATCATGGGCGACAAGTGCACGCGCCGCTGCCCGTTCTGCGACGTGGGCCACGGCCGCCCCGACCCGCTGGACGTGGACGAGCCGGGCAACCTGGCCAACACCATCGCCAAGCTGCGCCTGTCCTACGTGGTGATCACGTCGGTGGACCGCGACGACCTGCGCGACGGCGGTGCCGGCCACTTCGTCGAGTGCATCACGAAGACCAAGGCGCTGTCGCCGAAAACCCAGATCGAAGTGCTGGTGCCGGACTTCCGCGGCCGCCTGGAAAAGGCCCTGAACATCTTCGCCGACGGCCTGCCGGACGTGATGAACCACAACCTGGAAACGGTGCCGCGCCTGTACAAGGAAGCCCGCCCCGGCGCCGACTACCTGCATTCGCTGAAACTGCTGAAGGATTTCAAGGCGATGTACCCGAACGTGAAGACCAAGTCGGGCCTGATGGTCGGCCTGGGCGAGACGGACGAGGAAATCCTGCAGGTGATGCGCGACATGCGCGAGCACGATATCGACATGCTGACGATCGGCCAGTACCTGGCGCCGTCGAACAGCCACCTGCCGGTGCGCCGCTACGTGCACCCGGACGTGTTCAAGATGTTCGAGGAGGAAGCGTACAAGATGGGCTTCGGCCACGCAGCCGTGGGCGCGATGGTGCGCAGCTCGTACCATGCGGATGTGCAGGCGCATAACCTGCTGGAAGCGGCCGGCTGATAACCGGACAGCAACCTCATTTCTGACGGCGACCGGGTGGCCGCCGTTTTCACATCCGGACCACGCGTTCCGGATTCCGTGAAATTCTTGCCAATTCCTCAATATTCATCTTTCCAGTCCAGCATGAATGCCCAAGAATACGGGCTATTCAATGACTTACAGGAAGGGTGCAATGAATTTCGGCGAGAAACTCAAGAAGATCCGCACTGAACGGGGGCAGACCCAGCCCCAGTTCGCGGAGCAGCTTGGCATCGAACAGTCCTACCTCTCCAAGCTGGAAAACGACAAATCGGTTCCTTCCGCGGAAATGTTTACAACCATCCTGGCCGGTCTCGGCATGGATGCGGCGGCTTTTTTGCAGGACATCGACAAGGACGTCCTTGCCACCAGCCTGCGCCACATTCCGGCGGTCGATCAGTTGAACAGGCAGGCCGTGGCGGTGCAGGTGCATCACTACAAGCGCTGGGTGTATGGCTCCGCGCTGGCATGGATCGCCGGCTTTGCCATGATGCTGGCCGCGAACGATGGCATTTTCTTCTCGAACAAGGTCTATCACTATGTGTCGCTCGGCGTGATCCAGCCCGGGGAAAGTGAAAAAATCTTCGTGCGGCAGAAGGAAATACTGCAACTCAGGCAGGAGGCCGGGATCATCACGCGCGAGGAATACGCCGCCCAGCTGGCCGACTTCGAGGCCAGGCGCGCGCACCCGCTGTCCGTGGAAACGACCATCGATCGCGGCAGCTTTTACCAGGAACCGGCGAAAAACGGCTACCGGCGATACGAGCTGCTGAAGACCCGGCATGTCGAGGCCTTCGGCAACCGCGTCCTCCAGTTCCTTGGCGCGATCGTCTTTGCCTCTGGTTTCGCCGGCCTGTTCATTGAATGGCGCCTGCGCCGCATCAGGAAACACACTTCCAACACCAACTGAAAGGAGATACCCATGTCACAGATCCGCACTTTCCTCAGCGGTGCCACGGCAATGGCTGCCGCGCTGGCTGCTGTCGTCGCGCTCACCGGCGCCAAGACCGAGCGCAAGGAAACCTTCGATGAAATCACCGTGGGCCGCATCAATATCGTCGAGCCGGACGGCACCAAACGCATCGTCATCTCGAACAAGGCCCAGTTTCCAGGTGATTTCCAGCAGGGCAAGGAACGCGAGCGCCCGGACCGCCGCTCGTTTGCCGGCATGCTGTTCATCAACGAGGAAGGCACGGAGAACGGCGGCCTGATCCAGAAAGGAAGCATCGCGGCCGATGGCAAGGTGTCCTCCGGCCTGTCGCTGACCTTCGACCGCTTCCGCCAGGACCAGGCACTACAGCTGATCAATACCGACAGCGCGAGCCACCAGATGACGGCGGTCGGCATCAACGACGTGCCGAACTACAAGGTCACCTCGATGGAGGATGTGACGCGATTCCGCGAGGATGCGCGCAAGCTGCCCGAAGCCGAGCGGCGCGCCTACTGGCAGAAGCTGACGGACGACGGCCGCCTGAGCGTGAACCGCATCTGGCTCGGCAACACCGGAGAAAAGGGTTCGTCGCTGCAGTTGAAGGATGCCAAAGGCCGCACCCGGATGATGCTGCTGGTCAGCGCCGACGGCAAGGCGCAGATCCAGATGCTGGACGAGCAGGGCAAGGTCGTGAAATCGATCGAGCCCGGTAGCGGGACCTGAGCCGCACGCTTCGCGCGCGGCGGGACGATGGGGCGGGGCGCCGTATAATCGGGGCTCCGCTGCACACAGCCGGGCTGCGATCCACCGCGGTCGACCTGCGCGACGCTGGCTCATCGATGATCTGTCTGCGCGGACGGCGGCTGGGTGTCTCGACACTTGCCGCCGTTTTCATCTCCGGACCCGACCATGAACGTACGCATCGAACCTTCCTGGAAGCAGCACCTGCACGCCGAGTTCGACAAGCCTTACTGGACCGAACTGACCGATTTCGTCCGCGCCGAATACCAGGCCGGCCACTGCTGCCCGCCCGGCAAGGACATCTTCCGTGCCTTCGACCTGACGCCGTTCGACAAGGTCAAGGTGGTGATCCTGGGCCAGGACCCGTACCACACGCCGGGCGCCGCGATGGGTTTCTGCTTCTCCGTCCCGGACGGAAACCGCCCGCAGCCCAGCCTGCAGAACATCTTCAAGGAACTGGAAAGCGACCTCGGTGTACAGCGCACCCGCACCGACCTGTCCGACTGGGCGGAACAGGGCGTGTTCCTGCTGAACGCCGTGCTGACGGTGCGCGCCCGCGCCGCCGGTTCGCATGCCGGCAAGGGCTGGGAAACGTTCACGGACACGGCGATCCGCACGCTGTCGCAGGAGCGCGAGCACCTGGTGTTCATCCTGTGGGGCAGTTATGCGATCGCCAAGAAGGCGCTGATCGATACGACCAGGCACCTCGTCATCACGTCGCCCCATCCGTCGCCGTTGTCGGCGTACAAGGGGTTCTTCGGCAGCAGGCCGTTTTCAAAGGTGAACGAGTATTTGCGGGCGGTGGGGAAGGAGCCGGTCGAGTGGGCGTAAATCGATCTACTTGCGTGGTATTCCCGCTGCAAGCCGCGTCAATGCCAACGTACGTTCGGTGTTGAGCGCATAAACGCACGCCAGCCGGCGCAGTTCGAGCGCCGCCCCTATTGCCCCTCCGCCGAGTGACGCGGCAAAGGCACATTGCGCATCGCGGTACTTCAGGAAAACGCTTGTCGACGTGCGCAGCCAGTCGCGCGAGCTTGCGATGAACCGCTCATCCTCGTCCCACTGGTCTATGGACGTCCCTGCCCTGGCTTCCGCTTGCGCAAGCGCTTTCGTGCTTTCGCGCACCTTGCCTTGCAGGCACTCGCGCAAGGCGGCCTGGGAAAATTCGCCGCATTGCTCAAGCACCTCTGTAGCAGCGTCCCGGTGTTGTGTGCCATGGGCAATCGTGAATGCCATCGCACAGGCAATCGCAAAGCTGGTCCTTATCCACATGTCCCCTCCTGCCACCAGATCCGATACGGCCGATAGATCATCCTTCTCAGCCAGCCGAAGGCGATCGCCATGGCCGATTCTAATGGCTGTTGTGGAAGAATCCGCAAGCGCTGGCGCGCGCGCAGCAGGAAGTCCGCCTGCATGCGCCCGTACCGACAGTGGAAAGCATCGGCGCGCTCGATTACCTGGAGGCCTGCGCGCTCGAAGCGATGCGGCTGAAACCGCCCGCGCCGTTCCTGCCGCTGCAGGCGCTGCGCGACACCACGGTGATGAACGTGCACCTGCCGAAAGGTACGCTGCTGTGGTGCTCGCTGCGGCATGACAGCGTGGACGAATCAGTATTCCCCGATCCGCAAGGCTTCGATCCGGGGCGCTGGCTGGCGGGTGGCGGGGGGAACCGGCAGGTAGCGCTGCCGTTCGGCGCCGGGCCGCGCACATGCCCGGGGCGTTACCTGTCGCTGATGGAAATGAAGGTGGCGATGGCCGTGCTGCTGGGGCGCTTCGATATCGCCGACGTGCGGGCGCGCGATCGGGTCGAGCCGGCGGAAGTGCTGGGCTTCGTGATGGCACCGACGCCGCTGACGATGCGGCTGCGGCAGCCGAAAACCGGTGTCTGACACCGCTATTGGCCGGGTTTGCTAATCCTTGCGCCAGAATCCGGCATGCGACAGTTTCGCTTCCTCTTCGCGCAGCGGCCCGATCACCTCGGTGGGCCGCTGCCCTGCGGCGAATACTTCCCGGCACGGCAGCGACAGGGTCGGGTTTTCCGGATCGCTGCCGGTCAGCGACAGCAGCGTCGCTTCGGACATCGCGTACACCACCCGCCCGACGCCGCTCCAGTAGGTGCCGCCGGCGCACATCGCGCAGGGCTCGGCGTTCGTGTACATCGTGGCGCCGGCCAGTTTTTCGGGCGGATGCTGCGACGACGCGATGCGCAGCGCGTTCATCTCGGCATGCGCGGTGCGGTCGCTGCTCGATGCGTTCATCGCCTGCGCGATCACGTTGCCGTCGGCGTCGGCGATGATGGCGGCGAATGGGTGATGGCCCTCGTCGCGCGAGCGCTGGGCCAGCGCGAGCACGTCCGTCAGGAACTGGTGGTCGCGCGCTGTTGGTTCGGTCATGGATTCTTCTCGAAAAACGCGGGACGGCAAGCGCCGTCCCGCGACATGGGGAATTACTTCGGAATCGTGCCTTCCACGCCCTGCACGTAGAAGTTCATCGACATCAGGTCCTTCCACGGCATCTGCACGCCGGCGGCCACCTTGACGGCGCCCGACTGGTCCTTGATCGGGCCGGTGAACGGCGCCGCCGTGCCGGCCGTGAAGGCGGCCTTCTTCGCTTCGAAGAGCTTGGCCGCGTCGGCCGGCACCGCCGCGTTCAGCGGCGACATCTTCACCATGCCTTCCTTCAGGCCGCCGTGCACATGGCCGGTTTTCCAGGTGCCCGCCAGCACGCCCTTTGCGACCTCGGTGTAGTAGTTGCCCCACTGGTTGGTGCTGGCCGTCAGGTGCGCCTTCGGTGCGAAGCGCTGCATGTCCGAGTCCCAGCCGAAGGCGTATTTTCCCTTTTCCTGGGCCGCCTGCAGCGTGGCCGGGGAGTCGGTGTTCTGCGTCAGCACGTCGGCGCCCTGGGCGATCAGGGTTTCCGCCGCCTGGCGTTCCTTGGCCGGGTCGTACCAGCTGTTGACCCAGATGATCCGGGTCTTGATCTTCGGGTTCACGCTTTGCGCGCCCAGCGTGAAGGCATTGATGTTGCGGATCACTTCCGGTACCGGGAACGAACCCACGAAGCCGAGGGTATTCGACTTCGTCATCTTGCCGGCGATGATGCCCTGCAGGTAGGAGCCTTCGAACAGGCGCGCCTCGTAGGCGCCCATGTTCTTCGTGGTCTTGAAGCCGGTGGCGTGCTGGAACACCACGTTGGGGAACGCCTTCGCCACTTTTTCCGTGGCGTTCATGTAGCCGAACGAGGTGGTGAAAATGAGCTTGTTGCCATCCGCCGCAAGCTTGCGGATCACGCGCTCGGAGTCCGCGCCTTCCGGCACGTTCTCGACGTAGGTGGACTTCACCTTGCCGCCCAGCGCCTTCTCCATTTCCAGGCGGCCTTGCTCATGCGCATAGGTCCAGCCGGCATCGCCAACGGGGCCGATGTAGACGAAACCGACCTTCAGAGGTTCCTGCGCCTGCGCCGGGGCGATGGCGGCCGCGCCCAGCGCGGCGGACAGGGAGGCAAAGGCGAGCAGCTTGCGACGATTCATGATGTTCCTCTTTCAGGTTGGTCAGAAGTGGTATTCGGCACGTACCATCGGGGTTCGTGCGGTGGCGCCCGGAACGGTCTTCGACGGATTGCCGAACTTGTTCTTCCAGTACTGGTAGGCCACGCCGATCTTGAAGGTCTTCGGGTTCGCGCCGAGCAGCGAACTGACGTCGTACATCAGCTTCATGTCGACATTGATCTCCACCGCCGTCGGCCTGCCGTATTCGTTGATGCCCTTGGTGCCGATGTAGTTCGCGTAGCCCTCGAATTCCAGCGGCGCGTTCGGGATCGGAATGCTCCAGGAGCTGAACAGCGCCGCATGGGTGTCGTAGCGGTAGCGGTCGGTCGCGGTCTGCGTGAAGCCGTTGTACGGCGCGTTGGATTCATGCAACGCCACCAGGCTCACGTTCAGGAAGCCCGGCACGTCGAACATCACCGTGGGACCGAGCACCAGCATGCGCTTCTTCGAGTTGTAGCCGGCATCGGACTTGCTGTTGATGTCGAAACCGGCCGTGATGCCCACGCCGCGCACCGGGCCGAAGGACATGTTCTTGCCGGTGACCTTGCCCAGGTCGACGGTATGGCGGTACAGCGCGTAGGCTTCATGGGCGCCGGACTTGGCGCCGACCGACGATGGGTCGTTCTCGTCCGACATCAGGTAATCGACACTGAAGAAATTGCTGCCGTACTTGTAGCCGCTGGCGTGGCTGAAGTTCACCACGTGCTTGACGATGTCCGCGCCGTTGTAGGGCTCCGAGAATTTCGAGCCGTAACGGTAGCTCAGCGACGTGTCGCTCCAGTCGGCGGCCTGGGCGGCGCAGGCGCAGGTGGCGGCGAGGGCGAAGGTAGCAGCAAAACGAATGGTGTTCATGCGGGGTCCTTGTAAGTGTTGTGTAACGGATTGCATCCAATGTGCCGATCGATTGCATGCAACACGACAGTACCTTTAGCAAGTACCGGGCCACCCCGCTGTCTCCTCTACGAAATGTCCGTCGCTGTGTAGGACCGCACCAAGACGGATCGCTCCAACGCTGCCGATGTGCTTTGCCGGTGCATTATGCACACAATTTTGGAGCGTTTTGTATACAATTTTTCAGCACCCGGCCAGTGCTTCGGCCAGGCTCAATTTGCGTTCCGGTGTGCCCAGATGCAGGCGTGCCTCGATCTCTTCGAGATGATGTTCGATCAGTGCCGTGGCGCCCTGCTCGTCGCCGTTCTCGATCAGCGCGAGCAGGTCGTGGTGTTCGTGGTTGCCGCACATCGGCACGCCCGGGTTTTCATAGACGGCGATGATCAGCGACGAGCGCGATACCAGTTCCACCATGAAGCGCTGCAGCACCGAGTTGCCGGCCAGTTCGGCCAGCAGCAGGTGGAATTCGCCGCCCAGGCGGATCCAAGCGGCACGGTCGCCGCTGCGGCGTGCCGCTTCTTCCGCATCCAGCGCGGCGCGGATGCGGCCGATCGACGCCGGCGTGACGTGGCGGATCACCAGCGGCACGATGGCGCGCTCGATGGCGCGGCGCGCGGTAAACACGTCGCGCGCTTCCTGGGGGGAGGGCGATGCCACCACCGCGCCGCGGTTCGGCCGCAGCACCACGATATGGTCGTGCGCCAGCCGCTGCAGCGCCTTGCGCACCGTGGTGCGGCTTACTTCATAGAGCTCGCAGAATTCCGCCTCGCCCAGCCGGGTCCCCGGCGGCAGCTTGTGGCTCATCACGGCATTCACGACGGCGCTGTAGATGCGCAGGTCGACGGCGGCGGCGCCGCGTTTTTTACCGGACGCATTGCCTGCTGCATTACCTGGTGCATTGCCTGCTGGATGACTTGCTGTACTACTTGCTGCATTGCTTGCTGCATTGCCTGCAGCCTTGTTCGCGGGCTTGGCTGCCATCTCGACGGCTCCTTCGATGATTCCTTCATTTGCCGCCGCCGGTTCGGCGGCGCGCGCGCGGCGGCCTGGTGGGCGCTCCGCTGGGGTGTGCTTGCTCATTGACAGTCTCCGCTTTCGGTTCGGGATCGGGCGGGATCGATCCGCACGCGATCGTAATGGCAAAGCAGGAACCGTGCACGGCAGTGGCCGGTATCGCCTGGAACACATGCACGGTATTGGCGCGATAGTGCACATTTGATGGTGCAATTTGTATACAAATTGGAGCGTCGCTTGTCCAGTGACGCGCCAGCTCGTCCGTCGTGCCTGCCAAAGTGATGGCATGCAACTTGCACAGGCTTTGCCGTTACCCATGATGGAGGCGCAGATGAGCGAACCACAGAGCAGCGAACCACGGGCCGCGCCGCCCGGGCGGCATAAGGCCGAACCGCGGCTGCGCTTGCTCGGCATTTCAAGGATCTATCCGTCCGTCGTCGCCAACGACAGCGTGGACCTCACGGTGATGCCGGGCGAGATCCACGCGGTGCTGGGCGAGAATGGTGCCGGCAAGAGCACGCTGATGAAGATGATCTACGGCGTGACGCGGCCCGATGCGGGCGAAATCCTGTGGGAAGGCAAACAGGTGACGATTCCATCGCCGGCCGCGGCGCGCCGCCTCGGCATCGGCATGGTGTTCCAGCATTTCGCGCTGTTCGAAACGCTGACCGTGGCCGAGAACATCGCGCTGGCGCTGGACGAGAAGATCACTCCGGCCAAACTGGCGCCGCGCATCCGCGAGGTCTCGGCCCGCTATGGGCTGCCGCTCGATCCGGAGCGCCGCGTGCACAGCATGTCCGTCGGCGAGCGCCAGCGCGTGGAAATCGTGCGCTGCCTGCTGCAGTCGCCGCGCCTGCTGATCATGGACGAACCGACCTCGGTGCTGACGCCGGACGCGGTGCAGAAACTGTTCGTGTCGCTGCGCCAGCTGGCGGCCGAAGGCGTCAGCATCCTCTATATCAGCCACAAGCTCGACGAGATCCAGGCGCTGTGCGACAAGGCCACCGTGCTGCGCGCCGGCCGCGTTTCCGGCACCGCCACGCCGCGCACGCAGACGGCGCACGAACTGGCCGAACTGATGATCGGCGGCGACCTGCCCACCTGCACGCTGGTGCCGCGCGAGCCGGGCGAAGTACGGCTGGCGCTGGACCGGCTGTCGCTGCCCAGCCCCGATCCGTTCGGCACCGACCTGCGCGACATCACGCTGGAACTTCATGCCGGCGAGATCGTCGGTCTGGCTGGCGTGTCCGGCAACGGCCAGCAGGAATTGATGAAGGCCATATCCGGCGAGGTACCGCTGCGCCAGGCAAAGGGTATCCGCCTGTTCGGCATCGACGCGGGACGGCTGAACGCGGCCGCGCGCCGCCGGCTCGGGCTGGGTTTCGTGCCGGAGGAGCGGCTGGGGCGGGGCGCGGTGCCCGGCATGTCGCTGGCCGACAACGCACTGCTGACGGGCTACCTGGCCGATGGCGCCGGCATGCTGCGCAACGGTCTGTTGGGTGGCCTGGTCCGCCGTGGTGCGATCCGTGCCTTCGCCGACAGCGTCATCGCCCGCTTCAAGGTGAAATGCGGCGGTGCCGGCGCGGCGGCTTCCAGCCTGTCCGGCGGCAACCTGCAGAAATTCATCGTCGGCCGTGAGATCGCGCTGGCGCCGAAGGTGATGGTGCTGGCGCAGCCCACGTGGGGCGTCGACATCGGCGCGGCGATGCTGATCCGCCAGGCGATCATCGATTTGCGCGACCAGGGCGTGGCCGTGCTGGTGATCTCCGAGGAACTCGACGAACTGTTCATGATGTGCGACCGCATTGCCGTGCTGGCCAAGGGCCGGCTGTCGCGCGCGGTTCCCGTCGCGCAAGCCACCGTCAACCAGGTCGGGGTATGGATGAGTGGCGACTTTTCCACAGCCGCGGAACCGGCCGATACGAACGAAAAAGGAAACCTCCATGTCCCGGCTTGAAGCCCGCCCCGCACCCTCGCGGGCGATGATGCTCGCATCGCCGCTGCTCGCCGCGCTGGCGATGCTCGTCACCGGTTCGATCCTGTTCCTGTTCCTGGGCCAGGAACCGCTGCACGCGTTCCATGTGTACTTCATCAAGCCGGCCACCACGCTGTACGGCGTGGGCGAACTGCTGCTGAAGGCCACGCCGCTGATCCTGTGCGGCGTGGGCCTGGCGATCGGTTTCCGGGCCGACGTGCATAACATCGGCGCCGATGGCCAGCTGACGGTGGGCGCCATCACCGCCGGCTGCGTGGCGCTGTATTTCGATGGCGTGGAAGCGCCGTGGGTGCTGCCGCTGATGCTCGTCGCCGGCGCGCTGGGCGGCATGGCATGGGCGGCGATTCCGGCCTTGCTGCGCACGCGCTTCAACACCAGCGAGATCCTGGTCAGCCTGATGCTGGTGTACGTTGCCTACCTGCTGCTGAGCTACCTCGTGCACGGCCCGCTGCGCGACCCGGACGGTTTCAATTTTCCCCAATCGAAGATGTTCGGCGACTCGGCCACGCTGCCGCTGCTGGTCGAGGGCTTGCGCGTCAATGCGGCGTTCCTGCTGTCGCTGGCGGGTGTCGTGGGGGCGTGGTTCTTCTGCCGCCACACGTTCGCCGGCTACCGGATGCAGGTCAGCGGCATGGCGCCGGCCGCCGCGCTGTACGCCGGCTTCTCGGCGCCGAAGAACGTGTGGCTGGCGTTCCTCGTCAGCGGCGCCATGGCCGGCCTGGCCGGAGTGGGCGAGGTGGCCGGCCCGATCGGGCAGCTGCAGCCTTCCGTATCGCCCGGCTACGGCTTCGCCGCGATCATCGTCGCCTATGTCGGCCGGCTGCATCCGGTGGGCGTGCTGCTGGCGGCGCTGCTGATGTCGCTGCTCTACATCGGCGGCGAGGCCGCCCAGATCGAACTGCAGCTGCCATCGGCCATCACCGGCCTGTTCCAGGGCCTGCTGCTGTTCTACCTGCTGGCCGCCGACCTGTTCATCCACTACCGCTTCAAGCCGCGCGTACGCGTGCCGGGCGCGGCCACAATTGTCAAACCGGAGATCGCCGCATGAATCCCGAATACGTGATCGCATTCCTGGCCAGCACCGCCGGTGCCGCCACGCCGCTGGTGCTGGCGTCGTCCGGCGAACTGGTGGCCGAACGTTCCGGGGTGCTGAACCTGGGCCTCGAAGGCATCATGCTGGTGGGCGCCGTGACGGGCTTCATGGCCACGCTGCACACCGGCTCGCTGACCATCGGCATGCTGGCCGCGCTGGTGGCCGGCATGGCGATGTCGCTGGTGTTCGGCTTCCTCGTGCTCACCCTGCAGACGAACCAGGTGGCGACGGGGCTCGCCCTGACGCTGTTCGGCATCGGCCTGTCCGCCTTCCTCGGCCGCGACCTGGTGGGCCAGACGGTGGCGCCGATCGCGGCGCTGTCGTTCCCGGTACTGTCGGACATACCGTTCATCGGACCGCTGCTGTTCCGCTTCGACCCCGTCATCTACCTGTCGCTGCTGCTGGTCGTGGCGGTGGGCTGGATGCTGGCGCGCACGCGCATCGGCCTGCAGATCCGTGCCGTCGGCGAAGCGCCCCACAGCGCCCACGCCATCGGCATGCCGGTAGTCGGGCTGCGCTACGCGGCCGTGCTGTTCGGCGGCGCGATGGCGGGCGTGGGCGGTGCCTACATGTCGCTGGCTTTGACGCCGATGTGGGTGGAAGGCATGACGGCCGGCCGCGGCTGGATCGCGCTGGCGCAGGTGGTGTTCGCCACGTGGAAGCCGCGCAACGTGGTGCTCGGCGCCTACCTGTTCGGCGGCGTCACCGTGCTGCAGTTCCATGGCCAGGGCATGGGGCTGGCGGTGCCGTCGCAGTTCCTGTCGATGCTGCCGTATCTCGCCACCATCGTGATCCTGGTGATCATCTGCCGCGATCCGAAAACCATCCTGCTGAACAAGCCGATGTCGCTGGGGCAGAACTTCAAGGCGGACTAACGCGTTAGAAGAGTCATTCGGCTGGCATGGCGTGATCCCGGGTTTATGATGCAGCATTCACACCGGGGACACACCATGGACGACATCCAGCAAAAACTCGAACGCTTCAACAGCCGCGCCAACGGCACGCTGCCGGACCACATGAACATCCGCTTCACCGCGGCGGCGCAGGGCGAACTCTCCGCCGAGATCGAGATTCAAAAGCACCACCTGGCGCCGAACGGTTTTCTCCATGCCGGCACCGTGGTCACGCTGGCCGATACGGCATGCGGCTACGGCTGCTTCGTCAGCCTGCCCGAAGGTGCCGAGAACTTCACCACGATCGAGCTGAAGTCCAACCACCTGGGCACCACGCGCGAAGGCACCATCGCCGTCACGGCCAGGGCGGTCCACATGGGCAAGACCACGCAGGTCTGGGATGCCACCGTCACCAACAAGGCGACCGGCAAGACGATCGCCCTGTTCCGCTGCACGCAGATGGTGCTGTACCCGAAATGACATGCTGTACGCCGGGATAGCGATCATCATCGCGGGAATCGGGGCGGCGCTGACGCCGATCTTGCGCGAGTGGCATGCGCACCGGATGCGCAAGGAGCGGGAGGAACGCGAAGGCCGGGACCGGCGTTAGCACCGGCGCCGGCATCGGCAATCGCTTGCGTCCGCGACTGTACTGGTACAACTGCCGTCACAATGACACGGGAAACGTGAAGAAGTGTACCGGTACTGTATCAGCCGCTTCGATTAGCATGGAGTACTCACCTGCGGAGCGAGTCCATGCACACCCTGATCCCCTACCTGCCGCTGATGATGTTCGCCTTCGTGTCCTCCATCACGCCGGGGCCGAACAACATCATGCTGACCTCTTCCGGCATCTGGTTCGGTTTTCGCCGCTCGATCCCGCACATGCTGGGCATTACGATCGGCTTCGGCGTGCTGCTGGCCATCTGCGCGGCCGGTATCGGTGCGCTGGTGATGGCGGTGCCGGCGGCACAGTTCGCGCTCCGGGTGGCCGGTTCGGGCTACCTGCTGTACCTGGCGTGGCAGTTGCGCGACATGCGGTTCGATGGCCAGGCAGAGCAGACGCGCAAGCCGATGGGTTTCATGGCGGCGGCCGTTTTCCAGTTCTGCAATCCCAAGGCCTGGGTGATGGCGATTACCGGCAGCTCGGCCTTCCTGCCGCAAGGCATGCCGGCATCGCTCGCGATCGCGGTGTTCTGCCTGGTCTTCTGCGCGGTCAACCTGCCCTGCATCTCCGTATGGACCGGCGCCGGCGCGCTGCTGCGGCGCTACCTGTCGCAACCGCTGTGGCGCAAGGTGTTCTGCGCGGTGATGGTGGCGTTGACGGTGTATTCGGCGCTGGCGATGTGGCTGTAGGCAAGCAAGACACGGCGTCCGCTTCACTCAAGCTTTTTCACGAAGCCCACATACACCCGCCGGGCGACGAAATGATCGAAGCCGGCCTGGCGGAACGTGCTGGTTTCGGTCCGCCAGGTGCGCTTGCTGCCATCGAAGATATCGCTGGCGTTGACGGTCAGGCTCAGCGTGCCGGTCAAGGCACGCTTCCAGGCGAGGTTGACGCTGCTGGTCGCGCCGCGCCGGCCGAGCGGAGCGATGGTGGCCGACTGGGCGTTCGCATCGAGCGACACGTCGTCGGCCCCTGCACGATAGGCGGCCCTGAGGTTCAGGTAGCCCGCGATGCCGTCCTGCCGCACCACGCTGGCGAGATCGGGCGTATCGAGCACGATGCGCCAGGCGCCGCCGTCCATGCCCAGGCGCAGCCGCGCATCGGGCGTCCAGTCGAGGGAGCCGGTCATGCCGGTGGAGCGGGCAAGCCCGCCATTGCGCTTCGACGTCACCAGCACGCCATCGGTGAAACTGCGCGCGTCGGTCACCGTGTCGCGGCTGACGCGGTAGAAGGCGCCCAGGCTGCCGCGCAGGTGCTCGCCGCTTGCGTCGGTGCCGATCTCCCACGAGGTCAGGCGCTGCGGCGCCAGCCCGGGATTGCCGCGGCTCAGGTTTTGCGCGTCGATGTAGGTGGTGAACGGGTTGAGGTCGCGCGGATCGGGGCGCTGCAGGCTGCGGCGATAGCCGAGCGTCAGGTCGGTCTTGCCGGTGGCGGCATATTTCAGGTGCAGGCTGGGATTGAACGCCTGCCAGTGCCCTGCCTGCCCGATGCCCTGCGCCGGCCCGACCCGGAGCGCCATGCGTTCGAACCGGCCGCCCAGCAGCGCTTCCCATTTCCCGTGCCTGGCCTGGCCCGTCAGCCAGGCGGCGGCCAGCCTCGTCGTCACGGCGTAGGCATTGGTCGTATCGGCATCAGGCGCCTCGGCACCCGTCAAGGGGTCGACGGCGGCCTGGTAGTTGGCGAGGTCGTTGACTTCGTCCTGGATATCCATGCCCATGCCCCACTGGCCGGGTCCGGTCCTGCGGCTCCAGTCGAGCGTGGCCTGGTCGAGGCGGCGTGCCGACCTGGTGGCGCCATGGCTGTAGCCGGTGGCGCGTAACGGTTCGACGAATACGTCGCGATAGGACTTGTCGACCAGCCCGACCGTCCTGCTGCGCTGGACGGTTGCCTTGAGTGCCGTGCCGCGGCCCTGGTGGGTGTAGGCCAAACTGGCGCTGTGGTCGGACTGCTCGTTGGGGCCGTAGGAGAAGCGATGGTAGATCGTCTCGCCGGTGCGGGTGCCAGTTCCTGTACTGGCGACGTTGAGCGTGTCCAGCAGGGGACGCGAGCGGCGTTCGTTATGCCGCGCCGACAGGCTGACGCTGTCCGTGTCGTTCACCATGTAGTCGAGCCACAGCGCCGCGCTGCGGACGATGCGGCGAACGAACACCTCCGAGGTCTGCTGGGTCGATCCGGCCTGGCCGCCGGCCGGATCGACCCAGTCGACCGCCGAGCGGCGCGATTTCCGCGTGCCGTCCCGCCGGTATGCCAGGCTGCCATGTACGCTGAGGTGTTTCCTGGTCACGTCGCCGGACATCCCCGCATTCCAAAGCCCCTGGTCCGCGGCGCTGCCCCGCAGTTGCGCATGCGCGCCAGGCTTGCGGTTGCGCTTCAACACGATATTGACGATCGCGCCCCCGTTGGCGTTATAGGCCGCGGAGGGATTGGTGATGACCTCGACGCTGGCAATGTCCGCGCCGCTCATGGTCTGCAGCGCCACGGCACGTTCATCACCCGACAGCATCGCCGTCGGCTTGCCGTCGACCAGGACCGTGACCTGCGAATTGCCCTTGACGGCGATCTGTCCGTCGGCGCTGACCGATACCTCGGGCGTCGATTGCAGCACATCCTGCGCGGTGCCGTTTGCCGCCCTCGGCAAGGTGGAGACGTCATGGACGGTCTTGTCGAGCTTCCGGACGGTGGGCTCCTTCCTGGCCGTCACGGTCACCGTCGCGATCGGCGGATCCCCGGCGCGCGCCGCCACCGGCAGCGCGGCCAGTCCGCACAGGATCGTACAAAGGGTCGTCGCAGGTCTCATGGCTCGGATGCGGCGGCGGGCCGCCATGTGAAGGAGCCCGAGTATAGGCAGGCGTGCCGCCGGCGAAATCGCCGTTGTGATCAAGGCCGGGCGGCATGGGACGAGCGATCGGGCCATGACGCATTGCCGGGTTTTGCCGGCGCTGACAGGCCGTAGGAATTTGTTACAGATGGCGCGTGCACCGGCAGCGCTGCCGTTGCGTTATGGAACAACAGTCCGTGCGCGCGTCGCGCCGGATAACGCATCAGATGGAGAAAAACATGAAACGCCTGTTCGCCGCCGCCGCCATGCTGGCAACCACGCTCCACATCGGCCACGCCGCTGCCGGCGAGATAACCCTGTACACGGATGCCGATTTTCGCGGTACCCAGGTGACCGTGCGCAGCACCGATCCCAACTTTGTCCATCGCGGCTTCAACGACCGTGCGTCGTCGATCGTCGTTCATTCGGGCGCCTGGGAGGTGTGCGAGCACAAGGACTTCGGCGGCCATTGCACGGTGCTGGAGCGGGGCGAGTACCCGGTGCTGAGCCGCTTCAACGACCTGATCTCGTCGGTGCGCGAAGTGGAACGCCAGGGTGGGCGCTGGGGCGAAAACAGGGACGAAAACAGGGACGGTATTCGCCGCGACCGCGACGACCGCAGGGACGACTGGCGCGAACGGCGCAGCGAGGACCGGCGCGGCCCCCCGGTCGAGCTGTACTCCGCCCGCAATTTCGGCGGTGACCGCGTCGTCCTGGGCGGCGACGTGGGTTCGCTGCGCTCGAAGGACTTCAACGACCGCGCAGGATCGATGGTCGTGCGCGAAGGCGAGTGGGAGGTCTGCGAGCACGACAATTACCGGGGGCGCTGCAGGGTGTACGGGCCGGGCCGCTATCCGGCCCTGGAAGGCCTGAACAACCTGGCATCGTCCGTGCGCCGGATGCGCTGATGAAAAAAAAGACGCCGCGGCGTCTTTTCGATTATCCCTTCAGCGCCTTCGCCAGCAGCTCGTGCAAGGCCGCGAACTCCGGCTTGCCCACGTAGCGCTTGATGATCCTGCCATCCTTGTCGATGACGAAGGTGGTCGGCGTCAGCGCCACGTCGCCGTAGGCCTTGGCGGCTTCGCCGGTGATGTCCAGCGCGACCTTGAACGGCAGCTGCCGCGTTTCGGTGAACTTCACCACGTAGTTCGGCGGGTCGTACTTCATTGCCACGGCGATGAATTCCAGGCCCTGGCCCTTGAACTTGTTGTACGTGTCGACCATCTCCGGCATCTCGGCCACGCAGGTGACGCACGAGGTGGCCCAGAAGTTCACCATCACCACCTTGCCGCGCAGGTCGGCCGGCGTGATGCGCTCGCCCTTGATGCCGGTGAACGTGACCTGCGGCGCGGCCGGCGCGCTGGTCAGCGACGTATAGGCGGCGAAGCCCAGGACGGCGATCGCGGCGGCCGCGAGCGCCGGCTTGACCCAGGCTTTGGAAGAGCTGCTCATGATGAATGGCCGCTGGCTGGCGCCGTCAGTTCGACACTTGCGCCGGGGCCGGCGTGGTCTGGTACTGCTTGTACTCTTCTTCCGAGATGTACTCGAACACGCGCACCACCTTCGTGACGCCGCCGACGCCGCGGGCGATCTCGGTCGCGCGGTTGGCTTCGAACTGCGTCACGCGGCCCATCAGGTAGACCTCGCCGCGCTCCGTGATGACCTTGAACGAATTGGCGGAAATATCCTTCGCGTCGACCAGGCTGGCCTTCACCTTGGTGGTCAGCAGCGTGTCGTTCGAGCGCGACGTGTAGCTGGCCGGGCCGGCGATCGCCAGCTCGTTGGTGACCGACTGCACGCCCTCGATGGCCTTCACTTCGCGCTCGACGGCATCCTTCTTGGCCTGGTCGGGCACTTCACCCGTGATCAGCACCTTGCGGTTGAACGAATTGACGTTCACGTGGCCGGTATCGTCGAGGATGTTGCGCAGCCGCACGTCCGCCTTGACGGCGATGGCCTTGTCCTCGGTCTGCGCGCCGAACGTGCGGCGGTCGGACGCCGCCATCGTGCCGGCGACGGCGCCGCCAACCACCAGGCCGACGCAGCCCGAAAGGCTGCTCAACAACGCGCCACCCAGCAGGGCGATCGCGACAGGACGCTGCAGACGGCTCAGCAAGGCATTACTCATGCACATCTCCTCCGAACAGGGCGACATCGATACCGTCGCAAATGCAATGGATACACGTCAGGTGTACTTCCTGGATGCGGGCGGTGCGTTCGGCGGGCACGCAGATGTGCACGTCGGCGTCCGTCAGCATCTTGCCGATCGCGCCGCCGCCCTTGCCGGTCAGCGCCACCACGCGCATCTCGCGCTCCAGCGCCGCTTCGATCGCGGCCATCACGTTGGCCGAATTGCCGGACGTGGAAATGGCCAGCAGGATATCGCCGGCCTGGCCGAACGCCTGCACCTGCTTGCTGAAGATTTCGCGGTAGCTGTAATCGTTCGCCACCGCCGTCAGCAGCGACGTGTCGGTGGTCAGTGCCAGCGCGGGCAGCGGAAAGCGCTCGCGCTCGAATCGGCCCACCAGCTCCGCCGCGAAATGCTGGGAGTCGGCTGCCGAGCCGCCGTTGCCGCAGGCAAGAATCTTGTTGCCGTTGGAAAGGGCTGAGAACATCAGTTCGATTGCCTGCGCCAGCGGTTGGGCGAGCACGGTGGCGGACTGGATCTTGGTTTCGGCACTTTCGTGAAAGTGCGAGAGGATGCGTTGGTTCGTCATAGTCTTGAAATTATATAGTGCTGCGCACCGTCGCGACCGGCAACGCCTGTTAATAATGCTTACAAAAGCAGCTTATAAAAAGGTTAACGGCGAGCTTAACGGTGCAGTCGGGCGGGAAATCCGCGTGCCCGGCTTTCTCAGTCCAGCACGTTCTTCAGCCAGCCGATGGTATCGCCGTCGATCGCCACCACGTCGAAGCGGCACGGCGGCATGTTCCGGTAGCGCAGCAGGAAAACTTGCGCGGCGATCGTCATGCGGCGCTGCTTGGCGGGGGTGATGCTGGCGGCGGCACCGCCGAACGCGCGGCTGCGGCGGCGCCGCACCTCGACGAACACGAGGTGGGCGCCGTCGCGCATGATCAGGTCGAGCTCACCGCCCTTGCAGCGGAAGTTGCGTTCGACCAGCTGCAGTCCGTGCAGCCGCAGGTGATCGAGGGCGGCATCCTCGCCCAGCTGGCCCTTGCGCTGCAGGTCGGTCTGGGCCATGGATGCATCATGGCGTGGTAAGCGGGGCGGTGACGGGAACCGGCACGCCGTTGCGGTAGATGGCTGCCGGTTCCACGCGCTTCATGCGCGCCGGGCCATTGCCGAAGTCGATCGACAGCTGGCCCGTCACGCCATCGAGCGTGATCGGCTGGCCGGGGCGCAGCGCGATTTCGCGCGCCACGCGGAAGGCGTCGATGCCCAGCGCGTACAGGCGCTCCATGTCGGCGGTGAGGCGTTCCTCGTCGCGCGGCGCCGGTTGCGGGTAGCTCGCCACGGTGGGGCTGTCGCGCTGGATCTGCCATGGCAGGTCGAGCAGCTTCACGCCATCGAGCTCGGCGCCCTGGTACAGCGACACGCGGCCCGGATTCAGCGACGACGTGCCGTACAGCGGAATCTCTCCCAGCGGCGGCGCGGAGAGCGCCACGCGGAGCTGGCGGGCCTGGCCGGCGTCGAGCGCGGCAAACAGCAGGTCCACCGGCTGCTCGGCGAGGCGGGCGCGCAGCGCCACCATTTCGCCGTCGCTCAGGTAGCCGTTCAGCGCGGTGAGTTCCAGCGTCTTCGTGGTCATGCCCACTTGCGGCGCATGCGCGGCGAACGCATCGGCGATGCGGCGCTGCCACGCGGCGCTGCCGGACAGGATCATCACGTTGGCACCAGGGTGTTCGCGCGCGGCCCATTCCGCCACCTGGCGCGCCTCGTCCTCGATCGACAGGCCGATCGACAGCATCTGCGGCGGCAGCACGGTGCCTTCGCGGTCGTCGGGATGGTTCAGCGCGATGGTGGGCTTGTTCACCGCCGGGCTGGCGGCCAGCGCCGTGACGGCGGAGCGGGCCAGCGGGCCGACGATGATGTCCTGCTGTGCCAGCGTGGACTGGTAGGTGGAGAGGATCTCGTCGGCGGCATCGCCCGTTTCCACGACGGTGACCTCGAAACCGGCGCGGTCGCGTTCCCAGGCCGCCATGAAGCCGGCGCGCACCGCGTCCGCGGCGCGGCCCAGAACCTCGGAGCGCAGCGGCAGCATGAGTCCGATGCGCACGGTCTGCCCCGGTACCGCGGCCTCGGCCTGGCCTTCGGGCACGGTGCCGGGCATCGCCACGGCGAACGTTTCGACCTGCGCCGATTCCTCGGGCGTCGGTGCCGGCTTGCTCTCGGGCGGCGCGGTCACGCGCGGCGGCGCACTTGTCACGCTTTCGATTGGCGCGCACAATGCCCCCGGGCTGCCGCAGGGTGTGCTGCACGCGGACACGGAAAGCGCGGCCACCACGCACAACAGCAGTGTTTTGATCTTTTCAGCGAGCATCCTACCCCCAATGACAGTTCACGAATCCAGCCCGATCGCCGCCTTGCCGGTGCTTGGCGAGACCGCACTCCAGACGTATCCTACGGCAACATTGTATGTAGTGGCCACTCCCATCGGCAATGTTACCGACATTGGTCTGCGCGCGTTGCACGTTCTCGGGCTGGTCGACGCGGTCGCCTGCGAAGACACGCGCAACACCGCGCACCTGATGGGGCGCTTCGGTATCAGCAAGCCCTTGCTGGCCGCGCACATGCATAACGAAAGGGAAGCGGGCGAGACGATCGTGCGGCGCCTGCAGGCCGGCGAGCGCATCGCGCTGGTGTCGGATGCCGGCACGCCGGCCGTTTCCGACCCGGGCGCGAAGATCGTCGACGCGGTGCGCGCGGCGGGCTTGCGCGTGGTGCCGCTGCCCGGCGCGTCGGCCGCCGTGACGGCGCTGTCGGCCAGCGGCCTGGTCAACGACCAGTTCCACTTCGTCGGCTTCCTGCCGGCGAAACCGAAGCAGCGTGAAACCGCGCTGGGCACGCTGCGCAACGTGACCGCCACGATGGTGTTCTACGAAGCGCCGCACCGCATCGCCGAGTTCGCGCAATCGCTCGTGGCCGTGTTCGAACCCACGCGGCAGGTGGTGTTCGCACGCGAACTCACCAAGCTGTTCGAGGAAATCCACCGCTGCCCGCTGTCCGAAGCGGTGGCCTGGCTGGCCGCCGATGCGCACCGGGAGAAGGGCGAATTCGTCGTGCTGCTGGAAGGCGCCGCCGCGCAATCGGATGCGCAGGAGGCCGAAGCCGAGCGGGTGCTGAAGATCCTGCTGGCCGAACTGCCCGTCAAGCAGGCCGCCAGCCTCGCCGCACAGATCACCGGCGCCAAAAAGAACGCCCTCTACGACCGCGCGCTGGCGCTGAAGAACGAAGCCTGAGGCAAAACTGGGGACGTACCCCTGTTTTCAGGAAATTCGCCATCCGGAGGTGCCCGATCGGGCTGTTCCAGAAAATGGTTGCCTCAAAACCAGGGTACGTCCCCGGTTTGGAAAATGGTTGCCTCAAAACCAGGGTACGTCCCCAGTTTGTTTGCGCAGTAATGCTTCGATGTCGGCGGGCGGCACGGGCTTGCTGAAGTAATAGCCCTGCATCTGGTCGCAGCCGTGCTCGCGCAGGAATTGCAGCTGGCGGGCGTCCTCGACGCCTTCGGCCACCACCTTCAGCTTCATGCTGTGCGCCAGCGCGATCACGGAGTGGACGATGGCCGCGTCGTCGGCATCGCGCGTGATGTCGCGCACGAACGAGCGGTCGATCTTCAGGCTGTCGATCGGGAAGCGCTTCAGGTACGCCAAGCTCG
Organism: Pseudoduganella sp. jia 9; assembly: GCF_055502615.1. Classification (NCBI taxonomy): domain Bacteria; kingdom Pseudomonadati; phylum Pseudomonadota; class Betaproteobacteria; order Burkholderiales; family Oxalobacteraceae; genus Pseudoduganella; species Pseudoduganella sp. jia 9. Next base: position 209,921 of record NZ_JBUPWE010000015.1, on the reverse strand, counting down.
AATAGCCGGTGCCGAAATCGTCGATCGCCAGGCGCACGCCCATCTCGTTCAGCTGGCGGAGGATCGCCACCGCGGCTTGCGGGTTTTCCATCACGGCCGTCTCCGTGATCTCCAGTGCCAGGGACGATGCATCGCAACCGGTTTCACGTACCAGCCGGCCCACCAGTTCCACCAGGTCGCGATGCTGGAACTGCCGGGCGGACAGGTTTACGCTCACCGTCAGCGGCGCCAGCCCGGCGTCGCGCCATGCCTTTTGCTGGGCGCAGGCGGTGGCCAGCACCCAGTCGCCGATCGGCACGATCAGCCCGGTCTGTTCGGCGATCGGGATGAAGTCGTCGGGCGCGATCATCGGTCCGAGTTGCGGCTGCCAGCGCAGCAGTGCCTCCACGCCCACCACGGCGCCGCTGGCGATGTCCACCTGGGGCTGGTAGTGCAGCCGGAATTCGTCCCGTTCGAGCGCGCGGCGCAGCGCGCCTTCGAGGCGCAGGCTGTCCAGGGCGTCCATGCTCATGCTGTCCGCATAGAACTGGTACTTGTTGCCGCCGTCGCCCTTGGCGCGGTACATCGCCGTATCGGCGTTCTTCAGCAGGGTCGGCGTATCGCTGCCATCGCGCGGGTACAGGCCGATGCCGATGCTGCCGGTCGGGAAGATCTCCTGGCCGCGCAGCAGCATCGGCTGGCACAGCGTGTCGAGGATCTTCTGTGCGACGGTGCAGGCGGCGGCTTCATGGGCCAGGCCGCCCAGCACCACGACGAATTCGTCGCCGCCCTGCCGCGCCGCCGTGTCGGTGTCGCGCAGGTTGCGCGCGATGCGCTGGCCGATCTCGACGATCACCTCGTCGCCGGCATCGTGCCCCAGGCTGTCGTTGATGTTCTTGAAGCGGTCGAGGTCGACGAACATCACCGCCACCAGCGACTGCGTGCGCTGCGCGTGCGCGATCGCGTGCGACAGCCGATCCTCCAGCAGCAGCCGGTTCGGCAGACCCGTCAGCGCATCGTGGCTGGCCATCCGCAACAGAGTTTCCTCGGCGCCCTTGCGGCGCGAAATGTCTTCCACCACGGTGATGTAGCGCCGTTCGCCATTTGCATCGAGCAGCGACGACACGGTGACGTTGATCCACACCGCATGGCCGCCCTTGTGCAGGTAGCGTTTTTCACGCGAATACTCGGCGATCTCGCCGCAGCGCAGCCGCTGCTGCTGCGCTTCGTCCTGCGCGCGGTCGTCCGGGTGGGTCAGCTCCCACGTGGTCATCCGCTGCAGCTCCGCCTCGGTGTACCCGGTGATGGCGCAATACTTGCGGTTGACACGCAACGGCCGCCCACTGGCGTCCACGTGGGCAATGCCGACGGCGGCCTGGTTGAAGGTAAGCCGGTACAGTTCCTCGCGCTCGCGCAGCAGGCTGACGTCGAACTCGTCGATCGCGGCCGGGCAGGTACCGCCGCAAACCGGAACCGGCCTGCGGAACTTCAGGTTGGCGGCTATCGCGTCGGCCGCTTCGAACAATTCGCAAATCATGCCCGGCATTAAAACAAGCCGGGCGTCAAAGTTTATTGAGCTAGATCAATTATTTATAAATGAACTTCATGGCGTTTCCTTACCGCAGTTCTCGGCATAGCCGGGCACTTGCGCCAGGCGCTCCATATAGGCGGCCACTGCCGGCAAGTCGACCCGGTCGATCGGCGTGGCGCGCCAGCGGTGCACCGAAACGCCGATGACCACGTCGGCCAGCGAGAAGGTATCGCCGGCCACGAAGGCGCCGGTGCGGGCCAGGTGACGGTCCAGCAGTGTCATTTTCGCGTTCCAGTCGCGTACCCCGGCTGCCACCGCTTCGGGGCTGAACTGGGTGCTGCCGCGCAGCAGCGTCATGAACGGCGCCCGCCACGCGGTATTCAGTTCGGTGGCCTGCCAGTCCATCCATTGCTCGATGCGGGCGCGCTGCAGGCGGTCCGCTGGCAGCAGGAAGCTGTCGTGCGCGAGGTAGCGGCAGATCGTGTTCGATTCCCACAGCACCGTATCGCCGTCGCGCAGCACCGGCACCTGGGCGTTCGGATTGAGCGCCAGGAATTCCGGCACGTCGGGATCGCGCTCGCCCTTGCCCCACGGGTCGAGTTCGTACGCCAGTTCCAGCAGGCGGCAAGTCCACAGTACCTTGCGCACGTTGATCGAAGGAAGCTTCCCGAGGATTGTCAGCATGTCTTCACCTTTTCTGTTTTCACCATTTGCAGCCACTGTCCTTCTTGTCCATCAGCATGATCAAAGGTGCGAGCAGGCCGGCACCGGCATAGGCGGTCTTGCAGTCCGCGCGCGCCGAGTTCGCGATATTGCGGCCAAGCTGCGCATCGCGGGTTTCCTGCAGCTCCCGTTCCTTCTTCAGTTTTTCTCCTACCCAGTTACCGGAGGGCACATCCAGGTCCTTTGCCATTGCCCTGGCGGCAGCGCGCGCCGCGTCCGGATCGAAGGTCGGCGCGCTGTCGGCCGGCGACGGGACCACGGTCATCGCCGGCGGTTCGGCGTTGTCGGGCTCAATACGTTCGGCGAGCCTGGATTCGGCACGTGCCGGCGCCGGACGGGCTGCGGGCTTGTCCGCCTTGTCCCGCTTTGCCGGTGGTGCCGGCGGCTCGGCGCGCACGACCGGTTCAGGCCGCGGCGGTGGCGGCACGATCCGTACCGATAATGGCGGGGTGATGGGCTGGGCCCAGCGCCGTTCGTCGAGCTGGGCTGGCGGCAACGAGGGCGTGCGCCACAGCGCCAGCAGCAGCATGTGCAGCAAGATCGAGACGGCGAGGCCTGCTATCAGCCTGCTGCGGCGCGGGCCGTTGGGGTAAGTCAGGGTCTGTTGCATGGCTCCAAGTCCTGGAACAGGGATGCTTATATTCGCATATTGCTCATTTGCTATGTGAGCACCGCAACGAATATTTTAAGAGACCCTTGACGCAATCGAGTTCGGGCGGTATTATCTTGCTTCTTCGGAGTGTAGCGCAGCCCGGTAGCGCATCTGGTTTGGGACCAGAGGGTCCAAGGTTCGAATCCTTGTACTCCGACCAAGATTCATCAGGAACCCCTGCAAGTTTAGGCTTGCGGGGGTTTTTGTTTGTGCGGACGGTTTTGAGGACGGTTACGGCTGAGCTCATGTTGTCGAGCCCGTTTCCGCATGGCTGGTCGTCGGGCCATGGCCCGGCGACGCAAGCCCGGTCATGTTTCAGCCGTGGCGCTTGGCCAATAACGCATTGCCGGCGCGGCTGGAACTCTTGCGCCCGAGGAACTTCGAGATGTAATCGCCAGCGTCCACCACGGCATCCAGGTCCACGCCCGTGTCGATGCCCAGGCCGTTCATCATGTAGAGAACGTCTTCGGTGGCGACATTGCCGGTCGCGCCTTTCGCGTAGGGGCAGCCGCCCAGCCCGGCCACGGACGAGTGGAAGATCGAAATCCCCAGCTCCAGCGACGCATAGATGTTGGCCAGCGCCTGCCCGTACGTGTCGTGGAAGTGGCCGGACAGCGCATCGACGCGAAATTCCCGGATTGCCGTCGCCATCACCGCCTGCGCGTGCCGCGGGGTGGCGACGCCGATCGTGTCGGCGATGTCGATCTCGTCGCAGCCCAGGTCGCGCATGCGGGCCACCACGTCGGCCACCGCCTCGAGCGGTACCTCGCCCTGGTACGGGCAGCCGAACGCGGTACTGATGCTGCCGCGCAGCCGCACGCCGTGATCCTTCGCGGCCTGCGCCACCGGTGCAAAGCGGGCGATCGATTCGGCGATCGAACAGTTGATGTTGCGCTGCGAGAAGGCTTCCGAGGCCGAGCCGAAGATCACCACCTCGTCGGCCCTTGCCGCCAGCGCCGCCTCGAAGCCCTGCATGTTCGGCGTCAGCGCCGAGTAGATCACGCCGCTCCTGCGCGCGATGCCATCCATGACCGCGCGGCTGGTGGCCATCTGCGGCACCCATTTCGGCGACACGAACGCCGCCGCCTCCACATTCGGGAAGCCGGCGGCGGACAGGCGGTCGACCAGGGCGATCTTCACCTCGGCCGGCACGTTTTCCTTTTCGTTCTGCAGGCCGTCGCGCGGGCCCACCTCGACGATCTTCACTTTTTTCGGCAGGTTCATGTCGAATACCCCAATCAATATCCCAGTTCGCGGTTGATGACGTCGGCGATGGCTTCGCCCCGTTCCAGCTGGCCGATCTTGCCGGCGATCTGCCGCACGCTTTCGCCGCGCAGCGTGAGGGCGGAAATATGCGGCGTGATCGTGATGCGCGGTTCGTCCCAGAACGGATGCTGCCGTGGCAGCGGTTCGTTGCGGAATACGTCCAGCGTGGCGCCGGCGATGTGGCCCGACTGGATGAAGGCCAGCAGGTCCGGCTCCGACACGTGCGCGCCGCGCGCCACGTTGATCACATACGCGCCCTGCGGCAGCTTGCCCAGGTTGGCGCGGTTCAGGATATTGGCCGTGGCCTCCGTCAGCGGCAGCATGCACACCACCACGCGCGTGCTGCGCAGGAAGGCGTCGAGCCCGTCGTCGCCGGCAAAACTGCGCACGCCATCGATATCCTTCGCGCTGCGTGACCAGACCTGCAACGGGAAACCGAACGGGCGCAGGCAATCGAGCACACGCTGCCCCAGGGCGCCGGCGCCCATCACGCCGATGCTGAACGACTCGCGCTCGTGCGTGGCCAGCGGCCGCCATTCACCGACCGCGGCCTGGTCTTCATACTGGTCGAAGCGGCGGAAGTGGCGCAGCACCGCGTGCACTACATACTCTCCCATCTGCACGCCCATGCCCGCGTCGCCCAGGCGCACGATGGGCACGTGGGCGGGCAGGGCGCCGGCATGCTTCAGGACCGCATCGGCGCCGGCGCCCATCAGGAAGACCGCCTTCACCTCGGCCAGTTCGCGCAGCATCGCCTCGGGCGGCCCCCATACCACTGCGTAGTCGCAGGGCTGCAGCTTTTCGCCCTCGCTCCACGTCACGCACTGCGCCTCCGGCAGGTGGCGCGCGAAATCGTCGGCCCAGGGGGCGATGTTGCCATCGGAGCGGTACAGCAGGATACGCATCGTCATTTCCTCAGGCGGCGGCGCGGAAGGCCAGCAGCGGCGCGCCGTCCGCCACCTGGTCGCCGACGGCATACAGGATCTCGTCCACCGTGCCGTCGTGCGGCGCGGCAATCGTATGTTCCATTTTCATCGCTTCCATGATCACCAGCGGTTCGCCCTTCTTCACGTCCTGCCCCCGGGATGCCAGCACGGCGACGACCTTGCCCGGCATCGGCGCGGTCAGCCGGCCGCCATCGGCCTCGCTTTCACCGGCATGCGCCAGCGGGTCGCCGTAGTGCAGCACATGGTGGCCGCCGCCGGTAAACACGTGGAACGTGTTGCCATCGCGGCGCACGGTGCCGTGCACCGACGCATCGCCCAGCCGTACCGACAGGTCGACGCCGTCGCGCGCCAGCAGCGCCACGTCGACGGACAAGCCCATGATCGAAAATTCCCAGCCGTGCGGCAGGTACGTGAACTGCGGCGCGTAGTCCTTGCCGCCCTCGTCGCGGAACGCCAGCGTGCGGGCGTAGCGGGAGTTCAGGCGCCAGCCCAGCGCCTGGCCCCATGGATCGCCCGCATTCGTGCCGCGCGCCTGCGCTTTCTCATGTTCGATCAGCGCCACGGCGGCCAGCGCCAGCGCGGCCACGGGTACCGAGCGCGCCGGAGGGAACAGCGTTTCGGCATTGCGTTCGATCAGGCCCGTATCCAGGTCGGCATCGGCAAAGGCCGTGCTTTCCACCAGGCGCTTGAGGAAGGCCACGTTGCCGGCGAGGCCGACGATCTGGTATTGCGACAGCGCCTGCGCCATGCGCGCCAGCGCCTGCTTGCGGTCTGCGCCCCAGACGATCAGCTTGGCGATCATCGGATCGTAGAACGGCGAAATCGCATCGCCCTCGCGCACGCCCGAATCGACGCGCACCGCGGCCGGCTGGTACGGCGTGCCGCCCACTTCGAACTGCACCGCATCGGGCGTGTCGAGGTGGCGCAGCGTGCCGATCGACGGCAGGAAGCCCTTGTCGGGGTTCTCGGCATAGATGCGTGCTTCCAGCGCATGGCCATGGATCTTCAGCTCGTCCTGCCGTTTCGGCAGCGGCTCGCCGGCCGCCACGCGCAACTGCCATTCGACAAGGTCCGTGCCGGTGATCATTTCCGTCACCGGATGCTCGACCTGCAGCCGCGTGTTCATCTCCATGAAATAAAAGCTGCCGTCCTGGTTGGCGATGAACTCCACGGTGCCGGCGCCGACGTAGCCGACGGCCTGCGCGGCCGCCACCGCCGCATCGCCCATCGCCGCGCGGCGCTCGTCGGTCATGCCCGGTGCCGGCGCTTCTTCCAGCACCTTCTGGTGGCGGCGCTGGACCGAGCAGTCGCGCTCGAACAGGTAGATGCAGTTGCCGTGCGTGTCGGCGAACACCTGGATCTCGATATGGCGCGGCCGCTGCAGGTATTTTTCGGCCAGCACCTTGTCGTCGCCGAAGGAGCTGATCGCCTCGCGTTTGCACGAAGCCAGCGCCTCGGTGAATGCAGCGGCGCTGTCGACCACGCGCATGCCCTTGCCGCCGCCGCCGGCCGAGGCCTTCAGCAGCACCGGGTAGCCGATGCGGTCCGCTTCGCGCTGCAGGAAGGAGGCATCCTGCTCGTCGCCATGGTAGCCGGGCACCAGCGGCACGCCGGCCTTTTCCATCAGCGATTTCGCCGCGGACTTGGAACCCATCGCACGCATCGCCGCAGGGGGCGGGCCGATGAATACCAGGCCCGCGTCGGCACAGGCTTCCGCGAATTCCGCGTTTTCGGACAGGAAGCCATAGCCGGGATGGATCGCCTGCGCGCCGGTGGCCAGCGCGATGGCGATGATCTTGTCGCCGCACAGGTAGCTTTCCTTGGCAGGCGCGGGGCCCAGCAGCACGGCTTCGTCGCAGACCGCCACGTGCTTTGCATTGGCGTCGGCTTCCGAGTACACGGCAACGGTGCGGATGCCCATCTTGCGGGCGGTGGCAGCTACGCGGCAGGCGATCTCGCCGCGGTTGGCAATCAGGATTTTCTTGAACATCGAGTGTCTCCCTGTTCTTATGGGCTCCAGGAGCAGATCACGGGTCCGGACACGCAGGTCCGGCCGCGCTCATGCAACGGGGTGCTGCTTGCTCTCGTGGAGCGTTTGACGGAGGCTTGTGGCCTGTACCGATGATGGCAACCCGGGGGCCGCGCCCTCTGCCGGGGCGCTGGCGGTTTTACTCAGCAGCCGCAGGCTTCCTTCTGCACCGACTCCAGCATGGCGGCGCGCGTGGGCAGGCCCAGCTTGGCCAGCAGCGCGCGGTCGTCGTTCGCTTCCGGGTTGTCGGTGGTCAGCAGCTTGTCGCCGTAGAAGATCGAATTGGCGCCGGCCATGAAGCACATGGCCTGCACGGCTTCGCCCAGTTCGCGGCGGCCGGCGGACAGGCGCACGCGCGCTTTCGGCATCGTGATGCGGGCCACGGCGATGGTACGCACGAATTCCAGCGGATCGAGGCGGTCCAGGCCGTGCAGCGGCGTGCCTTCCACCTGCACCAGGTGGTTGATCGGCACCGATTCCGGATACGGGTTCAGGTTCGCCAGCTGGGCGATCAGGCCGGCGCGCTGGTCGCGCGTTTCGCCCATGCCCACGATGCCGCCGCAGCACACTTTCAGGCCGGCGTCGCGCACGTGGCCCAGCGTGTCCAGGCGGTCCTGGTACTGGCGGGTGGAGATCACGTTGTCGTAGAACTCGGGGGCCGTGTCGAGGTTGTGGTTGTAGTAATCGAGGCCGGCGGCCTTCAGGCGTTCGGCCTGGTCCGCTTCCAGCATGCCCAGCGTGGCGCAGGTCTCCAGGCCCAGCGCCTTCACTTCGCGCACCATGGTTTCGACTTTTTCCATGTCGCGTTCTTTCGGGCTGCGCCATGCGGCACCCATGCAGAAGCGGGTGGCGCCGTTTTCCTTGGCCTGCCTGGCCGCTTCCAGCACCGTCTCGGTATCGAGGATCTTCTTGGCCTCGACGCCGGTATCGTAGCGTGCGGCCTGCGGGCAGTAGCCGCAATCCTCTTCGCAGCCGCCGGTCTTGATCGACAGCAGCGTGGCCAGTTCCACGTCGCCGTCCGGGAAGTTGGCGCGGTGCGCTTCCTGCGCGCGGAACATCAGGTCGTTGAACGGCAGTTCGAACAGGGCCAGCACTTCCTCGCGCGGCCACGTGGCCGATTCCGGCAGCTTGATGGCGGCGGTCGGGCGGTGCAGGGCGACGGTTTTCGGTTCATGCAGGGACATCGTGTTTTCCTTAATATTTACTTCGTGTTGCGGTGAGCCGGCCAGTTCGGCAGGCTCGTGAAATCGAGGTATTCGGCGGCGGCGGCGGCACTCGCATCGGTCAGGCGCGGCACGCGGCCCAGCAGCGGCGCGCCGATGCGCTCTGCCAGCGCGTCGATGTTTTCATCGGCAAACGCCATCTCGGGCTCCAGCGCATTGGCTACCCAGCCGACCAGCTTCAGGCCGCGCGCGGCAATCGCCTCCACGGTCAGCAGCGCGTGGTTGATGCAGCCCAGGCGCATGCCCACCACCAGCACCATCGGCAGATCGAGCTGCTGCGCCAGGTCGGCGGTGTCGTAGGTATCGGTCAGCGGCACGCGGAAGCCGCCCACGCCTTCGACCACGGTGGCATCGCTGGCGGCGGCGATCTCGAGATACGACGCCAGGATCGGCACCGGATCGATGGCGACGCCTTCCAGCGCGGCGGCGATATGCGGCGCGGCCGGTTCCTTCAGCAGGAACGGCGTGGTGATCGATTGCGGCAGGCGCACGTTGCCGGCGGCTTCCAGCTGGTCGCAATCGTCGTTGTGCAGCGCGCCGCCGCGCAATACCGCGCCGGCCGCCACGGGTTTCATGCCGCACGCTTTCACGCCCCGTTGCACCAGCGCGTGGAGCATGGCCGACGAGATCAGCGTCTTGCCGATTTCCGTATCGGTGCCGGTCACGAAGCAGGCGAAGCGGGGCGGGATGCCGCTGGCGGCCACCGCGGCGGCGGGTTTCGGCTCTTCGACGACGACGTCCGCAATGGCGGTGTCCTGTACTGGAGCGATCACCGGGTCTTCAAGCGCCATCTCGGTTCCTTTCCATGTGGGCGTTGACTTCGTTAATATTGTCGAGCAGCCGCGCTACCTCCGCTGCCGAATGGCCGGCGGACAGCGTAACGCGCAGCCGTGCCGAATCGGCCGGCACCGTGGGGGGACGGATGCCGCCGACCCAGATGCCGCGCTCGTACAGCGCCGCGGCGGCCGCCATCGTGGCATCATTGGCGCCGATGATGACGGGCTGGATCGCGGTCTTCGATGGCAGCGCCGTCCAGCGTGCCAGCCGCAGGCCATCGTGCCATTGTGCCACCAAACCGGCCAGGTGCGAACGGCGCTCGCGGCCCTCGGCGCCGGCAATGATGTCCAGGCTTGTCAGCAGCGCGTGAGCCAGCGCCGGCGGCGCCGCCGTCGTGAAGATGTAGGGCCGGGCGCGCTGGACCAGCGTCTCGATCACGGTGGCATGGGCGGCAACGAAGGCGCCGCCCACGCCGGCGGCCTTGCCCAGCGTACCCATGTAGACGAGGTAGGGCGAGCGCAGGGCGAAGTGCTCGAGGGCGCCCCGGCCATTGTCGCCCAGCGTGCCGAAGCCGTGCGCATCGTCGACCACCAGCCAGGCGCCATGCTTCTCGCACAGCGCCAGCAATGCCGGCAGCGGAGCCAGGTTGCCATCCATTGAAAAAACGGAATCGGTGACGACGATCTTGTTGCTCGCCTGGCTGGTGCCCAGCAGCTCGTCCAGCGCCTCGACGTTCGCGTGCGGATACACCTTGACCGTCTTGCGGGACAGGCGCGCGCCATCGATCAGCGACGCATGGTTCAGCGCCTCGCTGAAGATTTCCGTGTCCTTGTCGCCCACCGCGAGCGCCGTCAGCACCGCCAGGTTGGCCATGTAGCCGGTGCTGAAGTACAGCGCGCGCGCATCGACGAGGTGCGGGCCGGCGAAGTCGGCCAGCCGCTCTTCCAGTGCGGTGTGGGCGCGGCCATGGCCGCTGATCAGGTGCGAGGCGCCGCTGCCGGCGCCATACAGTTCGGTGCCTTCGCGCAGCGCGGCCGTCACGGCCGGATGCGCGGCCAGGCCCAGGTAGTCATTGCTGCAGAAGGCCAGCAGTTCGCGGCCGTCCACCGTCACGCGCGGGCCGCATGGCGTATCGACCGTGCGGCGCGTGCGGATCAGGCTTTGTTCGCGCAGCGCATCCAGGTTGGCCGCGAGCTGGTCCAGTAACTTCATGATGCTTCCGCCAGTGTTTGTTCGAAGACGGCCCGGGTGCGCGCGGCCAGGCCGGCGATTTCCTCGTCGTCGAGGATGTACGGCGGCATCAGGTACACGGTCGAGCCGATCGGGCGCAGCAGCAGTTCGTTGCGCGTGGCGTTGGCGAAGAAGCGGCGCGAGAACGTCTTGTCCACATCTGTCGCATCGAATGCCAGGATCATGCCGCGCTGGCGCAGGTTTTTTACGCGCGCGTGATCGGCAAGAGGGGCCATCGCCGTGCCCAGCGTGGCGGCACGGGCGCGGTTCGTTTCCAGCACATTGTCTTCTTCGAAAATGTCGAGCGTGGCCAGCGCCGCGCGGCATGCCAGCGGGTTGCCGGTGTACGAGTGCGAGTGCAGGAAGCCGCGCGTGATGTCCGCGCTGTAGAAGGCCTGGTAGACCTGGTCCTTCGTCAGCACCAGCGACAGCGGCAGGTAGCCGCCGCTGATGCCCTTCGACAGCGTGATGAAGTCCGGCCAGATGCCGGCCTGTTCGCAGGCGAAGAAGGTGCCGGTGCGGCCGCAGCCGACCGCGATTTCATCGAGGATCAGGTGTACTTCATGCTTGTCGCACAGCTCCCGCACCAGTTGCAGGTACAGGGGATCGTGCATCGCCATGCCGGCCGCGCACTGCACCAGCGGCTCGATGATGATGGCGGCGATCCTGTCCGCTTTCTCTTCGAACAGGCGCTGCACGTCCGCCGCGGCGCGGCGTGCCACGTCCTGCGCCGTTTCGCCATCGCGGGCCTGGCGCGCGTCCGGCGACATCACGGTTTGCGTGGCGCGCAGCAGCGGGCCGTAGGCATCCTTGAACAGCGCCACGTCGGTGACCGCCAGCGCGCCGATCGTTTCGCCGTGGTAGCTGCCCTGCAGGCAGACGAATTCCTGCTTTGCTGGCCGGCCGGCGTTGCGCCAGGAATGAAAACTCATCTTCAGCGCGATCTCGACGGCCGAGGCGCCGTCCGACGCGTAGAACGCGTGCCCCAGCACGCCGCCGGTCAGCGCGGACAGACGTTCCGACAGGCGGATCACCGGCTCATGGGTAAAGCCGGCCAGCATCGCGTGCTCCAGCTTGTCCAGCTGGTCGCGCAGCGCCGCGTTGATGCGCGGGTTGGCGTGGCCGAACAGGTTGACCCACCACGAACTGATCGCGTCGAGGTAGCGCCGGCCGTCATGGTCGTACAGCCAGGCGCCGCGGCCATGGCTGACGGGAATCAGCGGTACAGTCTCGTGGTGCTGCATCTGGGTACATGGGTGCCATACGCTGTTCAGGCTGCGCGACACCCAGTCGCTGGTTTGATCTGTCAAAACTGAAACTCCAAAAATCAGGTGAGCCAGGAAGGCTTGCGCTTCTCGAGGAAGGCGGCCACGCCTTCACGGCCTTCGCTCGATGCGCGGACGTGCGCGATGCGGTGCGCGGTATCGGCCACCAGCGCATCCGTGACGGGCTGGCCGGCGATCTCGCGCACCAGCCCCTTGGCTTCGCGCACGGCGTTCGGGCTGTTGGCGGCCAGCGCGCTGGCCACGGCGGCCACCTGGCCATCGAGCGACGCGGCGGTGGCCAGTTCGTGCACGAAGCCGATGCGCAGCGCTTCCCTGGCATTGAAACGTTCGGCGGTGAGGAAGTAGCGCCGCGCGGCATTCTCCCCCATCGCCTTGATGACATACGGCGAGATGGTGGCCGGGATCAGGCCCAGCTTCACCTCGCTGAGGCAGAAACGCGCATCCTCGGCGGCGATCGCGATATCGCAGGCGGCCACCAGGCCCACGCCGCCGCCGAAGCAGTCGCCGTGCACTTTCGCCACCACCGGTTTCGGGCACGCATGAATGGTGCGCAGCATGGTCGCCAGCTGCATGGCGTCGGCGCGGTTTTCGTCTTCCGAGTAGCCCGCCATCTTCTTCATCCAGTTCAGGTCCGCGCCGGCGCAGTAGGCCGTGCCGCTCGCGGCCAGCACGATGGCGCGGATGCCGTCGACCTGGCCTAGCGCCGCGAAGGCGGCCGTCAGCTCGGCGATCGACTGTTCGTTGAACGCATTGCGTACTTCGGGACGGTTCAGCGTGACCGTGGCGATGGCGCCGGCCGTGTCGAGGGTGAGGGTGTCGTAGTTCATGCTTGGTTCCTTACATGCGGAAGACACCGAACTTCGTGTCGGGAATCGGGGCGTTCAGCGCCGCCGACAGGCCCAGGCCGAGCACCATGCGGGTATCGGCCGGGTCGATGACGCCATCGTCCCACAGCCGCGCGCTGGCATAGTACGGGTGGCCCTGGTGTTCATACTGTTCCTTGATCGGCTGCTTGAACGCGGCTTCCTCGTCCTGCGACCATTGTCCGCCCCTTGCCTCGATGCCGTCGCGCTTCACGGTGGCCAGCACGGACGCGGCCTGCTCGCCGCCCATCACCGAGATCCTGGCGTTCGGCCACATCCACAGGAAGCGCGGCGAGTAGGCGCGGCCGCACATGCCGTAATTGCCGGCGCCGAAACTGCCGCCGATAATCACGGTGAATTTCGGCACGGCGGCGGTGGCCACCGCCGTCACCATCTTGGCGCCATTGCGGGCGATGCCTTCGTTCTCGTACTTGCGGCCGACCATGAAACCGGTGATGTTCTGCAGGAAGACCAGCGGGATCTTGCGTTGGCAGCACAGCTCGATGAAGTGGGTACCCTTCAGCGCCGATTCCGAGAACAGGATGCCGTTGTTGGCGATGATGCCCACCTGCATGCCATGGATGTGGGCGAAGCCGCACACCAGCGTGGTGCCGTAGCGGGCCTTGAACTCGTCGAACTCGCTGCCGTCGACGATGCGGGCGATGACTTCGCGGATGTCGAACGGCTTGCGGGTGTCGACGGGGATCACGCCGTACAGTTCTTCCGGCGCATATCGTGGTTCGACGGCCTCGCGCATGGCGGTTGGCGGTTTCTGCCGGTTCAGGTGCGAGACGATGTTGCGGGCCAGCGCCAGGGCGTGGGTGTCGTTCTGTGCCAGGTGATCGGCCACGCCCGAGAGGCGGGTGTGCACGTCGCCGCCGCCCAGGTCTTCGCTGGTGACCACTTCGCCGGTGGCCGCCTTCACCAGCGGCGGGCCGCCCAGGAAGATCGTGCCCTGCTCCTTGACGATGATCGATTCGTCGCTCATCGCCGGCACGTAGGCGCCGCCGGCCGTGCAGGAACCCATGACGACGGCGATCTGCGGGATGCCCTGCGCGGACAGGTTGGCCTGGTTGTAGAAGATGCGGCCGAAGTGGTCGCGGTCGGGAAAGACCTCGTCCTGGTTCGGCAGGTTGGCGCCGCCGGAATCGACGAGGTAGATGCACGGCAGCCGGTTCTGTTCGGCGATTTCCTGGGCGCGCAGGTGCTTCTTCACCGTGATCGGGTAATAGGTGCCGCCTTTTACCGTGGCGTCGTTGCAGACGATGACGCATTCCTGGCCCGACACACGGCCGATGCCGGTGATGATGCCGGCCGACGGCGCGGCGCCGTCGTACATGTCATACGCGGCCAGTTGCGAGAATTCGAGGAAGGGCGTGCCGGGATCGAGCAGCAGGCGCACGCGCTCGCGCGGCAGCAGCTTGCCGCGCGCGGTGTGCTTCGCGCTGGCCACCGCGCCACCGCCCTCGGCCACTTTCGCGACACGGGCGCGCAGGTCGTCCACCAGCGCCTCCATGGCGGCGGCGTTGGCGCGGAAGTCTTCGCTGCGCGGATTGAGTTTGCTGTCGATGTGCGGCATGCGGTGTCCCTTTATTCTTTGGTCGGAAAATCTCCGTCGACGTAGAACCAGCGCGGCGTGCCGCCGAGGCTCGGGTCGGGCTCGCGCAGGAAGCGGCTGATCTCGTGCAGCCGCTGGCCCTTGCCGTGCTGGCGGAAGCGGGCCACGAATTCCACATAGTCCTGGTCCGGATGATCCTGGCCGGCGAAATCTGCTTTACGTTGACGTAAACGTAAAGTCGATTTTACCTCAAGTCCCAGCCATTGCAACGGCTCGTCCGGATCGACGATGCGTTCGGTCGGACGGGTGCTGGGATGCCAGGTCGCCAGCAGGTAGGGCTCATTCTTCAGCGTGTAGGCGGTGTAGCGGGAGCGCATCAGCAGCTCGGCCGTGGCCGGCAGCGCGCTGCCGTCAATGTACGGGCCGCAGCACGCCGCCAGCGACGGCCCGCCGCCGCAAGGGCACCCCGCCGGGATCTTCGTCTTGGACATGGCAGGTCGGACAATGGAAAGGCGACATTATCCGCCATATCGCCCCGGCCCCGCTCGCACCACAAAAAGTTGCTCCAAAACTGGGGACGTACCCCTGTTTATAGGCAATAGCAATGCGGCAAGTGGCCGCACTGCGGTATGGCGGCAGAGGTTTCCGTAAAACAGGGGTACGTCCCCAGTTTTCCTGGAAACAAGGGTACGTCCCCAGTTTTATCATCGGGGCCAGGCGAGGAAGCCGAGGGGGAACGGGGTGGGGCGGCCGGTCATCAGGTCGGCGAGCAGGGCGGCGGTGCCGCAGGCGAAGGTGAAGCCGAGGGGGCCGTGGCCGACGTTCAGCCACAGGTTGCCGTGCCGGGTGGGGCCGAGCAGCGGGGCGCTGTTCGGGGTGGCGGGGCGCAGGCCGGCCCATGGTTCGAGGCGCGCGTAGTCGGCGGCGGCGGGCATCGTTTCACGCACCAGGCGCGCCAGGCCGGCCACGCGGCGCGCGTCCAGCGAGGAGTCTTCGCCAACCATGTCGACCATTGCCGCCACGCGCAGCCGGTCGCCGATGCGGGCGTACAGCGTCTTGCGTTCGAAGTCCGTCACGCTGATCTCGGGAGCCGTGTGCTGCGCGCCGATCGGCGCGGTCAGGCTGTAGCCCTTCAGCGGATACAGCGGCAGGTCGATGCCGGCGGTGGCGGCCAGGCCGCGGCTCTGGATGCCGGCCGCCAGCACGAAATGTTCGCCTGTCACCCAGCCGGTATCCGTCTGCACCGCCGAGACCCTGCCGTTTTCCGTGAACAGGCAAGTCGCCTCGGCGTGGATGACGCCATCGAAGCGGGGATGCGCCTGCAGGCGCCGTTCCAGCGCCACGCAGAAGGCATGGCAATCGGCCACCGCCTCGCCGGCATTGAAGATGCCGCCGGCGAGCCGGGGCGCCAGCGCGGCCAGCGCAGGCTCCAGTGCGGCGGCTTCGGCGCCGCTCAGCACGCGGCGGCTGTTTTCCGGGCCGGCCCTGGCCACGGCCGCATCGAACGATGCCCGCGAGCGGTAGACGACAAGCTTGCCCGCATCGCGCCAGCCGAATTCCGCCAGCGGCACCGCCGCCGCCAGCTGCGCCATCATGCGCCGGCTGTGCTCTCCCAGCTCCAGCAGCGTGGCGGTGGTGCGCCGGTTGCTGGCGGCGTTGCAGTTGGCCAGGAAGCGCCAGAGCCAGCGCCACTGGCGCAGGTCCGCTTCCGGCTTGAAGCGCAGCGGGCCCGCTTCCTGGAACATCCATTGCAGCGCCTTCCAGGGCACGCCGGCATCGGCCAGCGGCGCCACGTAGCGATAGCTCAGCTGCCCGCCATTGCGGTAGCTGGCGCCGTTGCCGACCGCGGCGGCCCGCTCGAGCAGGGCGACGCGAAAGCCCGCTTCCAGCAGCCACCAGGCCGAAGCAAGGCCGACGACCCCGCCGCCGATGACCACCACCTGGTGTTCTTTGCTCTGCATGCTGCCGTAATCCGTTCTGGGTGAGGGATATCCCGGCAGGATACGATGTGCCGCGCCCCGCTGCCCACCCCGTTGCCGATCCCGTCACATTAGCTGCGGCGGCCGCCGGTCCTCGCCGACACCTTGCCCGCCACGCAATCCCTGCGGATTACTTCTTTTTCTCGAGATTCATGGCCCGCACGAAAGCCACGTTGGCGCGCTGTTCCCTGGTGAACCTGGCCAGCATGTCGGCGGCGCCTTTCCTGTCCATCGATTCCTCGAACATCACGTAGAAGCCAGCGTGCAGCATCGCGAACGAAGTCAGCGCATAGTCGCGGCTCGTCAGGCCGTGGCGGTGCAATGCGGCCATCGCCACCTTGTCCTGTTCGATCTCGCGCACCAGTTCCTCGGGAGTCGGGTTGTCGTCCTTGCCCTTATCCCTGCCCTTGTTCCCGCGCCTGCCGGGACTATCGTCGTCGTCGTCGTCGCCGCTGTCCGACTGATGACCGGATTTTTCCAGTTCGACCTCGATGGCCTTCATCTTCTTCATGACCTCCTTCGACAGCAGGTAATGGTCGGGATCGAGACTGGCCGCGCCGGCCGTGCCTGAGCAGGCAATGCCGGCAGCGAGAAACACGGCGGCGATGATTGGGAACAGCTTCATTTGTAACCTCTTGTCGGGGCGGCACGGGCTGCCATTTCGGAAGCAGAAAAACGTCCTGTGCCGATCCGCACGGGACGAAAGAAGCGGGCATTGTCCTTCGCCGTTAAACTAGAAGGTATAGGAGAATTGTCATGATTTTGCAGCAAGCCCAGGAACCCGCCGTCCAGCAGCGCGAGGGTTCGAAGCCTGAAGGCTCCAAGCCCGATACATCGCCGCTGTACATGCAGATCGCGCGCAAGCTGACCGACGACGTGCGCGCGGGCCGCTACCAGGTGGACCAGGCGCTGCCGTCCGAACGCACGCTGTCCGAGCAGCTGAATGTCTCGCGCGTCACGGCGCGCAAGGCCATCGACCAGTTGGTGGATCAGGGCCTCGTCGTGCGCAAGCGGGGCTCCGGCAACTACATCGCGCCGCGCATCGAGCAGCCGCTGTCGAACCTGTCCAGTTTTTCCGAACAGTTGCAGCAGCGCGGCTACAAGCCGGGCTCGCGCTGGCTGCGGCGCGAACTCGTCATCGCCGGCGCGGACGAGCAGATGAGCCTTGCCCTGTCGCCGAACACGCGCGTGGCGCGGCTGGAACGGCTGCGTCTCGCGGACGACGTGGCGATGGCCTATGAAGTCAGCGTGCTGCCGGCCACCGTGGTGCCCGACCCGGCCGCGGTGGGCGATTCGCTGTACCAGTACCTCGAGAGCGTCGGCAAGCCGCCGGTGCGCGCGCTGCAGCACATCCGTGCGATGAACGCGCCGGCCGAGCTGGCACGGCAGCTCGACGTGCCGGAAGGCCACGCCGTGCTGTTCATCACCCGTATCGCCTACCTGGAGAACGGCGAAGCGGTCGAGCTGACCCACTCTTATTGCCGCAGCGATCACTACGATTTCGTGGCCGAGATGCGGCGCGGTTGAGCGGTTTCGCATTACACTGGGTGCATGCTGAAAACCGAAACCCCGAGCAGCGAACACCCGCAGCTGGACCAGTATCCGGTTTCCGAACTGGTGGCGGCGTTCGTCGACGACCAGTTCGGTGCCGTGCAGGCGGTGCGTGCGGCGGCACCCCAGCTGGCCGCGGCAATCGATGCCGCGGTGCCGCGCATCGCGGCGGGCGGGCGCCTGATCTACGTGGGAGCCGGCACGTCCGGCCGGCTCGGTGTGCTCGACAGCGTGGAGCTGTATCCCACCTTTTCCTGGCCGCGCGAGCGCGCGGTGGCGCTGCTGGCGGGCGGAGAAGGCGCGATGTTCGTTGCCGCCGAAGGGGCCGAGGATGACCGCGCGCAGGGAGCGCGCGATCTCCTGTCGGTGGCGCCCACCGCGAACGACGTGGTGCTGCTGCTTGCCGCGTCGGGCGGCACGCCGTACGTGCTGGGCGCCCTGCACGCTGCCCGCGAGGCCGGCGCGCTGACGGTCGGCATCGCCAACAACACGCATTCGCCGGTGGCCGACGAAGCGCATGTCGGCATCGTTCTCGATACCGGCCCCGAAGTCATTTCGGGCAGCACGCGCCTGAAAGCCGGCACGTCGCAGAAGATCGCGCTGAACACGATTTCCAGTGCCATCATGGTCCGGCTGCACAAGGTGTACCGGAACTTGATGGTAGACTTGAAGCCCACCAACGCCAAGCTGTTCGCGCGCACGGTGCGCCTCACGGTGCATGCGACCGGGGCGGACGAAGCCGCCGCGCGGGCCGTGCTGGAGGCGTGCGGCTTCCACGTCAAGGTGGCCATCGTGGCACTGCTGAAACAGGTGCCGGTGCCGCAGGCCGAAAGCCTGCTGGCACGAGCGGCAGGCAGCGTGCGCGGGGCGCTCAATGGCTGATCCAGCACCATGTTTGCCGGCCGGCCCGATGCCTCCCTGCCCGGTGCCGCGCTGCCTCGTGCCGCGCCGCCTCGTGCCGCTTGTCTCGAACTAATTCGCCACGCCGTAACGA
Organism: Pseudoduganella sp. jia 9; assembly: GCF_055502615.1. Classification (NCBI taxonomy): domain Bacteria; kingdom Pseudomonadati; phylum Pseudomonadota; class Betaproteobacteria; order Burkholderiales; family Oxalobacteraceae; genus Pseudoduganella; species Pseudoduganella sp. jia 9. The sequence goes on along the minus strand of NZ_JBUPWE010000015.1, from coordinate 191,333 downwards.
TCGCAAGGATGTAATGAAAGCTGTGCAGCGCAGTCCCTGGTGGTGGGTGCCCACCCTCTACTTCGGCCAGGGCATTCCCTATTTCGCCGTCATGTCCCTGTCGCTGGTGATGTACAAGAACACCGGCTTCTCCAATACCGACATCGCGTTCTATACATCGTGGCTGTACCTGCCGTGGGTGATCAAGCCGCTGTGGGCGCCGGTCGTCGAGATGTTCGGCACCAAGCGGCAGTGGACCGTTGTGCTGCAAGGCGTGGTCGGCGTGGCGCTGGCACTGGTGGCCTTCACCACCCACATGCCCGCGTTCTTCCAGGTGAGCCTTGCGGTGCTGTGGCTGATGGCCTTTTCGTCCGCCACGCACGACATCGCGGCGGACGGCTTCTACATGCTCGCCCTGCAGCAGAAGGAGCAGGCCGCCTATGTGGGCGTGCGCAGCACGTTCTACCGGCTGGCCAACATCACCGGGCAGGGTGCGCTGGTGGCGCTGGCCGGCATCCTGATCACCCGCACCGGCGATCCGCGCACCGCGTGGTCCGTGGTGTTCGGCCTGCTCGGGGGCGTGTTCGCGCTGCTGTGCGCCTGGCATTTCTTCATGCTGCCGCGCCCCGCCGCGGATGCGCCGGCGCGCCTGAAAGGCAATCCCTTCGCCGAATTCTTCCTCACCTTCGCCGCCTTCTTCCGCAAGGAGGGGATCCTCAGGATCCTCGGCTTCCTGCTGCTGTTCCGCCTGGGCGAGTCGCAGCTGCTGAAGATGGCGGTGCCGTTCCTGCTCGATCCGGTCGCCGAGGGCGGCCTGGGGCTGGACAACACGGAAGTCGGTTTTGTCTATGGCACCGTCGGCATCATCGCGCTGACGGTGGGCGGCCTGCTGGGCGGCCTGGCCATCGCGCGCTTCGGCCTGAAGCGCTGCCTGTGGCCGATGGCGTTCATCCTGCACCTGCCGGGCCTCGTGTTCGTCTACCTGTCGCAGGCGCAGCCCGACAATATCGGCCTGATCACGGTGGCGATGGCGGTCGAGCAGTTCGGCTACGGCTTCGGCTTTGCTTCCTACCTGATGTACATGATCATGGTGTGCGAGGGCGAGCACAAGACGGCGCATTACGCGATCTGCACCGGCTTCATGGCGCTCGGCATGATGGTGCCGCAGATGGCCAGCGGCTACCTGCAGGAGATCATGGGCTACCCGCACTTCTTCATCTGGGCATGCCTGGCGACGATCCCGGCGTTCGCGATGACGGCGCTGGTGAAGATCGATCCGCAATTCGGGCGGAACTGATCAGGGCGCGGCTCCCGCGCCGGCTGGGATTACAATATCGCCGCTATTTTGACAGGAGTGGCCTTGGCTTTCGATCGTAACAAGCGGCTTTTGCTTTCCGCCGGCAGCGCCGGCGTGCTGGCGGCAATCATGAGCGCATGCTCGACATCCCCGACGCGCCCCGAGGCGCCCGCCGCCGGTCCCGATGCGGCCGGCCCGGTGCCGCATCCCGAACCGCCGCGCTACACGGGGAACGAGCCGCCCGCCGCGCCGCGCGAGTTCCGTGCCGCGTGGGTATCGACCGTCGCCAACATCGACTGGCCCAGCCGCAGCAACGCGCCGCCCGCCAAGCAGCAGGCGGAAGCGATCGCCATCCTGGACCGGGCCAAGGCGCTGAACCTGAACGCGATCGTGCTGCAGGTGCGCCCCAGCGCGGATGCGATCTATCCGTCGAAACTGGAACCCTGGTCCGAATTCATGACCGGCCGTTCGGGCAAGGAGCCGTCGCCGATGTGGGATCCGCTGCAGTTCTGGATCGCCCAGGCGCATGCCCGCGGCATGGAACTGCATGCCTGGTTCAATCCCTACCGCGCGCGCCATGCGGCCGCCCGCACGCCGCTGGCGAAAGACCATTTCGCCAACACCAATCCGCAGGCCGTGAAGACGTACGGCAAGCTGCTGTGGATGGACCCGGGCGAGGAAGCGGCCGCGCAGCGCACGCTGGACGTGATCCTCGACGTGGTGCGCCGCTACGACATCGACGGCGTGCACATCGACGATTATTTCTATCCCTACCCGATCGAGGCGCCGGCCAATTCGGGCGGCGAGGCCGCGGCGCTCGATGCGCCATCGTGGCAGAAGCCGGAGCTGCCGTTCCCGGACGAGCCGTCGTGGCAGCGCTACGTGCGCGGCGGCGGCACGCTCGACCGTTCATCGTGGCGGCGCCAGAACGTCGACCGGCTGATTGAACGGATCTACCTGGGCATCCGCCGCGAAAAAGCATGGGTCAAGTTCGGCATCAGTCCGTTCGGCATCGGCCGCCCGGACCGCCGGCCGCGCGGCATTGCCGGTTTTTCGCAGTACGACAAGCTGTATGCCGATGCCGAACTGTGGTTGCAGAAGGGCTGGCTCGATTACCTGGCGCCGCAGCTGTACTGGCCGATCGCGCAGGCGCCGCAAGCCTATCCGGTGCTGCTCGACTACTGGCTGGCGCAGAATACGCATGGCCGCCATGTGTGGCCGGGCCTGTTCACCAGCCGCACCGCCGACGGTTCCGCGAAACCGTTCGGCCCGGACGAGATCGTGCAGCAGATCGACGTCACGCGCAGCCGCCCGGCGGCGCAGGGCCACGTGCACTTCTCGATCGCGCCGCTGATGCAGAACCGCGGCGGGCTGTACGACCGGCTGAAGACGCAGAGCTACCAGAGCGCCGCGCTGGTACCGGCGTCGCCGTGGCTGGGCGACCGGGCGCCAGAGGCGCCGACGGTGGCAGTGAAGCGGGGCGAGAACGGCCTGGCGGTGGCACTGGGGACCGCGAAGAATGCCGTGACCTATGCGATCTGGGCCCGTTACGGCGACGAGTGGCGCTTTACCGTCATGCCGGCAACGAAAAACGAGGTGCTGCTGCGCGACCTGGCCGGCGTGCCGGCGCGCGCGGTGGTCGTCACGGCCGTCGACCGCGTCGGCAACGAGAGCGCGCGCGCCAGCGCGAAAGTGTAGGAGACGCGATGGGCACCGGTCTCGGCATCGACGCGGGCGGCACGCAGACCCGCTGGGCCCTGGCCGATGCCGCCGGCACCATCGTGGCCGAGGGGCAGGTGGCCGGATTGTCCGCGCTGCAAATGGCCAGCGCGGACGGCAGGGCGCGGCTGCGCGCCACCTTCGAAGCGCTGGCGCGCGACGTCCTGGATGCGGCGCCGGCGCATGGCCGGCCGCGCCGCGTCAACGCCGGGCTGACGGGCTTTGGCGGCGATGCGCCAGTGCTGACCGGCTGGCTGGCCGAACTGCTCGGCGTGGCGCCGCAGGACATCAGCCTGTGCAACGATATCGAGATCGCCTGCCGCGACGCGTTCGAACCGGGCGGCGGCTACCTGGTCTACGCGGGCACCGGCTCGATCGCCGCGTTCATCGACGAGGAAGGCATGCTGCACCGCGCCGGCGGCCGCGGCGTGGTGCTCGACGATGGCGGCGGCGGATTCTGGATCGCGCGCGAAGCGATGCGCCGCATCTGGCGCCGCGAGGACGAGCAGCCGGGCGCGTGGCGCGATTCGCCGCTGGCGCACGCCGTGTTCGATCATGTGGGCGGCAGCGACTGGTCGTTTTCGCGGCAGTTCATCTACACGCGCGAACGGGGCGAGATCGGGCAGCTGGCGCTGGCCGTGGCGCGCAGCGCGGACGACGATGCCGAGGCACGCGAGATCCTGCGCCAGGCCGGCATCGAACTGGCCCGGCTGGGGCAGGCGCTGGCGGCGCGCTTCGGCGTGCGGCCCATCGTGCTGTCGGGCCGGGCGGCGGCGCTGCATCCGTCGATCGCGCAGGCGATGCGCGCGGCGTTACCGGCGACGTTGTCGCTCGAACAAAGAACAGTGCGGCCGCACGAGGCAGCCGCGCGCCTGGCCATCCGGCCCGAACCAACGAATGCTCAACCCTGACACGATGAAGAAAATCCTCCTTGCCACCCTGTTCGCCGCCGCGCTGGCCGGCTGCGCCACCACGCCCCCGGCACCGCCGTACAAGGTCGATCATTCGCTGACGTCGAAGGGCCAGGCGAGCCGCGTGCGCTTCATCGTGCTGCACTACACCGTGTCGGACCTGCAGCGCTCGATCATGATCTTGACGGAGCGGGAAGTCAGTGCGCACTACCTGCTGACCGATGAGCCGCAGCCGAAGTTCTATGCGCTGGTGGACGAGAAGAACGCGGCCTGGCATGCCGGCCTGTCGAGCTGGAAGAACTTCACGAGCCTGAACAACAGCTCGATCGGCATCGAGATCGTCAACCCGGGATTCACGCTGACGCCCGATGGCCGCCGCCAGTACCACCCGTTCCCGCAGGCGCAGATCGACCAGCTGATCCCGCTGCTGAAAGACCTGGCCAAGCGCCACAACGTGGCCCCGGAAAACATCCTGGCCCACTCGGACATCGCCCCGCAGCGCAAGCAGGACCCCGGCCCGCTGTTCCCGTGGAAGCAGCTGGCCGACGCGGGCCTGATCCTGTGGCCGGACGCGAACGCCGTGGCGCAGCACAAGGCGCGCTTCGAGGCGGCCATGCCGGATATCGCGTGGTTCCAGAAAAAGCTGGCGCAGCACGGCTACGAGGTACCGAACACCGGCGTGCTGGACCAGGCCACGCACAACGTGCTGGTGGCATTCCAGACCAAGTACCGGCAGGCCAACTGGGATGGCTGGCCGGATGCGGAAAGCGCGGCGATCCTGGAAGTGCTGACGGCGCCGAAGCCGGCACCGAAGCCGGTATCGCCAGCGGCGCCGGCCGCCGCCAGGGCTGCCACGTCCTGAGGCACCGGGCCGTGGCGGCGCATCTCCCATCCTGACCGTCCCACGGAAGGGGCACCATGACGCGTACGATCACCAGCGAGCAGGTACCGGCTCACCCGGACTACCGGCACCTGTCGACGATCGCCGGCATCGGCATCGACCTGCGCTATGCGACGCCGCATAACTTCATCGGCCGCGACCTCTACTCGCCGCTCGATTGCGCCTGGCTGCACCGCGAGGCGGCGCAGGCGGTCGAGCGTGCCGCGGCATGGCTTGCGGCGCGCCAGCCCGGCCGCACGCTGCGGATCCTCGACGCGCTGCGGCCGCATCGCGTGCAGGAACTGCTATGGGAAGCGCTGGCCGGCACCGGGCTGCGCATGTACCTGGCCGATCCGGCGCGCGGCTCGATCCATTCGTATGGCATGGCGGTCGACGTGACGATCGTCGACGAGGATGGCCGGGAGCTCGACATGGGTACCGGTTTCGATGACATGACCGACTTGTCGCACCCGGCGCTGGAACCGGCAATGCTCGCCGCGGGCCGCTTGACCGCGCAGCAGGCCGCCAACCGGCAACTGCTGCGCGACACCATGTTCGGCGCCGGCTTCGTGGGCATCAACAGCGAATGGTGGCATTTCGACTGCGGCGACCGCGAGGCCGTACGCGCCAGCTACCTCCGGGTGCTATAACCCGAAAAACTGGGGACGTACCCCTGTTTAGAGGAAACTTCACCTGAAGCCCGGCTTTCGCGCATGTGTGCCATCCTCAATTAATTGCCTAAAAACAAGGGTACGTCCCTAGTTTTTCAATTAATGCCTAAAAACAAGGGTACGTCCCTAGTTTTTCCTCTAAACAAGGGTACGTCCCCGGTTTTGGCTTGTTACATCGGCGCGGCGGCGCTGCTGTTGGCGGTCCAGTCGATCAGCGCGTCGACGATGCCGCGGGCGGCGGCGCGGTCGACGTTGTCGTGGTTGATGATGGCGACGACGATGCACTGCTCGCCATTGGCGTCCGGCACGTAGCCGGCAACTGCCACGCCATTGTTCAGGGTGCCGGTCTTGATGCGGGCGCGCGATGCGGCCTCGCTGTTTTTCAGGCGCCGTTTCATCGTGCCGTCGATGCCGACGATCGGCAGGCTGGCCTGGAATTCCGGCGCCCACGGCGATTCCTCGGCGGCTGCCAGTACGGCGGCCAGCTGCACGGGGCGCAGCCGCTCGATGCGCGACAGGCCGGAACCGTTTTCCACCACCATGCCGCTGGTGTCGATGCCATGCCGCTTGAACCAGTCGCGCACTACCGCCTCGGCGCGTGCCTGCGTGGTGGTCGGCATCGAGGTATCGCCATGGTTTGCCGCCAGCAGCATCGCCAGCCGCTGGCCCGCCGGCAGCGGGCGGCTGCCCAGCGTTTCGTCGCCCTGCAGGCTGCCCAGCGACAGGAACAGGGTCCTGGCCCACGCGTTGTCCGACACCTTCATCGTGTCGCGCACCAGCTCCGGCAGCGCCCGGGAAACGTGCTGCGCCAGCAGGCGCGTGCCGTCGGCGTCGACGTCGGACGACGATGCGACCGGCGATGCGGCCGGCAAGGTGCCGTCGGTGCTGCCGATCGCGCCCTGCGCCGCGGCGGCGGCGGCCAGCGTGGACGTGTGCTCGGCCAGGCCCACCGTGCGCGTCCTGCCGGCAATGGTGCCGCCCAGCCGCTTCCACGTGGCGCGGAACAGGCGGTCCGCGTAATCGTCGCGATCGAGCACGTTGATGCGGTAGCTCTGCCTGCAGTTGCGGGGGAAGGTACCGTGCAGGGTGACGGTCAGCCGTTCGCCTTCCCTGGCCACGGTGGGCGGCTTCCAGCCGTCTTCCCAGGCGCCGCAATCGGCATTCACCAGCGCCTGGCTGGAACGCACGTCGACGCGCTCCAGCTCCGGCAGGATCGCCGCCTTCACGGCGCCATTGCCGTGCGAATCCATGTCCACCGTCAGCAGGTTCATGTTCAGCAGCAGCGCGTCGGGAATCACGTTGTAATACGCTTCCGGAGCCTCGTCGAACTGCGGCCTGCCCACGTCGGCACGGGGCGGCTGGAACAGCTGGCGGTCCAGCACCAGGTCGCCCGCGATCCTGTGCACGCCTTGGGCGCGCAGGCGCTCCAGCAGGTGGACCAGCGCATCCTCGTCGAAGTCCAGGTCGGCGCCGCCGCGCACCAGCAGGTCGCCTTTCAGCGTGCCCTGCACGATGTCGCCCTTGCTGCGCAGTTCGGTGCGGGCGCGGAACGCGGGGCCGAGTTCGTCCAGCGCGACGATGGCGGTGACCACTTTCATCGTCGACGCGGGCAGCATCGGCCGCTCGGCCTCGTTCGAGACGAGGATGGTGTCGCCGCGCAGCACGATCGCGCCGATCGCTTCCTCGGGAATGCCGGCCGCGGAGGCCAGCCGGGCCACCGGTTCCGGCAGGTCGGCGTACGCGCCGCCGCAGATGAACAAACCGACCAGGGCCAGGCGGCGCAGCCGCATCGTCACTCGCATTTCTTATCCTTCAAGCGGAATCCTCAACCAAAGAACACGTAGGCCACGCAGATCGCGGTGATCACGCCGGCCAGGTCGGCAATCAGGCCGCACGAGATCGCGTAGCGCGTCTTGCGGATGCCCACCGAACCAAAATACAGCGCCACGATGTAGAACGTGGTATCCGCCGAGCCCTGGAAGATGCAGGCCAGGCGGCCGACGAAGGAATCGGGGCCGTAGGTCTGCATCGCGTCGATCATCATCGCCTTCGAGCCGCTGCCGGACAGGGGCTTCATCAGCGCGGTCGGCAGCGCCGGCACGAAGTCGGTGTTCATGCCGAGCGCCGAGAAGAACCATTCGAAACCGCTGACGAGGAAGCCGAACACGCCGGCGTTGCGGAACACGCCGATCGCCACCAGCATGCCGACCAGGTAGGGAATCACGGTGATCGACGTCTGGATGCCGCCTTTAGCGCCTTCGATGAAGGCCTCGTAGACATTGACCTTCTTGCGCATCGCGCCGACCAGGAACACGGTAATCACGCCCATCAGGATCAGGTTGCTGGCCACCTTCGACACCGTTTCGATTTCCGCTTTCGTCAGGAAGTTCGTGAAGTACCAGATCATGGCCAGGATCGCCGCCGTGATGCCGCCGATCCACGACAGCAGCACGGAATCGAACAGGTTGATCTTCTGGCGGATCGACACGGCGATGATGCCGGCGATGGTGGCCACATAGGTGGCGATCATGCAGGGGATGAAGATGTCCGACGGGTCGGCCGCGCCGAGGATCGAGCGCTGCGCCATGATCGCCAGCGGGATCAGCGTGAGGCCGGAGGTGTGCAGCACCAGGAACATGATTTGCGCGTTGCTGGCGGTATCCTTGTTCGGGTTCAGCGACTGCAGGCTTTCCATCGCCTTCAGGCCGAACGGCGTGGCGGCGTTGTCCAGGCCGAGCAGGTTGGCCGAAAAATTCATGACCATGTGGCCGGTGGCGGGGTGGTCCTTCGGCACCTCGGGGAAGATGCGCGAGAAGAACGGCGCGATCATCTTTGCGAACCAGCCGATGGCGCCGGCCTTTTCGCCGATGTTCATGATGCCCAGCCACAGCGTCATCACGCCGGCCAGCGGCAGCGCGATATCCATCACGCCGCTGCGCGCCGATTCGAACGTGCCGTCGATGATCTTCTTGAAGATCTCCGTGTCGCCAAGGAAGATCCACTGCGCCAGCGCGGCCGCGAAGCCGACGAGGAAGAAACCGGCCCAGATATAGTTAAGAGACATAAGCGAAAAAGAGTGAAACGCGACTTTGCAGGCAAAGTATAGAGTGCGCGATGGCCGAGTGCCGGTCGCGCATGCGAAAAAGTTGTCGCGGCAGCCGTATTTCATGCCGCTGGTTTATGCTGCGCCACATGAACCGATTCCGCCAGATCGCTGCCGCCATCCTGCTTGCCGCCGCATTTGCCCCGGTATCCGCGGGCGCCTTCGCCGCGCAGCCGAAAGTACTGCGCACGCTGCTGTCCACCGGTGAAACCGGCCTCGATCCGGCGGTCGCCTCGGACCTGGCCAGCCTGTCGCTGCTGGAAAACCTGTTCGATCCGATGCTGCGCTACGACTACCTGGCACGCCCCGTGAAGCTGCGCGCCAACGCGCTGGAGGAGATGCCGTCGGTCGATGCCGCCGGCACGACATGGACATTCAGGCTCAAGCCCGGCATGCATTTCTCGCCCGACCCCGCGTTCGGCGGCAAGCCGCGCGAGGTGACGGCGGCCGATTACGCCTACGCGATCAGGCGATTGTACGACCCGGCGCTGAAGTCGCCGTGGCTGTTCCTGTTCGAGGGCAAGCTGCTGGGCGACGAGGCGCTACGGCGGAAATTCGATCATGCGACCGAAATCGCCGGCCTGCAGGCCGTGGACCGCTACACGCTGCGGCTGCGGCTGCGGACGCCCGATCCGGGCCTGCCGTTCTATCTCGCGCTGCCGGCCACCGGCGCCGTGGCCCGCGAAGTGGCGGAAAAGTACGGCAGCCAGGTGGGCAACCACCCGGTCGGCAGCGGGCCGTTCCGCATCGGCGAGTGGAAGCGCAGCGACAGGATCACGCTGCTGGCCAACCCCGATTACCACCAGCGCTGGCAGGGTAAAAGGCTGCCGCTGGTCGACCGCGTCGAGGTGAAGGTCATGGAGGAATACCAGTCGCGCGTGCTCGGCTACCTGAATGGCGAATTCGACTACATCGAGCAGGTGCCCGAATCGATGCGCGACCTGGTGCTCGACCCGGGCTCGCAGGCACCGGTGCTGAAAGCGGAACTGGCGCGCCGCGGCATGGTGCTCGATCCCTTCCCCGTGCTGCAGACGTACTACATGTGGATGAACATGGAGCACCCGGTCATCGGCGGCTACACGCCGGACAAGGTGGCGCTGCGCCGTGCCATCGCACTGGCCTACGACGGCGCGCAGGACGTGGCGCTGCTGAAGAAAGGCCTGGCCATCCCGGCGCAGTCGCCACTGCCGCCGAACGTGCTAGGCTACGATCCGGCCTACCGCAGCCCGGTCGCCCACGACTTGCCGCTGGCGCGGGCGCTGCTGGACCGGTATGGCTACAAGCGGGATGTCAGCAAGGGCGGCGACGGTTACCGCACGCTGCCGGACGGCCGGCCATTGCTGCTGACGATGCACAGTGAACCGACGATGGTCGGCCGCCTGCGCGACGAGATGTGGCGCAAGACGTTCGAATCGATCCACCTGCGCGTGGCCTTCGTGACCGACAAGAAGACCGAGATCATCAAGGCTTCGCGGCTGGGCAAGGTGATGATGTTCGAGACCAACTGGGTGGCCGATTTCCCCGACGGCGATAATTTCTACCAGCTGCTGTATGGCGGCAATGTCGGCCGCGCCAACTATGCGCGCTTCAAGCTGCCGGCCTACGACGTGCGCTACGAACAGGCGCGGCGCATGCCGGACAGCCCGGCGCGCACGAAGCTCTATGGCGACATGGCCGACCTGCTGCATGCCTACAACCCGTGGGTGCTGCTGACGCACCCGATCTCGGCCGATATCCGCCAACCGTGGCTAAAAAACTACAAGCGTCACCCGGTGGAATTCACCAACTGGCGATATCTGGACGTCGATCGCAGTGCGCACCCTTCCAGCAGGGATCAGGCCGCTAAAATGTCCCCGAAGGAATAACATAAAGCCATGCATTGCAAGCAATCGTGGCCGGGTTGGCAATCGCCGGCCCGCGGGACAGGTCGCCGCCACGACGGCGCCGCCCGGCAGCAGACCTTGAGCGAACCGGAAGGCGAGGGCCGGCCAGCACCACTTGAACATCGGGAGAAGCTTGTGAAAGTAAAAAAACTGGCGCACATGATCGCGCTGATGGGTGTCGTGGGTCCGGCCATCGCGCAGCAAGCGGCGCAGCCGATGCAGCGCGTGGAAATCACCGGTTCGAGCATCAAGCGCGTGGCGAAGGAAGGCGCGCTGCCGGTGCAGACGATCACGCTCGACACGATCCAGAAGGCCGGTGTGACCAGTGCCGAGCAGTTGCTGCGGCTGGTGTCGGCCAACGGCACGGGCGCCGACAACATGACGTCGGGGAACAACGTGTTCGGCGCGGACGCCGACCGCACGTCCGGCGGCGCTTCGTTCGCGTCGCTGCGCGGCCTGGGGCCGAACGCCACGCTGGTGCTGCTGAACGGCCGCCGCATGGGCAACAACGGCGGCAGCGGCAAGGCCGTCGATCTGAATTCGATCCCGCTGGCGGCGATCGCGCGCGTGGAGATCCTCAAGGACGGCGCCTCGGCGATCTACGGCACCGATGCGATCGGCGGCGTGGTCAACTTCATCCTGAAGACGGATTACGAGGGCCTGGAAGCATCGACCACGCTGAACGGCACCGAGGCCGGCGGCGGCATGGAACGCCGCTACTCGCTGCTGGGCGGCGTGGGCAACCTGGAAACGGATGGCTGGAACGTGATGGCCAGCGTGACGCGCGACGTGAACGACCAGCTGGCATCGAGCCAGCGCGACTTCGCCAACGGCTACCAGCCCTGGCGCGGCCTGTCGCCGGACACTACCGGCACGCCGTATGCCAACCTGCTGAGCGGCGCCGGCAGTGCACTGGGCACCGGTTTCCGCATGCCGGGCGACAGCACCACGTATTTGCAGGCCAATCTCCTGAGCCTGCAGGGCAATTGCGATTCCGTGCCTGGCATGTCGCAGTATGCGAGCGAACTGTGGACCAATGTCACGCCGATCACGCGCACGAAGTATTCCTGTGCCTACGACTACGGCGGCGACTACGTGATGACCTTCCCGGTCGAGCGCACCACCGGCGTCTCGCGCGGCACGTTCAGGCTCAATGCCGACCACCGCGCCTACGTCGAGCTGCTCGGCTCGCGCACGGAAACCACGGCCCAGCTGACGCCGCTGCAGATTTCCACCACGCTGGCCGCCGGCAACGCCTATCCGGTGGGCGGTCCGTACTACCAGGACCTGTCGCCGTACATCGCCAGCTACGACCGCAGCAAACCGATCCTGTACAAATGGCGCGCCACGCCGGTCGGCAACCGCACGCAGGACGTGGTGATGGACAACTACCGCGCGCTGGTGGCGCTGGAAGGCACACTGGGCGGCAAGTACGACTACAAGCTTGGCCTGTCGAAGTCCGGCAGCAAGGCCACGGTGGACCTGGTCGACGGCTACGCGTGGACGGACAAGCTGTACGCCGCGCTGGGCACCGGCATCATCAACCCGTGGGCGGGCGCCGGCCAGTCGCAGACGCAGGCGGCGATGGACCTGATCGAATCGACCAGGTTCCGCGGGCGCCTGCAGCAAGGCCGCACCACGATGACGCAGTTCGATGGCGCGATCTCCGGCGAAGTGTTCGACCTGCCGGCCGGTGCCGTGTCGATGGCGGCCGGCTTCGACCTGCGCAAGGAAACGTACTCGTTCGGGCAGGCCGTGGATGCGACGAAGATCCTGCTGGCGCCGGGCAACGCGAACCTGGACCAGGCCACGCGCTACATCCGCGCCGTGTATGCCGAAGCGCTGGTGCCTGTGCTGAAGGACCTGGAAGTGCAGCTGGCGATCCGCAAGGACAACTACAGCGTGATCGGCGCCACCACCAACCCCAAGGTGGCGTTCCGCTACCAGCCGACCGAACGGCTGCTGTTCCGCGGTTCGGCCAGCAAGGGCTTCCTGGCGCCCAGCTTCACCCAGCTGTACGCGGGCCGGCTGTCGCAGGAACTGCCGAACGGCGTGATCGACCAGGAAGGCTGCGCGCGGAACCCCGGTAACCCGGACTTCTGCGCCATTCCCCGCCTCGACTACAACACCGGCGGCAACCCGGGCCTGCGGCCGGAAACGTCGAAGCAGGGTACGCTGGGCATCGTGGCGGAACCGTTCAGGAATTTCTCGGTGTCGCTGGACTGGTGGGCGATCAACATCAAGGACCGCATCCTGAACCGCACGCCGCAGGTGGTGCTGCAGAACTGGCAGTACCTGCAGCAGTACATCGTGCGTGATCCGGCCACCGGCGTGATCGACCACGTGGAAGCGGGCTGGATCAACGCAGCAGGGCTGAAGACGCGCGGCGTCGACGTGGGCCTGCGCTATGACGGCGCAGTCAGCGGCTACAAGTACGCGGCGGTGCTGGACGGCACCTATATGGACAGCTTCAAGTTCGCCGAGTTCGAAGGCCAGGAGTACAAGGAGCAGGTTAGCCAGTTCAACACGCGCGACGTCTACCTGCGCTGGAAGCACAGCGCCAGCGTGACGGTCTCGAAAGGCAACTGGAGCGGGCTGCTGCTGCAGCGTTATGCCACCGGCTACAACGACCAGGTGCCGAACGGCGGCAAGAGCGGCTTCCCGGCCGGCTTCGACCCACGCGTGCACCACTACACGAAATACGATGTATCGGCCACCTACACCGGCTTCAAAAACACCACGCTGACGGTCGGCATCCAGAACCTGTTCGACGAAGATCCGCCGTTCACCGCGCACAACGTCGACGAAGTGGTGGGCGCCGGCTGGGACCCGCGCGTGGCCGATCCGCGCGGCCGGGCACTGTCGTTCAACCTGAAGTACAAGTTCTTCTGAACGTGTGATGGACCGGCGCGGCTTCGGCCGCTTCCTGGCTGTTTCCTGCGCCGCCGCCGCCTTTCCGGTGGCGGCGGCCACACATTCGTCTCCGCCGGGAAAATCCATGCAGCTCATCAAACCGCCACGGCTGCTGCCCGGCGACACCATCGGCCTCGTCACGCCCGCCGGGCAGGTATCGCGCGCGGCGATCGACAAGGCCATCGCCAACACCGAAGCGCTCGGCTTCCGGGTAAAACTGGGCCGCTACCTGGAAGAAGTCAACGGCAACTATGCCGGCCCGTGGCAGCACCGCGTGGAAGACCTGCACGGCATGTTCGCCGACCCTGGCGTGAAGGCGATCTGGGCGATCCGCGGCGGCTCCGGCGCCATGCAACTGCTGCCGCACCTGGACTACGGCCTGATGCGGCGTCATCCGAAAATCCTGGTCGGCTATTCCGACATCACGGCGCTGCACCTGGCCATCCACCGGCATGCCGGGCTGGTGACGTTCCACGGTCCGGTGGGCATGTCCACGCTGTCGGCGTACTCGACCGAACACCTGCTGAACGTGCTGATGCGGCCCGAGGACAACTATGTGATCCCGATGGCGCTGGAAAACAGCCGCAAGGCATTCCACGAACCGGACAACGCGCATTTCGCGCTGCGCACCGTGGTACCCGGCACCGGCACCGGGCGGCTGATGGGCGGCAACCTGGCGCTGGTCAGCGCGCTGGCCGGCACGCCGTACGCGGCCGATATCCGCGACGCGCTGCTGTTCCTCGAAGAAGTCAACGAAGAACCCTACCGCGTCGACCGCATGCTGATGCAGCTGAACCTGAACCAGCCGTTCCGCAGCGCCGCCGGCATCATGCTCGGCATCTTCGAAGGCTGCGGCCCGGCCGACGATGGCCCGGCGCTGACGCTGGACGACACCACCGGCCAGCACCTGCGGCCGCTGGCGATCCCGGCCGTCACGGGCTGGTCGTTCGGGCACATCCGGCACCAGTTCACCTTGCCGATGGGGATCCGGGCGCGCATGGATACGGCGCGGCAGACCTTGACCCTGCTGGAGCCGGCGGTACGGTAGCGGGGCGGTACGGCCCAGCAGGGCGTCGCGTCCGCCGGTGGCTCGCTAGAATCGGCACATGCCTATCCTCAACCGCCACGCCGTCGCCATCGTGCTCGGCCATCCCCTGCGCTTCACGCTGCGCTGCCTGAAGGGCTTCCGCGCGAACCAGGGCCTGCTGCTGGCCGGTGCCGTGGCCTATTATTCCCTGCTGTCGATCGTGCCGCTGCTGATGCTGGTGGTGGTGGCGCTGTCGCACGTGATCGATCCGGCCGACCTGCTGGACACCATCGGCCATTACCTGGAATGGCTCGTGCCGGGGCAGTCCCGTGCCATCGTGAGCGAGGTGGCGCATTTCCTCGAGCACCGCGACCTGGTCGGCTGGCTGCTGGTGCTGACGATGCTGTTTTTCAGCTCGCTGGCATTCACCGTGCTGGAAAACGCGATGAAGGTGATCTTCATCCACCGCGTGGGATTGCGGCGCCGGCATTACCTGACCTCGGCCATCCTGCCCTACTGCTACATCCTGTGCCTGGGCATCGGTGCGCTGGTTGTCACGCTGGTGGCCGGCAGCCTGCAGGTGATCGGTGCCGAGAGCGTGCGGCTGTTCGGTGTCGAGTGGTCGCTGAAGGGCCTGTCCGGCGCGCTGCTGTACCTGCTGGGGCTGGGCGGCGAAGTGCTGCTGCTGTCGTCGATCTACATGGTGATGCCGGTGGGCCGGCTGAGCTGGCAGCACGCGCTGATCGGCGGCGTGACCGCCACCGTGCTGTGGGAGATCGCCCGGCATGTGCTGGTGTGGTATTTCTCGACGCTGTCGCAGGTAAACGTGGTGTATGGCTCGATGACGACGGCGATCGTGGTGATGTTCAGCCTGGAGATCGGCGCCACCCTGCTGCTGTTCGGCGCGCAGGTGATCGCCGAGTACGAGAAGGTGGTGCACGGGTCGCCGGATGTGGTGACGCAGTTGACGGCGCCGCAGCAGGAGGCGGGCTGATCGCGGCTGCCGTTGCCGGGGGATCGCAGGCGATGCCTGCCATTCTTTCAGCCAATTCCATAAATTGCCTCGAGCTCCGCTTGCTCGCCATTGCCCTGGCTCAATGCCTCCAGGGCATCGATGAACGCATCGAGCAGGGCTGGTTCCGATACCAGCCAGAATTTCGCCTCGCTGGCGATTTCCTTGTCCTCGAAGGGCTCGAACCCGGACTGCACGGCGACCTGCACGAGGATTTTCGCCTGTTTGCGGAACTGGAAACGGGCATGGATCGCACCCGATGCGTACTCCGGGCCGAATTCGCCGAAGCGAAGATCGAAAAGTCCGCCGTGGATCTGATCCTTGAAGGCCTGCAGGCCCTCGACAGTGGCACGCAGCTGCCGATGCCCGACATAGATGCGATTGACGAAGGTGGAATTGCCATCGGCAATGGCGATATGCAGCGCGACCATGTCGATGTCCGACCACTCCCTGGTAAATCTGATACCTGGTTTCATGCTGTTCTCCAAAGTAGACCGATGCCGAGGAAATGCCGGCGCCGGCCAGCTGAAAAGGCGGATCGCCGACATGGCTCAGGCGTAATTGTCGCGAAAACATCCAGCCGATTCGGGCGCGCCTAGGCCGGCGGCAAACTGATCGTAAACCGCGCCCCGCCCAGCGGCGAGGTTTCGATCGTCAGCGCCCCGCCATGCAGCGAAATGGCCTTGCCGGCAATGGACAGCCCGAGCCCAAAGCCGCCGGTATTGCGGTCGCGCGAACGGTCGAGCCTGTAGAACGGTTCGAACACCTTTTCCCGCTCTTCTTCCGGAATGCCGGGGCCATCGTCGTCGACGGTGATCGTCACGCCGCCCAGCTTGCGCAGTGCCGACAGCGCTACCTTGCCGTTGGCATATTTCTGCGCATTGCGCAGCAGGTTGCCGGTGGCGCGCATCAGCAGGCGGCAGTCGCCGTAGTAGGTGCCCATGCCGTCCGGGACGGAAACATCGAGCGACACGGTGGCGGGCGGTAGCGTGTTGGCGCAACTGCGCAGCGCATCCGTCAGGTCGAAGGTTTCGTAGCGCAGCGGCTGGTCGCTGTCGAGCCGGGCCATGCCCAGCAGTTCGTTGACCAGCGACTTCAATTCCGTCAGGTCGCCCTGCATGCTGCCGATGCGCTTTTGCAGCAGCATGTCCTCGGCCGTATCGTGCAGCAGCTCGAAGGCGAATTCCAGCCGCGCGATCGGCGTGCGGATCTCGTGCGAGACCGAGTGCAGCAGGCCGCGCTGCGATTCGAGCAGCGTTTCGATGCGGCCCGCCATGTGGTTGATCCGTTCCGCCAGCGGATAGATGCTGTCGCCCGGCTTCATCTCCGCCCGCGCCTTCAACTGGCCGGCGCCGAAGCTGTCGGCCATTTTCATCAGTTGCTGCAGGCCGCGCCAGTGCGAACGCGACCAGAACCCGATCGGTACCAGCAGCGCCAGCGCCACGATCAGGTAGCGCACCGCTTCCATCTGCAGCGCCACCTTGACGTCGATCGGCAGGTTCTGCGCGTGGATCGCTTCCTCGTCGCTGCCGATGTACTTGTCGCCGTTCAGGTCGACCCGGCGGTACAGCGACCGGTCGGCCAGGTCGATCACCACCTCGCCGCGGTCGAATGCCGCACGGTCGGCGCTGGAGAGGTGCTCGCGCACAGTGGCGAGCGGCACCAGGTCGAAGCGCACTTCGGACACTTCGCGCACCTTGTTCAGGCGGTCGAGCCAGCCATCGGCCGGGGCCTGGTCCACGTATTGTTCGAGCAGGAAGATCTGCGCCGCCGCCTGGTTGCGGGCGATGTTTTCCAGCGGGTCGCCGAACAGGCGGTCGATGGTGAAGTACACGATGAAGGCCGCCACGCTGATCGACAGCATCACCAGGATGAAGAAGCGTAGGAACAGGCGGTTCATGTTGCAATTGTATAAGAATCAATGCCGCCGGAATCCGGGTCGACAAATTTAAGACAAAAAGCCGACATGTGCGTGCGGACAGGGAATGCGCCGCTGGATAGGATGGCAAGACTTGTTTCCAGGAGCTAGCGATGCGTCCCTACCAATCCGCAGTCCAGGCTGCCATGTGCCTGCTGACGGCCCTGTCCCTTGCCGCTTGCGGCGGTGGCGGTTCTTCTTCCTCTCCCCCTGCGCCGGCCACCGCCGGCGGCCAGGGCATTGCCATCGGCGAGCCGGCGCCGGGCGAACCGGTGCGCGAGGCATTCATCGCCCAGGCGCGCCAGGCCGTCTGCACGGAAAACCGCAACCGGCTGTTCGTCATCGACAACGAACTGGTGCTGTGGGACCGCGCCGGCAATTGCCCGGACATGTCGTGGAACGTGACCCTGTACCGCACCACGCCGGAGACACTGCTGTGCAGTGCCGGCGACACCATCGCCGGCCCGCGCACCACCTGCACGGATGAACGCTACCGTCCGCTGCTGGAAACCGCCGTGGCCAACCTGGAGAAGGCCGACCTGGGGCTCGGCGCTGCGCACAAGGTCGAGGCTGTGCCGTTCGTGATCATGGTCGAGCGCAGCGACCTGCCGGTAGTAGTGTCGTCACACACTGTTACTTGACAGCGCTCAACCTCGGGCCGCGAGCCATATAAAATGGGAGGCATTGCTCTTTCAGAATGCACACATGTACAAGCTCTGCGTACTTGCCCTGGCGGGCGCGTGCGGTGCGGCCCACGCGCAAACCCCCGCCATCAATCCCATGCCCGACGGTAGCCGCGATATGTACGTAGGCCTCGGCGCCCAATACGCGCCGCGCTACGAGGGAGCGAAAGACCGCCGAACCACCGCCATGCCGATGCTGCAGGTGCAGTGGAGTAATGGCGTCTTCATTTCGGGAGTGAGCATGGGCATGCATCTGTCGGCTTCTCCGTCCGTCGAGTATGGCCCCCTCGTCGCCCTGGCACCGGGGCGCGATGCATCGGGCACGAAAATGTTCGGGCTCGGCACCGTTGGCGACAATGCCGGCAACCCCGGCGGCCCGGCCACGTGGCAGCCGGACCCGATCACCGGACTCCCGCCGCCCAAGGATGCCGGCGATGGCGTCAAGGAAGATGCGCCCCAGATGGCGGGCGGCGACGGCATCGCCGCCGATGAGGGCGGAGAAGGCATCACGCCCGACAACTCCGTCAATCTGCTGGACGGCGTGCACACCATCAAGCGCCGCGTGCTGTACGGCGGCTTTGTCAATTTCTACCTGACGCCGCAGCTGCGGCTGACGACCAATGTGCTGTACGGCGCCGGCAACGACCGCAACGGCTTGCGCATGCACGTGGCCGTGCAGCACCTGCAGCAGGATATCGCGCCGCACCACACGCTGGCGCTGTCGGCCGGCGTCACGCTCGTCAACCGCGCCTACAACATGGCGTACTTCGGCGTGACGCAGGAAGAAGCCGACAATTTCGGTTTCCATGCCGAGTACCACCCCCGTGGCGGCATCGAGGATGTGCGCGCCGGTGCGCGCTGGAACTGGGCGCTGTCGCCGGCATGGATGGCGACGACGGGCTTGCAGGTCAGCCGCCTGGTGGGCGACGCCAGGAAAAGTCCGCTCGTGGAGCGGCCGACCAATGTTTCCCTGTCGACGGCGCTGGTCTACCGGTTCTGATGATGTCCCCCCGACTCCTTGCCGCACGTGTGCCGTTGCTGCTCGCCCTGTGCCTCGGTGCGGGCGGCTGCATGGCACAGGCACAGGCACAGGCACAGGAAGCCGGCTGGGTCAGCTACCGCGATGCCTACCGGTCGATGGTGGCGTTCGCGAAATATGGCAAGGCCAAGAATTTCTTGCAGAACCATTACCAGGTGGCGCCGAAGGATGGCAACCAGCCTCTCGATGGCCTGCGCCTGACGCTTTCCGGCCGTACCACGCAGCTCAATCTCCCGCTCGACGCAACGGGCCGCACCACTTTCCCCCTGCTGAAGGCGGCTTACGACGAGAATGCCATGCTGGTATTGAATCGCCAGATCAGCCATTACACGTTCGGGCCGCAAATATCGATCGTTGCGCGGGTGGATGGCGTGTATGAAAGCGCCGACCTGCGCGCCGCCTGCGACCAGGCGCTGCAGTACCTGCGCCATACCGATGCCGGCTACAGCGGCCGCCACTGCGCCGGCGTGCGCTTTGCCTTCCTGCCGAAGAGCGACGCGGCGGTACGGGTGCGCGAACCGCTGCGCGAATCGGCGCTGCCGGCCGGGCAGGGGGCCGCGTTCGATGGCGATGCCAATACCGGTTTCCGGGTGATGGTGTACCGGTTTGCCGAGTGGCCGGAAAAGGTGCAGGTGATCAGCCAGAATGCGCCGGTGGCGATTGCACCGGTGATCGAGTGAGGCTGTCGGGGCTGGCCTTGGAGCGCATGGCGTCCTTGCGGCGCCTTGCGATGCCGAAGCACCGCAAGGCATTGCGCCTGGCGCACCGTGACGGCGAAGTGCGGCGTTTAGTGTCCTGCGGCGCTTACCGGTCCTGCGCCGCCGTCCTCTCGCCGGCGGGCACCACGGCGTCCGGCAACGCGAACACGGTCAGCACGCCACCGAGCTCGGTGTATTTCGCCAGGTCCTTATAGCCGCCGGCGGCGCCGAGTCCGTCCGTGCTCTTCGTCAGGCCGGCCGCAAGCCCGATGCCGGCCCAGCCGCCAATGCCGGACAGGACGCCGATATACTGCTTGCCCTTGTATTCCCACGTGTTGATGTTGCCGATGATGCCGGACGGCGTCTTGAATTTCCAGAGCTCCTTGCCGTTGTGGTCGACGGCCTTCAGGTAGCCTTCCAGCGTGCCGTAGAACACCACGTCGCCGGCGGTGGACAGTGCGCCGCTCCACACCGAGAATTTCTCCGGCTTCGACCAGACGATCTTGCCGGTACCGGCATCCCAGGCGATGAAATTGCCCAGGCCGCCATGGCTGTTCGGCGCCGGGTACATTTCCAGCGTCGCGCCCACGTACGGCTGACCCGCCACGTACTCCACCTTGAATGGCTCGTAATCCATGCACACGTGGTTGGTCGGCACGTAGAACAGCCCGGTCTTGCGCGAGTAGGTGGCCGGCTGCTGGTCCTTCGAGCCCAGCGCGGCGGGGCAGACGCCCTTCGAATTGACTTCCTCGCCGTTCTGGTCGGTGCTGTACTTGGCCACCACCTGCGGCCGGCCCGTCTTCATGTCGATGTGCGTGGCCCAGTTGACGGCCGGGTCGAACTTCTCGGCAATCAGCAGCTCGCCGCTGACGCGGTCCATCGTGTAGCCGAAGCCGTTGCGGTCCAGGTGCACGAGCGCCTTGCGCATCTTGCCCTTCACCTTCAGGTCGGCCAGGATCATTTCATTGACACCGTCGTAATCCCATTCGTCGTGCGGCGTCATCTGGAACGCCCATTTCGCCATGCCCGTATCGAGGTCGCGCGCGAAGATCGTCATCGACCATTTGTTGTCGCCCGGGCGCTGGCGCGGATTCCACGTGCTGGGGTTGCCGGTGCCGTAGTACACCGTGTTCAGTTCCGGATCGTAGCTGTACCAGCCCCACGTGGTGCCGCCGCCCAGCTTCCACTGGTCGCCCTTCCAGCTCTTCAACGAGGAATCCTTGCCGACGGGTGCCATCTTGCCGTTGGTCCAGGTCATCGTCTTCGCCGGGTCGATCAGCATGTCCTTGTCCGGCCCGGTGCTGTGGGCCTGCCAGACCAGCTTGCCCGTATTCATGTCGTAGGCGGTGAGACGCCCGCGCACGCCGAATTCACCGCCGCTCACGCCGGTCAGCACCTTGTCCTTGAAGATGTGCGGCGTGTTGGTCGTGGTTTCGCCCTTCTTCGGGTCGCCCGTCTTGACCTTCCAGATTTCCTGGCCCGTCTTCGCGTCGAGCGCCACGAGGGTCGTGTCGGCCTGCTGCAGGAAGATCTTGCCGTTCGCGTACGCGACACCGCGGTTGACGACGTCGCAGCACATCACGGGAATCACGGACGGGTCCTGCTTCGGCTCGTATTTCCACTTGATGCTCTGGTCTTCCAGCGCGATCGCGAAGACCTTGTTCGGGAACGGGCTGTGCACGTACATCATGTCGCCGATGACCAGCGGTCCGCCCTCGTGCCCCCTCAGCACGCCGGTGGAAAACGTCCAGGCCACCGTCAGCTGGCCGGCATTGGCGGCGTTGATCTGTTTCAGCTCGCTGTAGCGCTGGTTGGCCAGGTCGCCGGCCTGCATCGCCCAGTTCTTCGGGTCCTTCGTCAGTTTCTCGACATCGGAGTCGGCCATGGCGAATGCGGGCAGGATGGCCAGCGCGAGGCATGGCCACCAGCGGCCGGGCCGCGTGGCGCGGGTGACACGGTTCAGCAGGAACATGGGGGGTCTCCTTGGTTTTATGGCCCGGCACGATGGTGGACGAGCACTAGCCCAGGGATACGCGCATGGAACGTGCCAGCGGCAGTCAGGGCGCGGACCGTGCGAAATGTTCAAAATCAGACCAGCCGGGGTGCGCCACTGTGCCGCATCCGTGGCAACGACGCTGTGCAGGTGTCGCATGGCGCTCCACTTTTTTGTAATTTCCATATTTATTCTGGTACGGCAGCGTACTATCCTGAACAACAGCGCAACACGTTGAGAACAGCCGCGGCAGGATGCCGATGCCGGCACCGCCAGCGGCGAAGGAGACAGCATGTCCGATGGTGCCCTGGCCCATGTCCGGCGGGTGCGTTCGATCGTCCAGGGCCGCGACGGCTCCGAGGCGGCCGGCTCGTGCAACGCCATTACCCGTTCGTGGATCCGTTGCCTGCACGATTACCAGCTCGACCCCGGCCGGCGCGAAGAGCCGGAAGTGGTGGATGCGGCCGAACTGGCCGAGCGGCGCGAGCGGCTGGCGGGCGTGCAGGCCGTCGCCAAGGTCGAGATGGCCAACCTGTACCAGCAACTGGCCGGCTCGGGCTATGCGATCGTGCTGACCGACGCCGCCGGCGTGCTGCTCAATTATTTCGGCGACCCCGGCTTTACCCACGCAGCATCCCGGTCGGGCCTGATGCCCGGCGCGGTGTGGAGCGAACGGGCGCAGGGTACCAACGGCATGGGCACCTGCCTGGTCGAGCGCCGCCCCGTCACCGTGCACCAGGACGAGCATTACCTGGTCCGCCACATCGGCCTCAGCTGTGCCGGCGCCCCCATCTTTGACCATGAAGGCGAAATCGTCGCGGCGCTGGATGCGTCCGGCGAATCGCGCCTGGCGCAGCAGCACACGCTGGCACTCGTCACGATGTCCGTGCAGATGATCGAGAACCGCGTCTTCCTCGACCGCTTCCGGCACGACTACATCCTGCGCTTCCATAACCGGCCCGAATTCATCGGCACGCTGAGCGAGGGGGCGATCGCGCTGGACCCCGCCGGCAAGGTGCTGGCCGCCACTCGCTGCGCGCTGTTCCAGCTGGGCTTTACGGCGCCGGCGGACATCGTCGGCCGCGACATCACGGAACTGTTCAACAGCTCCTTCCCCGGCCTGGTCGACAGTACGGTGCGCAAAGCTTTCCATGCGGTGCCGATCTTCGGCCTGCGCAATGGCGCCCGTTTCTACAGCGTGATGCTGCCGCCGGTGCGCGTCACGTCGCCTGCCGGCAGGCAGGCCGCCGCATCCACGGGGCAGGCGCCTTCGCCGCTGGAGCGCGTGCATTTCGGCGACGCGGCCATGGCCGCCAACGTGCGCATCGCCACCCGCGTGTGCGAGCGCAACGTGGCGATCATGCTGGTGGGAGAAACCGGCACGGGCAAGGAAGTCTTCGCCCAGGCGCTGCACCGGTCCGGCCCGCGCGCCGGCAAGCCCTTCGTGGCCATCAACTGCGCGGCCATTCCGGAAACGCTGATCGAAAGCGAACTGTTCGGATACCGTGCAGGCGCCTTCACGGGCGCCAGCAAGGAAGGCCAGCAGGGCAAGCTGTACCAGGCCAATGGCGGCACGCTGTTCCTCGACGAAATCGGCGACATGCCCTACCCCTTGCAGGCCCGCCTGCTGCGCGTGCTCGAAGAGCGCACCATCGTGCCGCTGGGCGGCGGTGCCCCGTTGCCCCTGGATATCCAGGTCACCAGCGCCACGCACTGCGACCTGCAGCAAATGATCGCCGACGGCACGTTCCGCGAAGACCTGTTCTACCGCCTGCAGGGCATCACGCTGCGGCTGCCGCCCCTGCGCGAACGCAGCGACGTGCGCGCCCTCGTCAGCCTCATTGTCACCGAGGAAAGCGATGACGGCGCGCCGCTGTCGCTCGACGAAACGCTGCTGGCCGCGCTGGAACGGCAGCGCTGGCCGGGCAACCTGCGCCAGTTGCGGCACCTGCTGCGCGCGATGATCGCGCTGCGCGAATCGGATCACCTGACGGTGCACGACCTGCCGCCGGAGTACCGCACCGGGGTCGTGGCGCGGGACATGCCCGTGCGGGGCAGCGAAGCGGCCGCGCCGGGCACGCCCGATCCCGGCCTGCACGGCACAGGCCCGCTGGGCGCAGGCCTGCCGCTGGACGATGCGCTGGCCGCCGAATCCTGTGCACCCGATTCGCTTGGTGCCGATCCGCTTGCCGCCGATCCGCCTGACACTGAGCCGCAAGGCTTGAATCCGCTGGAACATGCCGAACGCGATGCCTTGCTGCGCGAGCTGCAGCGGCACGGCTGGAACATTTCCACGGTGGCGCGGCAGCTCCATATCAGCCGCAACACCCTGTATCGCAAGGTGCAGCGGCTGCATATCCGTCATCCCGGCAAGGCCGTACCTTGCTGACCGGACGATAACGATGGTGGGAGCGCTATCGGCGCCGCCACATTTGCCCTGAAAGGAACCGCCCATGCCGCCGCTTCGCCGCCTCCTTGTTCCCGCCGCCCTGCTGGCCTGCGTACCCGCCCTGTTCGCCGCGCCATTCGCCTATGTGCCGAATGAAGGTTCCGGCACGATCTCCGTGATCGATACGGCCACCGACCAGGTCGTGGCGGAAATACCCGGCGGCAGCAAGCCGCGGGGTCTGGCGGTGAGCCGGGATGCGCGCTGGCTCTACGTCAGCGACCAGCCGAAAAACCGGCTGCAGATCGTCAGCCTGGAGCGCCGCGCGCCGGAAGGCACCGTCGACCTGGGCGAATCGCCCGAGGGCGTGGCGCTGTCGCCGGATGGCCGCTGGGTCGTCGCCGCCGTCGAGGAAAAGCACGAGATCGTCGTCACGGATACCCGCACGAACACGCGTGCGTTCGCCATTCCCGTGAAGGGCCGCAATCCCGAACACGCCGTGTTCAGCCCGGACGGCAAACAGCTGTTCGTCAGCGCCGAGAACGGCGACGCGGTCGACATCATCGACATGGCGGCGCGCAAGCAGGTGGCCCAGGTTGCCGTAGGTGCCCGGCCGCGCGGCATCGGCTTCCTTCCCGACGGCAGCCGCGCCTACGTGGCGGCCGAGAATGCCAACGAGGTGTACGTGATCGACGCGGTCACCCACGCCGTCGTCGCCCGCATTCCGGCCGGCCTGCGCGCCAACGGCGTGGCCGTGCATCCAGATGGCAGCCGGGTCTACGTGTCCAACGGCGGCGCCGCCAGCGTGTCCGTCATCGACACGAAGACCAATCGGGTGGTGGCCACCGTCGGGGTCGGCGAACGGCCGTGGAACATGGCGCTGACGCCCGATGGCGCCAAGCTGTATGTGGCGAACGGCCGCTCGGGCAGCGTGTCGGTGATCGATACGGCGCGCAATGAAAAGCTGCGTGATATTGCGGTGGGCAAGCTGCCGTGGGGTGTGGTGGTACGGTGAATGCGGGGCGGTCTGGCTCCAGGCGCATTGAGTGAAGCGAACGGCTGTTCTGGCCGATTTCTACCGTAGAGTGTACGACAGCTTTCGCCCCGAAGCGGACACAGGTCACTTGTCAGTCGTCATCTAACGGAGCATAGATATCTACGGAAAGAGCGATGTTACGCTCACCGAGGGCTCGCAATGTTTGCGGCGAGACCTCGATGCCTTCGTTTGATTCCTGCATGAACCAGCCGCAGAAAATGTCCATCTCGAATCTGCTTGCAAGCGAAGCCCAGTCATCGAGGCTCACGTCGATGTCAGCCAGTAGCCGAGAAATTTGGTCATCGAAATCGGCGCTTTCAGTAGGTTCTGCGTCGAGTATCCATGCACCTGTTTTTTTCACAACGACTGCACCGGATGAGGTCGAGTATTGATAGCCCTTGACCCACCCTTGCGTATAGAAGTGACCGAACAGGCGGCTCAGTTCCTCTGGGATGAGATCATCACCAAATACACGAAGTGCGGCCCGACACCTGTTTAATGTTGTCATATTCACCTGGCTTTATGAGTGCGACGACAGTCCGCTTCTGGCCGATTGCAGACCTCTTCGAATCCAAGTCTACGGTCTATGTCGCGACAACAGCAAGTAACATCCACCCAGAGCATCGCCAATGGCTGGGCCTACCCCGGCGCAAACGCCGGCACATCCACGATGCACGCCGGCATCCGCCCCGGTGACGACATCGGCATCCCCGCCTGCAGCAGCGCCAGCACCGCTCCGGCCGGGTTGATGCCGGTCGAGGCATGCAGGCCGGCATAGGAAATCGTCAGCCGCGGGTTCACGTCCAGTACCAGCGGCCCGCTGTCGGCCAGGATGAAGTCGACACCCGCATAACCCCACAGGCCCGGCAGCGCGGCGGCGACGGCCAGCCCCAGCGCTTCGAGCTGGGGCGCCATGCCGGCCAGGCCGTTGATCGTGACGCCGAGGAAGCGGAAATGATTGTCGTGCACGGCCATGCGCTGCTCGTTGCAGGCCAGCACGCACGCGGCGCCGTCGCGGCACAGCAGCGACAGGCTGCCCACGCGGCCGGCGACGAACGGCTGCAGCACGAGTTCCCGTCCGGCGTGCGCGGCGGCCGCCTGTTGCGCCGCGCGGCGATCGTGGAACAGCCGCGTATCGGTGCAGCCCGCGCCGTCGTCCGGCTTGACGACCCAGGCGCCGGGCGCCGCCGGCAGCGTGTCGCCAGGGCTGAAGGTGGCCACGGTGGGAATGCCCGCGCCCAGCAACGCATGGCAGGCTGCCCGCTTGCTGCCGGCGAGCCGCACCGCGGCCGGCGTGCTGCCCAGCAGGATCCGCCCGTGCCGCAGCACGTCCAGCGACAAGCGTTCCAGCAGTCCGCTGCCCACGGGCGCCAGCGGCCACACGGCGTCGGCCGCCAGCACGCAGTCGGTGAAGCACCGGTCGAAGGCGCTGCCGGCAGGGCGCGCTGCCGCGTCGTCGAGCGTCAGCAGTTCGACACCGGGCAGCCGCCGCAGGTCGGCGCACAGCGCGCGCAGCATCAGCTCACCGTCGAAGCGTTGGGACGCGGACGGCCGCGTGGCTCCCGCTCCGCCGGCGCAGGCATGATCGAATGCGAAGACTTTCAAGGTTGCCACCTGCGGCCTCCGCCATGGCACGTGCCGGCCCTATGGGTCAGCGCGCCGGGTCCGTTTCGATCAGCCGCCCCTGTGCATCGAGCAGCGGCACGCCGTATTCGGCGAGGATGGCGCCGATGCGTTCGCGGTTACTGTCGATCAGGCCGTCGATGCGCTGTTTCAGTTCCTTGTCGCCGAAGCGCACCGCCATCGCGATCTCGAAGTCGAAGCGGCTGCCCGGTGACGATGCGAGCGGCACGGCCACAATGCGGTGCTGCGGCGACCGTCCGGCGAAATAGCCGGCAATCGGCCCCCAGACGAAGGCGATATCGACCTTGCCCTCGGCCAGGTCGTTCTCGACGATCTGGCCGGGATATTGCTCGGCATCGCCGGATTGCGGCTGATACGACACGACCTGGCCCATCATGCCGTGCGCCAGCAGCCAGTCCGCCACCGGCGAGCCGCCGAACACGCCCAGCTTGAGCCGCGCGCGCCGTTCCGGCGGCAGCGCCAGCAGGTCGTCCAGCGTGCGCACGCCGTCGAGACCGTTGCCGCCCACATAGGCCATCGCATAGGTGGAACGGTAATAGGGCCGCGTCACGATGCCCAGGTCGAACCCGGTCGCCACGCCGGTGACCAGGTCGCACTTGAAACGGTCCGTGCCCGGTTCCTTCGCGCGCAGCGTGTTGCGGATGAAGCCCATGCGCTGCGGGAACCACGTGTAGGCGATATCCCAGCCCAGCTCCTGCGCGAACAGCGCGGCGATGCGGTTCTCGAAGCCGGCCAGGTCGCGCCGCGAGAACGGCAGGTTGTTCGGGTCCTGGCAGACCCGCAGCACCGGCCGCCCGCCAGTCTCCACCTTGGGCTCCACCTTGGCCTCTACCCCGGGCTTCACATCGGGTACGGCCTGCCCGGCAGGTTGCGATGCCGCCGGCCCCGGCAACGCCAGGCACAGCAAGGCAGCGCCGAGCAGCGCCGCGATCCGGGGCGTCATTTGCCGGCCTCCTGCAGCTTGCCGGGCGCGATGGCGCCATCCGAGCGGCCCTTCAGGTAGGCGTACAGGTTGTCGATATTGTCGACCACCTGCTGGCTGCCGTCGAAGTTGGGCATGCCCTTGTCGATCCGGCCCTGCAGCACCGTGTTCTTGAAGTCGTCCTTTGACAGAGTCTTCAGGCTCGTCGTCAGTGCGGGGCCGACGGCGCCTTCCTGCTGCGCGCCGTGGCACCGTTCGCAGGCCAGCGCGCGCCAGGTGCGCCAGCCGCTCATGGTTCGTGCATCGACCTTGTTGCCGTCCACCACCTGGTAGGGCGTGGCGTCGGCCAGGGCCGCCGGCGCGGCCATGCACATGGCCAGCGCCATGCCATGCACCGCATAACGTACATAAAGCAGGCAACGGGGAAATGAGAGTGTGGTCACATCGAATTCCTGTCAAATTTGCACGCGCTAGCGCAGCATGCAGGCCTTTGCCGCATCGGCCTGGATTGCCTTGTACTTCGCCGCCATCGTCTTGACGCCTGGCGGGTCGCGGAATTCGGCGCCGCGCGGTCCTTCCAGCGTCTGGTAGCGCAGCGCGGCGGACATCGTCACATAGTCGTCGTACGCCAGTTGCGCGCCGACCCGGTCGATCACGCAGGCGCACTGGTACAGGGTTTCCTGCTTGCCGCCATGGTTGTTCATGCACTCGAGCACGTACTCGACCCGTGCCACGGTGGGGAAATCGTTCGGGGGCGCGGCGGGCGTTCCTCCCGCAAGCAACGGGAGCAGCAGTGCCGCGGCAAGGATCGCCTTCATGCGCGCCTCCTCAGCCGGCCTGGCGCGGCGTGCCCGCCAGTTTCGCGGCATTGGCCGCCAGCGCGTCCATCAGCGGCGGCGACAGGCAATCGTAGGGCGGCAGTCCCAGCTCGTTCAGGCGCGCGCGGATCGCCCCCATCTGTTCCGGGGCGGCGCCCGACTCGATGACGGACGAGACGAAGGCGGCGAACGTGGGCGGCGCCCAGCCGGGTTCGCCCGACAGCTCCGTGTGCACGAAATCCAGGCCGTAGAACGCGTGCTGGGCGTTGTCGATGCGCCCGTACAGGTGCACGCCGCAGCCGGTGCAGGCATGGCGGCGGATGGTGGCGGTGGGGTCCACCACCTGCAGCTTGTGGCCGTTGGCGGTGACTTCGACCTTGTCGCGACCGACCACGGCGATCTGCGAAAACAGCGCGCCGTCCGGCTTCCAGCATTTGGTGCAGCCGCAGGCGTGGTTGTGCGCCACCTGGCTGCCGATGCGCACGGTAACGGGATCGGTGGCGCAGCGGCACGTCAGCGTGCCGCCCTGGAAGCCCGGCGTTTCCGGGGCAATGCCCGCATCGATGGCGGGATGGATATGGATGGCCATGCTGTCTCCTTGTGGTGATTTGTTCGTGATGCGTGTTGGGTCAGTACAGGACGACGGAACGGATCGACTCGCCCCGTTTCATCAGGTCGAAGCCTTCGTTGATGCGCTCGAGCGGCAGGGTGTGGGTGATCAGGTCGTCGATGTTGAGCTTGCCGTCCATGTACCAGTCGACGATCTTCGGCACGTCGGTGCGGCCGCGCGCGCCGCCGAAGGCGGAGCCCTTCCATTGGCGGCCCGTCACCAGCTGGAACGGCCGTGTAGAGATTTCCTCGCCGGCGGCCGCCACGCCGATGATGAACGACTGGCCCCAGCCCTTGTGCGTGCACTCGAGCGCCTGCCGCATCAGCGCCGTATTGCCGACGCACTCGAACGAGTAATCGGCGCCGCCACCCGTCAGCTGCACGATGTGGTCGACGACGTTCTCCACGTCGCGCGGATTGATGAAGTCCGTCATGCCGAAGCGGCGCGCGATGTCGACCCGGCCGGGATTGATGTCGATGCCGATGATGCGGTCCGCGCCGATCATCTTCGCGCCCTGGATGACGTTCAGCCCGATTCCGCCCAGCCCGAACACGGCGACGTTGGCGCCTGCCTCCACCTTCGCCGAGAACACGACGGCGCCGACGCCCGTGGTCACGCCGCAGCCGATGTAGCACGCCTTGTCGAACGGCGCGTCCGCGCGGATCTTCGCCAGCGCGATCTCGGGCACCACGATGTAGTTCGAGAATGTCGAGGTGCCCATGTAGTGCAGGATGGGCTTGCCGTCGAGGGTGAAGCGGCTGGTACCGTCCGGCATCAGCCCGCGCCCCTGCGTCGTCCGGATCGACTGGCACAGGTTGGTCTTGCGGGACAGGCAGAACTTGCACTGCCGGCACTCCGGCGTGTACAGCGGGATCACATGGTCGCCGGCCCGCAGCGACGTCACGCCCGGCCCCGTTTCCAGCACGACGCCGGCGCCTTCATGGCCCAGGATCGCCGGGAACAGGCCTTCGGGATCGGCGCCCGACAGGGTGTAGTAGTCGGTATGGCAGATGCCGGTGGCCTTGATTTCCACCAGCACTTCGCCGGCCTGCGGCGGCGCAAGGTCCACGGTCTCGATCGTCAGCGGGGCGCCCGCCTGCCAGGCAATGGCAGCTTTTGTTTTCATCGTCTCTCCTGGGGCGACGGACCGTTCCGGCGCCATGGCGCGGCGCACGGCGGCCGCAAGGAGGTAATGGCAAATTGCGTGCCAATGATCCCGGCGGGGAAAACGCGGACAAATGCGCGGGATCGTGCGGGGAGCGTGCCTTGAACGCGGCATCGCGCGGGGCGGTTGTGCAGGATCGGATCACCCGGCGCCGCCGCTGTTCCGTTTCCGGGGCGTGTCAGAAACGGTAGCGCAGGCCGGCCAGCACCGTGCGCGGCGCACCGGGCGCGACAAAGCGTGCCGGCGCCGCATCGGCGCCGGGTGCCAGCGGCCGGCCACCCGGGAACACATCTTCCGCCACGGTGCCGTAGGTTTCAAAGCGCCGGTCGAACACATTGTTGACACGTACAAACACTTCCCAGCCGGGGACAGGCTGCCAGCCGGCACGCAGGTGCAGCAGGGCGTGGCCGCGGATGCGCCAGTCGGCCCGCTGCGGCGGCTCGTCGTCTTCCGCGTCTTCCGTCAGGCCGTCCTCGTTGCCCTGTGTGAGCAGGTTGGATACCGCCAGCACGTCCACGCCCACGGTCCAGCCGGGCGCGGGAGCCCAGTCCGCACCCAGCTTCAATGTGTGCCGCGGCAGGCCCGCCAGCCGAGTACCCGAGGTTGCGCGCACATTGCGTGCGCCGGTAAACAGCACGCCATCGGCGGCATACACGGCGGCCAGGTAACTGTAGCTGGCCCGCAGCGTGACGTCGCCCAGCCGCGCCATGCCGCCGGCATCGACCCCCGCGTGGCGCGTGCGCGGGAAATTGGCGAAATAGCCCTGCTGGCTGGTGCCGGCACTGTGGAACAGGATGTCGTCGCGGTTCACGGTGCGGTACAGCGACAGCGCCGCGTCCGCGCTGGCGGTACGCCAGCGGACGCCGGCTTCCACGGTGCGCGATACCACCTGGGCCAGGTAGGGATCGGCCTGCAGTCCCACCGGCAGGCGGCAGGGCTGCGCCGGATCGGCACAGCCCAGCTCGATCACGGTCGGCACGCGGTTGCTTTGCGCCACATTGGCAAACAGCGTCAGCGCGGCATCGACCTGCCGGGCAATGCCGAGCGACGGGTTGAGTTTTCGGTAGGTAAACACTTCGCGCGGCTGCACGCCTTCGTCGTTCGTCAGCGTATTCGCCACCCGGGCGTGGTTGAACCGCGCCGACAGCGTGGCATAGGTGCCGGGCGCCAGCCGCCACGTGTCGCTCGCGTAGAGTCCCGCCATGCGGGCGCGGCCGGTGACCGACGATGACGGTTCACGTTCCTCTTCCGGATCGGCCAGCACCTCGCGCGTGGCGCTGAAGAAGCCCTCCTGCTCGAATTGGGCGAAACGGACACGGTTGCGGTCGAACGACAGGCCCGCGCTCAGCTGGTGATCGCCGCGCGTGACGGCCAGCTGGACGCTGGCGCCTTCGCCACGCTGCCGCGACGCGGTGGTGTTCAGTACCGCCGGATGGGCTGGTGAATGAGCGTCTTCGTCGCAGGCCGGATCGTCCGGCTCCGCGGCGCAGTCGCCGGACTCGGCCGCCCCTTCGGCCTCCTCTTCGGCCCCCTCTTCGGCCTCCTCGCCTGCATCGTCGTTCACATCGCCATTGACGGTGTCGCGCCGGCTGTGGCGGACGTATGCCGCCGCCGTCAGCACGGCACCGCTGCCCAGCTGCTGGTGCAGGTTGAAGGCCAGCTGGCCGAGACGGTTGCGCGTGCGGTCGGGGTGGGTATAGACGGCGCGACGGTCCAGGTCGTACAAGCCGGGCGCGTCCGCCGTGCCCCCCGGCAGCAGCCCGTTGCCGAGCAGCTTGCTGCGTCCGCCCAGCAGCGAAACACTCCAGTCCGACCCGCCGGCGCTGCGGCCCACTTTCAGGAACACGTTGCCGAGCCGGCCCGCCGAGTGATTGCGCCAGCCGTCTTCGTCGAAGGCCGTTGCCGCCAGCAGCGTATGCCATCCGGCTGACGCGGTGCCATAGGACATGTCGAGCCGGCGGCGCGCGCCGCTGCCCAGCGTGGCTTCCGCCATCAGGCCGGGATGGCTGCGGCCCGACTTGGTTGTCAGCGACAGCGCGCCGCCCAGCGTATTCAGGCCATACAGGGGGTTCGAGCCAGGCACCAGCAGGATCCCGCCCAGCGCGGCTTCCGGCACCATGTCCCAGTTGATCACGTCGCCGAACGGCTCGTTGACGCGCACGCCGTCGAGGTACACGGACAGGCCCTGGCCCGAGCCCAGCACCGGCGACGCCCGGTAGCCGCGGAACGTGACGTCAGTCTGGAACGGGCTGCCGGAAATATCGTTGACATGGATGCCCGCCGCGTGGCGCGACAGGTAATCGGCCAGCGTATCGGCGCGCGCCTGCGTGACCTCCCGGTCGGTGGCGCGCTGCACCGCATAGGGCAGGCGGTCGCGCTCGATGGCGGCGGCGGATTGCGGTGCGATGCCGACGATTTCCACAATGGGCAGCGGCCCAAGGGGAAAGTCAGGCGTGCCGGCGAAGGCAGCGGGAGCAAGCAGCACCGCGCCGGCGGCGAGCGGCATGCGCAGTGATGAACGCCATGGTGAACGTGACAGCGGACAGGAAACTTGCCGGGTTGGCCGGCCGGTTTTCGCACTCTTCAAGATAGGACTCGCTGGTGGCAATATCGCTGAGTCTTATCCTGAAGCTAATTACATGCCATGCATGGCGATGCGTGGCTGGACAGGGACTGTACCGAATCCGGTACAGTTGCGCCGGATTCTTACTGGGCCCACGCGGAAGGGGAGAACAGGTAGCCCTCGCCCCACACGGTCTTGATCTTTTCCGAATCGGTATCGTCGAACTTGCGGCGCAGTTTCGAGATGCTGTTGTCGATGCTGCGGTCGAGGCCGTCGAATTCGATGCCGCGCATTTTCTTCAGCAGCGCATCGCGCGACAGCACGGTGCCGGCCGATTCGGCCAGCACCAGCAGCAGCTTGTATTCCGTATTGCTCAGCACGCAGGGTTCGCCGCGCCAGGTCACCGTGCGGTCGCTGGTGGCGATCGACAGCGCGCCGAACGTCAGCTGGTCGGTGGCGCCCTTGCCCTGGGCGCGGCGCAGCAGTGCACGCAGGCGGGCCAGCAGCACGCGCGGCTGCACCGGTTTGTTGATGAAGTCGTCCGCGCCCTGTTCCAGCAGCGATACCTCGTCGTAGGAATCCTCGCGCGCCGTCATGATCAGGATCGGCACCTTGGTGATGTCGCGCAGCTGGCGGCAGACCAGCATGCCGTCCAGCCCGGGCAGCATCAGGTCGAGGATTACGATGTCGGGCGGGCTTGCCTTGAAGCGCGCCAGTGCTTCGTCGCCCCGGCTCACCACGTCCACCTTGAACTCGTAACCCGCAAGATATTCCGTGACCAGGTCGGCCAGGCGGGCGTCGTCTTCCACCAGCATCACTCGATACATAGCAAATCTCCTATTTGTCTATTGTATAAGAGCAATGGCAAAAAAAGATCATCCGGTACGTCGGGAGGACAAAACCATACAGTTTCGCGACAACTCACAGCGCCCGGGCGATCAGCAGTTTCTGGATGTCGGAGGTGCCCTCGTAGATCTGGCAGACGCGTACGTCGCGGTAGATCCGTTCCACCGGGAAGTCGGACACATATCCATAGCCGCCGTGCACCTGGATTGCATCCGAGCACACACGTTCCGCCATTTCGGACGCGAACAGCTTGGCCATCGCCGCTTCCTTCAGGCAGGGCAGTCCGGCATCCTTCATCGACGCCGCGTGCAGGATCAACTGGCGCGCGGCCTCGATCTGCGTTGCCATCTCGGAGAGTTTGAATTGTACCGACTGGTGCTGGAAGATTGGTTGCCCAAATGTCTCACGATCTTTTGCGTAGGCGAGCGCGGCGTCGAAAGCGGCACGCGCCATGCCCACCGCCTGCGAGGCGATGCCGATGCGTCCGCCTTCCAGGCCGGACAGGGCGATCTTGTACCCCATGCCTTCCTCGCCGATCAGGTTGTCCGCCGGGATGCGGCAGTTGTCGAACACGATCTGCGCGGTATCGGACGAGTGCTGGCCCATCTTCTGCTCCAGGCCGGCAACGATGTAGCCGGGCGTGGCAGTCGGCACCCAGAAGGCGCTGATGCCTTTCTTGCCGGCGGCCTTGTCGGTGACGGCGAGCACGATCGCCACGTCGGCGTACTTGCCCGAGGTGATGAACTGCTTGACGCCATTGATCACGTAGTGATTGCCATCGCGCGTGGCCGTGGTGCGCAGTGCGGCCGCATCGCTGCCCGTGTGCGGTTCCGTCAGGCAGAACGCGCCCAGCATCGCGCCGCCCGCGAGCGGGCGCAGCCATTGCTCCTTCTGCGCCGGGTTCGCGTACATCATGGCAATGCTGCAGACGGGGCAGTTGTTGACGGAGATGATCGTCGACGTGCCGCCATCGCCGGCCGCGATTTCCTCCAGCACCAGGGCCAGCGATACATAGTCGAGACCGGCACCGCCGTTTTCTTCCGGCACCGCTACGCCGAAGGCGCCCAGCGCCGCCAGCTCCTTCAGCTCCGCCTGCGGAAAGTGGTGCTCGCGGTCCCAGCGCGCCGCCTGCGGCGCCAGCCGCTCGCGCGCATAGTCGCGCAGCGCGTCGCGGATCATCTGGTGTTCTTCGTTCAGTACCATGGGTCTCCCTGTTTTAATTGAACGCTGCAACGGCTTTTTCAGCCATTCCCACCATTACCACCATTACCACCCGATCGGCTGCCCGTCGTACGTGACGAATACCGGCTGCGCGGAAGCGGGCAGGGCGGCCAGCGTGGCGCGGATGCCGCTGGCGCTGTCCGCCGGCGCCAGGTCGGCTTCGGCGCCGCCCATGTCGGTGCGCACCCAGCCGGGGTGCAGGGCCGCGCACGTGGCGCCCTGGCCGCCGAATGCCAGCGCGGTATCGACCAGTACCGAATTGAGCGCCGCCTTGCTGGCGCGGTACAGCGAGCCGGTCGCACTATGCCGTTCGCTCAGCGAGCCCATCTTCGACGACATCACGGCCAGCTTGCCGCCGGCGGCGGCCACCATCGGTGCGACGATCGGCAGCAGCCGCATCGCCGCCAGCACATTGGTGTGCATGACATTGTCGAAATCGGCCTCGACGGGGAAGCCATCGTGCCGCGGGCCGTACACGCCGGCGTTCAGGATCGCCACGTCGAGGTGCTCGCCATCGAGTTTCCAGCCCAGCCCGGCCACCGCCTCGACGTTGTTAACGTCCAGCACGTGCATTTCCGCGCCCAGTGCGGCCAGCTCCGCGCCATCGTCCGCCTTGCGGGTGGTGGCGATCACGCGCCAGCCGTCCTGCAGGTACTGGCGCGCCAGTTCGTGGCCGATGCCGCGCGATGCGCCGATGATCAGTGCCACCGCCATTACACGAGCTCCACGCCGACTGCCGTCGCTTCGCCGCCGCCGATGCACAGCGCCGCCACGCCGCGCTTGCCGCCGCGCTCCTTCAGCGCGCCCAGCAGGGTCACGATGATGCGCGCGCCGGAAGCGCCGATCGGGTGGCCCAGCGCGCAGGCGCCGCCGTGCACGTTCACTTTGGCATGGGCGATGTCCAGCTCGTGCATGGCCGCCATCGGTACCGCCGCGAAGGCCTCGTTGATCTCGAACAGGTCCACGTCCGCCACCTTCCAGCCGTTCTTGCCGAGCAGCTTCTGGATCGCGCCGACCGGCGCCGTGGTGAATTCGTTCGGCGCCAGCGCGTTCGTTGCATGGCCGACCAGCTTCGCGATGATCGGTGCACCCAGTTTCCGGGCCGTCGATTCGCGCATCAGCACCAGCGCCGCCGCGCCGTCGTTGATCGACGACGACGAGGCCGCCGTGATCGTGCCGTCCTTTTTAAACGCCGGCCGCAGGGACGGAATCTTTTCCACCTTCGCCTTGGCCGGACCCTCGTCCGTGTCGATGACGGTGTCGCCGGCGCGGCCCGATACGGTGACGGGTGCGATTTCCCATGCGAACTTGCTGCCGGCCGCCGCCGCCTTGGCACGCTGCACCGATTCGATCGCGTAGGCATCCTGCTGCTCGCGGGTGAAGCCGAACTTCGTCGCGCATTCTTCGGCGAAGGTGCCCATCGAGCGGCCGCCGCCGGTCTTTTCATCCTTGCTGTAGGCGTCTTCCAGGCCGTCCAGCATCATGTGGTCGAACAGCATGCCGTGGCCGATGCGGTAGCCGCCGCGGCCTTTCGGCACCAGGTAGGGCGCGTTGGTCATCGATTCCATGCCGCCGGCGATGACGACGTCCGCGCTGCCGGCCACCAGCTGGTCGTGCGCGAAGATCGCCGCCTGCATCGCCGAGCCGCACATCTTCGATAGCGTGACGGCGCCGGTGGAGGTCGGCAAGCCCGCCTTCAGCAGGGCCTGGCGCGCCGGCGCCTGGCCCTGGCCCGCCATCAGGCAGTTGCCGAAATACACGTGCTCGACGAGTTCCGGCGCGATGCCGGCGCGTTCCACGGCGGCGCGGATCGCCACGGCGCCCAGGTCATTGCCGGACAGGCTGGAAAAATCGCCCTGGAAGGCGCCCATCGGGGTGCGCGCGGCGCCGACGATAACGACAGGATCATTCATTGGATGGTCTCCGGTAAGGATGGCACCGTCGCCGGTGCCGGGGAATGGCAGAATCGGATGGATTGCGGGTAGGGGAACACGTCCTCGACGATGCCGCCGAGAATGCGGTCCTTGCGCTGCTGCCACCACTCGGGCGTCAGCAGTTCGGCATGGTGCCGCAGGAAAGCGCGGCGGATATTCGGATTACCCAGCAGGAACTGGCCGAACTGTTCGGGAAACACGTCGTGGCGCGCGACCGGGTACCACGGTTCGGAGGCCATTTCATCCTCCTCGTTGCGCGCCGCCGGGATCGCCCGGAAGTTGCAGTCGGTGACGTATTCGATCTCGTCGTAGTCGTAGAACACCACACGGCGGTGGCGGGTCACGCCGAAGTTCTTGTACAGCATGTCGCCCGGAAAAATGTTGGCCGCCACCAGGTCGCGGATCGCGTTGCCGTATTCAACGATGCCGTGCTCCAGCTCCGCCGCGTTGCCGCTGCGCTCGGCCTGCGACAGCCACAGGTTCAGCGGCGTCATGCGGCGCTCGATGTACAGGTGCCGGATGATCAGCTGGTCGCCTTCTTCTTCCACCTGGGATGGCGCGTGGTGTTTCAGCTCGGCCACCAGCGCATCGGCGAAGCGCGCGCGGGGAAACGCCACGCAGGAGTACTCGAGCGTGTCCGCCATGCGGCCGACGCGGTCGTGGTACTTGACCAGCAGGTATTTCTCCTTCACCTGGGCGCGCGTGGTGTCCTTCGGCGGCGGATAGAAATCCTTGATCACCTTGAATACATAGGGGAAGGAGGGCAGTGCGAACACCAGCATCACCAGGCCGCGGATGCCGGGCGCGGTGTCGAACATGTCCGACGAATGCTTCAGGTGCTGCAGGAAGTCGCGGTAAAACGCCGTCTTGCCCTGCTTTTGCAGGCCCAGCACCGTGTAGATCTCGCTGCGCGGCTTGTGCGGCAGCAGCGTGCGCAGGAATTGCACGCAGGCGGACGGCACCTCCATGTCCACCATGAAGTAGGCCCGGGTAAACGAGAACAGGCTCTCGACCTGGCGCCGGTCCGTCAGCACGGCGTCGACCACCAGCCGCCCGGCACTGTCATGCAGCAGCGGCAGCACGAAGGGCAGCTCCTGGTCGCCGTTCACGGCCTTGCCGACGAGATAGGCTCCCTTGTTGCGGAAAAACGGGCTGGACAGGATCTGGAACTGCGCGTTCGGCGCCATCTCGTCGAAGAACGGCGCCAGGCTGTGTTCCACGCGGGCGATGTCGCGCGCCAGGTCGGCGAACGGGGTCGCGAACTGGAAATTGGTGACGATGCGGGCCAGCGTGAAGCGCATGCCATCGGCCTGCGGGTAATACACGCGGTAGGTGGGCGCCGCCTCGTCGGTATCGATGTATTCGGTGGAGACCACCGGGCGAACGAAGATGAACTCGTTGTTGAAGTAGCGCCGGTGCAGCATCTTGCAGCAGACGGAATTGAAGAACGTTTCCGCCAGCTCCGGGCGCTTGTGGCGCGTGAGCAGGCCGATGTAATGCAGCTTCGACTCGCGCCATGCCTCGTCGGTCAAGTCCTCGGGCTCGTAGTCGTCTTCCAGCGATTGCACGCATTCGTCGACGCGGCGGTCGTAAAAACCGATCCGCTGGCGCGCCGCCTCCTGCGCCGCCGCCCACTCTCCACGCTCGAAATAGCCGCGCGCGTCCTGGCTGGCCTGGCGGAACAGGCTGTAGTGCTTGTCGAAGCCGTCGAGGATCGCGCGCGCGATGTCGAACGCGATCTGCGAGGACAGCAGTTTGGGAAAGGCGGGCTCTGTCATCATCGTTCAGCGTGGCCAACGCTTTTCTGTGCTGGTCTCCCGGATTACATCGTTTCCGCGAACAGTTCGCGGCCGATCAGCATGCGGCGGATTTCGCTGGTGCCCGCGCCGATTTCGTAGAGCTTCGCGTCGCGCCACAACCGTCCCACCGGGTATTCGTTGATGTAGCCGTTGCCGCCCAGCGCCTGGATCGCCTCGCCGGCCATCCAGGTGGCTTTCTCCGCGCTGTACAGGATCGCGCCGGCCGCATCCTTGCGCAGCGCGCGCACCTGTTCCGGCGCCGCCGCACGGTCGCAGGCCTGGCCTACCGCGTACACATAGGCCTTGCAGGCCATCATGGTGGAATACATGTCCGCCAGTTTTCCCTGCATCAGCTGGAACTCGCCGATCGGCTGGCCGAACTGCTTGCGGTCGTGCACGTAAGGGACGACGACATCCATGCACGCCTGCATGATGCCCAGCGGCCCGCCGGACAGCACGGTGCGCTCGAAGTCCAGGCCGGACATCAGCACATTGACACCCTTGCCTTCGCCGCCCAGCACGTTCTCGGCAGGCACCTCGCAATCCTGGAAGACCAGTTCGCCGGTATGCGAGCCGCGCATGCCCAGCTTGTCGAGCTTCTGCGCGATCGAAAACCCTTTGAAACCTTTTTCGACCAGGAACGCGGTCATGCCGCGCGGCCCCGCCGCCAGGTCGGTTTTCGCGTAGACCACCAACGTATCCGCATCCGGGCCGTTGGTGATCCACATCTTCGTGCCGTTCAGTACGTAATGGTCGCCCTTGCGGTCGGCGCGCAGCTTCATGCTGACCACGTCCGACCCCGCGTTCGGCTCGGACATCGCCAGCGCGCCGATATGTTCGCCCGAGATCAGCTTCGGCAGGTACTTGCGCTTCTGCTCTTCATTGCCGTTGCGCTTGATCTGGTTGACGCACAGGTTCGAGTG
This sequence comes from Pseudoduganella sp. jia 9, assembly GCF_055502615.1. NCBI lineage: Bacteria > Pseudomonadati > Pseudomonadota > Betaproteobacteria > Burkholderiales > Oxalobacteraceae > Pseudoduganella > Pseudoduganella sp. jia 9. The sequence continues at coordinate 151,740 of NZ_JBUPWE010000015.1, read as the reverse complement.
GGCGCCGTAGGACAGCCCCACGGAAGCGGAAGCGCGCGAAATCTCTTCCATCGCCACGATATGGGCCAGGTAGCCCATGCCCGCGCCGCCGTATTCCTCGCCGACGGTAATGCCGAGCAAGCCGAGCTCGCCCAGCTTGCGCCACAGGTCCATCGGGAACTGGTCGGTGCGGTCGATGTCCGCTGCACGGGGGGCGATTTCCGCCGCGGCGAATTGCTGGACGGCTTCGCGCAAGGCGGCGATGTCTTCGCCATGGTCAAAGGTCAGGCCTGGGAGATGCAGCATGTCTTCCTCGTCTTCTCGAATAGGTTTAGCCAATGGCGCCCGGTGATGCTCAATTACACTCGGTGACGCTCATTTACGCTTATTGAAGCTTATTAGGCGCATTGACGCGCATTACGTTAACGTAAACGTAAAGCGCCGCGCAGGCAAGGGCCGTGTGGCCCTTCGAGCTCAGCCGTTTGCCCCCAGCTGTTCGCCATGTTCCTGCGCCGCCAGCAAACGCCGGCATTCGTCCTCGTGTGCGGCGATTTCCGCCAGCGACATCTCGATATCCTCGCGCTGCTGCTCCAGTGTTTCGCGGTGCTGGGCCAGCACCGTGAGGAAACGGTGCATCTGCGCCGCGGTATCCTTGGGCGTTTCATACATGTCGACCAGGCTCTTGATCTCGGAGAGCGACAGCCCGAGGCGCTTGCCGCGCAGCGTCAGTTTCAGCCGGGTGCGGTCGCGCGGCGTGTAGACCCGGTTGCGGCCGCCGGCGCCTTCGCGCGACGGCGCAAGAATGCCCTGGTCTTCATAGAAGCGGATGGCGCGCGGCGTGATGTCGAACTCGCGCGCCAGCTCGGTGATGGTATAGGTTGGCATGGCTTACAATAAGTGACTTCCGTTTACGTAACGTCAAAGCATCACGGACATTGTAGCGCACCGCCACTCTGGAGAATCATGAACCCGCTCGAAGCCCAGCTGCATTATCCATTCGGCGACACCGTGCCGGCGCCAGGCGACGCACTCGATATCGCACCGGGCATCCGCTGGCTGAGGCTGCCGCTGCCGTTCGCGCTGGACCACATCAACCTGTGGCTGCTCGACGACGCGGACGATACATATACCGTAATCGATTGCGGCGCCGCCACCGATGCCAGCCGCGCCGGGTGGGAAGACGTGATGGCGCGCCATTTCGGCGGCAAGCCGCTGGCCCGCGTGCTCGTTACCCATTGCCATCCCGATCATGTGGGGCTGGCCGACTGGCTGTGCACCCGCTGGGGCGCGCCGCTGGCGATGACGGCCGGGGAATACGGCTTCGCGCGGATGATGGCGGCCGCGCTGCCCGGCGTCGACGGCACCGGCGCGGTCGACCATTTCCGGCGCCACGGCCTGTCCGACCCGGACATGCTGGAGAAAATGCAGAGCCGCAAGAATTACTATCCGTCGCTGGTGCCGTCCGTGCCGCATGCCTATTTCCGGCTGGAGCATGGCCACGAGGTGGACATTGGCGGCCATGCCTGGCGCGTGATCACGGGGTTCGGTCACTCGCCCGAACACGCTTCGCTGTACTGCGCCGCGTTGAACGTGCTGGTTGCCGGCGACATGGTACTGCCGCGCATTTCCACCAACGTGTCCGTGTTCGCCATCGAGCCGGAGGGCAATCCGCTGCAGCAATACCTCGATTCGCTGGAGCGTTTCGCCGGCCTGCCGGACGATGTGCTGGTACTGCCCGCGCATGGCAAGCCGTTCCGCGGCCTGCATACCCGGATCGCGCAACTGCGCGACCACCATGCCGCGCGGCTGGAAGAAGTGGTGACGGCTTGCGCGCAGCCCTGCTCGGCCGCCGACATCGTCCCATTGATGTTCCGCCGTCCGCTGGACGCCCACATGCTCAGCTTCGCGCTCGGTGAAGCGCTCGCCCACCTCCACAAATTATGGCGAGATGGTATCGTGCGCCGTGAAACGGATAGTGGCGGCATCATACGTTTCCGCATTTGATACTGGCAAAGTAGCAGTCAAGCGGCAGTTCTCCTGGCTGGGTTTCCCGGGGATGGAATTGATTGGGGATGCGCATCAGGCACAACCCCGGCTTCGTGTTACTTCTGTAGTTGCATTAATCACAATTGATCTGTCTGTTGAGACAGACAAGGGCACCCGCCCCCATTGACGCCTCCTGCGATCGGTGCAATAAAGCAACATATTGCGCAAAATATTGCTTTAAAGGTAGTTTGAGGGCTGGAATCGGTGATTGATTGGAGGTTACAATGTTAATTGTATCCACCCCGATTTTGTCACAATTGGTCTGGCGGAACTTGAGACTGACATTCAGATTGTGACGTGAAATAGTGCAACTATGAATTCTTCGAATGAACGCGAGAGCTTCAGCCAGCGGCTCCAGCAGGCTTTAAAAAACGCCCACTACTCCCCTGATAGTCCGACACGGCTGGCGCGGGAATTCAACATCCGGTTCGAAGGGCGGCCGATCACCGTGCATGCGGCACGCAAATGGCTTGTCGGCGAGGCGATTCCCACGCAGGAAAAACTGCGGATGATTGCGCAGTGGCTGGGCGTGCCGGCGGAGTGGCTGCGCTTTGGCGGGCCGGAATCGGCAACGCCGGCCAGCGAAGGCGGCAATGGCTTGTCGCGTTTCGAGTCGGCGGACGTCAAGCTGATTGCGGATCTGCAGCGCCTGGATGAACACCACCGCCAGATCGCGCGCGAATTCATCCGCATGCTCGTGCGGGTCAATTACCAGAAATAAGCCGGCAGCGTGGCCGGGCAGGGGTGGGTCAGCCGCCCAGGCCGTTCCAGCGCGGTGCCGCGCCGTTTGCCCCCTCCAGGCCGATCAGGTCGAGGACGCGGGCCACCGTGTGATCGACCAGGTCGTCGATCGTCTGCGGCCGGTGATAAAAGGCTGGCAGCGGCGGAAAAACAATGCCCCCCATCTCCGTGACAGCCGTCATGTTGCGCAGGTGCGCCAGGTTGAACGGCGTCTCGCGCACCATCAGCACCAGCCGGCGGCGCTCTTTCAGCATCACATCCGCAGCGCGCGCGATCAGGTTGTCGGCGAGGCCATGGGCCACCGCGGCCAGCGTTTTCATGGAGCAGGGCGCGATCACCATCGCGTCGCTCAGGAACGATCCGCTGGCGATCGATGCTCCCACGTTGTGGGCCTTGTGCACGACATGCGCGAGCGCTTCCACGTCGCGCCGGGCCATGCCGGTTTCCTCGTGCAGGGTCAGCACCGCGGCGTCCGAAATCACCAGGTGAATCTCGACCTGGAAGGGCGCGGCGCCGGAAGGTGATGCGGGCGCGGAAAGCGCGCGCAGCGCCTGCAGCAGCCGCACGCCGTACACGGCGCCGGTGGCGCCCGTGATGGCGACGATGATCCGCCGCGCACGCCCGCTCATGGCGGCTTAGCCGTTATTGTCCAGCAGCTTCTTCAGTTCGCCCGACTCATACATCTCGCTCATGATGTCCGAACCGCCGACGAATTCGCCGCGCACGTACAGTTGCGGGATGGTCGGCCAGTTCGAGTATTCCTTGATGCCCTGGCGCACTTCGCCGTCTTCCAGCACGTTGACGGTGGCGATGTTCTCGACGCCGCAGGCCTTCAGGATCTGGATCGCGCGGCCGGAGAAGCCGCACTGCGGGAATTGCGCGGTGCCTTTCATGAACAGCACCACCGGGGTGCCGGTCACGGTTTCCTTGATCCACTGTTGTACGTCGCTCATAGCTGCCTCAATAAGAAAAATACGTTAATAGCGGCATTTTACAGGGATTCCCGTGCTTGCTGCAGTGGCGCGGCCGCGTGGCGGAAAGCGGCGGGGGCACCGTGCCGCGCCAGGCCCGTTGCGGTTGGCGTACCGGCGCCGCACTGTAGCTTTTTGTGCTGCGGTGCACAGTTGCCTCCGTGCTACCATATTCCGCTGGTAGCGCTAGCCAGGACAGGAGGATCGCGCGATGGAAGGGGACGGTGGCAACAAGCGGGTCAGGAAATTCAAGCTGGGCGCCGCCTGGCATCCCGAGCGCATCGAACGCTGGCTGGAAAGCCAGTCGGCCCAGGGACTGCACCTGGAATCGGTGGCGCCGTTCGGCATCTATACATTCCACGCCGACCTGCCCGAGCCGCATGACTACCGGATCGATTTCGCATCGACCAGGGAGATCGAAGATCCGCATTATGTGGAAGCACCCACCGCCGCCGGCTGGAAGCTGGCCGGCCACTCGATGAGCTGGATGCTGTGGCGTGCACCGAAGGGCGAGGCGCGCGACATCTTCTCGCATGCGCCAGCCCGGGTGAGTACCTATCGACGCCAGGCCGTTGCGATGCTGATCATCGCCGGCATCCAGGTGCCGCCGCTGGTCAGCGGCACGCTGGCGCTGCGCCAGCTCGACGAGCTGGCCTGGGCCAGCGTGCTGATCGTCTCTTCCGCCGTGATGTCGCTGGCGCTGTATGCGCTGGCCCGGGTGGCGGGGAGGCTGCTCAGCGTGAAGGACTCCTGAGCGCGGCACGGGAGGCCGCGCCTTCCCGTGCACGGGAGGCCGCGCCTTCCCGTGCACGGGAAGGCGCACAGGAACGTGCACTGCGGCGCGCGTTTCTCCGTCAGCCGCGCAGCTTGGCGAAGGCGGCCGCCATCGAACCGCCCAGCGCCGGTTCGCGCGCCGTGTTCTTCTGCTGCTGGCTCACGGCACGGCGGTCGTTGCGGCGCTCGTCACTGCTGCCGCCACGCTGTTCCGGACGGGAACCCGCCGCGGGTGCGCTGTCGGACAGGCGCATGGTAAGGGCGATGCGCTTGCGCTTCACATCCACTTCCAGCACCTTCACCTTGACCACCTGGCCGGCTTTCACGACCGTGTGGGGGTCTTTCACGAAGCTGTTCGACAGCGCCGAGATGTGCACCAGGCCATCCTGGTGCACGCCGATGTCGACGAAGGCGCCGAACGCGGCCACGTTGGTGACCACGCCTTCCAGGATCATGTCGGGCCGCAGGTCGGCGATTTCTTCCACGCCTTCCTTGAACGTGGCGGTGGTGAACTCGGGACGCGGATCGCGGCCCGGTTTTTCCAGTTCCTTCAGGATATCGGTCACCGTCGGCACACCGAATTTTTCATCGGCATACCTGGCCGGCGACAGCGTCTTCAGCACCGAGGACGCGCCGATCACGGACTTGATGTCCTTCTGGATGTCGGCCAGGATCTTTTCCACCACCGGATAGGATTCCGGGTGCACGGCGGAAGCATCGAGCGGGTTGTCGCTGTTCATCACGCGCAGGAAGCCCGCCGCCTGTTCGAACGTCTTGTCGCCCAGCCGCGGCACCTTCTTCAGTGCCGTGCGCGACGTGAATGCGCCCTTCAGGTCGCGGTAACTGACGATGCTCTGCGCCACACCGGCGGACAGGCCGGACACCCGCGCCAGCAGCGGCGCCGAGGCGGTGTTGACGTCCACGCCCACGGCGTTCACGCAATCCTCGACCACCGCATCCAGCGTGCGTGCCAGCTGGGTCTGGCTCACGTCGTGCTGGTATTGCCCCACGCCGATCGATTTCGGGTCGATTTTCACCAGTTCGGCCAGCGGGTCCTGCAGGCGGCGCGCGATCGACACCGCGCCGCGCAGCGACACATCCATGTCCGGCAATTCGCGCGAGGCGAATTCGGATGCCGAATAGACCGACGCGCCAGCCTCGGACACGACGATCTTCGTGAGCTTGAGCTCCTGATGCCGCTTGATCAGGTCCTGCGCCAGCTTGTCCGTCTCGCGCGACGCGGTGCCGTTGCCGATCGAGATCAGCGACACATTATGTTTCGCGGCGAGCTGGCCCAGCGTGTGCAGCGTGCCTTCCCAGTCGTTGCGCGGCTGGTGCGGATACACGGTGGCGGTATCGACCACCTTGCCGGTGGCGTCGACGACCGCCACCTTCACGCCGGTGCGCAGACCGGGATCGAGGCCCATCGTCGCGCGCGGGCCGGCCGGCGCGGCCAGCAGCAACGCCTTCAGGTTGGTGGCGAACACAGCGATCGCATCCAGCTCGGCTTTCTCACGCAACGCACCCATCAGTTCGGTTTCCAGATGCATGAAGCTTTTCACGCGCCAGGTCCAGCGCACGGTGTCGGCCAGCCATTTGTCGGCCGGGCGGCCGGCGGACTTGATGCCGAAGCGCGCGGCGATGCGGCTCTCGCAGGGATTGTGCGGCGCGTCCCATTTCGGCTTTTCCGCTTCGGTGTCGAGGCGCAGCGCAACGTCCAGCACGCCTTCGCGGCGGCCGCGCATCAGCGCCAGGGCACGGTGCGACGGCACGTTGGCGAGCGGTTCCGAGTAATCGAAGTAGTCGGCGAATTTTTCGCCTTCTTCCTGTTTTCCTTCGATAACTTTCGATTCCACCACGCCATGGTCCTGCACATATTCGCGCAATGCCTGCACCAGGTTCGCGTCTTCGGCGAAGCGCTCCATCAGGATCTGGCGGGCGCCGTCCAGTGCGGCTTTCGTATCGGCCACGCCCGGATTGTTGCCGTCCGGCGTCGTGAAGGCTTCGCGCAGGTAGCCGGCCGCCTCGGTATCGGGATTGAGCGTGGGATCGGCCAGCAGGCGCTCGGCCAGCGGCGCCAGGCCGGCTTCGATGGCGATCTGCGCCTTCGTGCGGCGTTTTTGCTTGTAGGGAAGATATAAGTCTTCCAGCCGGGTCTTGTCCTCGGCATGCAGGATGGCGTCCAGCAATTCCGGCGTCATCTTGTTCTGCTCGGTGATCGACGCGACGATGGCATTGCGGCGCTCTTCCAGCTCGCGCAGGTAGCGCAGGCGCTCTTCGAGCAGGCGCAGCTGGATATCGTCGAGGCCGCCGGTGGCTTCCTTGCGGTAGCGGGCGATGAAGGGGACGGTGGCGCCCTCGTCCAGCAGGGCGATCGCGGCGGCCACCTGGGCCGGCTTGGCGGCCAGCTCGACGGCCAGGCGTTGTTCGATGGAAGGCAGCATGTGTTTGGTTCTCAACAGACAAGCTTTTAATAATACATGACGCGCCCCTGCCATGGAGACGCCATATAAGTTGGAGGATAAGTTAGAACATAAGCAAACACAGGATGGCTGTTGGCGGATAATATTGCATGTTGCTGTTTTTGAACCGTCCTGAATACAACGATGCGACCAATGGATTTGACCCGCGACGAAGCTCCCGCAACTCCCGCTGCCCCCGCCTCTGCTCCCCCCAGCCCGCCGGCAACCCAGCTGCCGTACGCGGTCGCCATCTGGTTGCAGCGCGTCGACGCGGCTGCGCACCCGAAGGCGAAACTGGCCCCGGTCGATTCCGATCCGAAACAAACCAGCTACAAGCTGATCTACGTGCTCGCCCCGACCTCCGGCGGCCGCCATGTGGCGCTGGCCCTGTACAAGGCGCGGCTGCGTCCGAACGGCGACGTGGCCGCCGCCAGTCCCGTCAATGAGGTGTTTTCGCTGCTGTCCGCGCCGCCGCCGTTCCTGGAACCGGGCGACGAAGACCTGGTGCGCTTCTTCGTGGCCATGCGTACCGGCCCGAATTCGCCCACCGGCAGTGCGACGGAACCGCGCGGCAAGATCGGCGCGGCCTTGCTGCAGATGCTGTCCGAGCAAGAGAAATTGTTATGGGCAAATTCCTGGGCGGACGTCGGCAATGGCCTGGTGTATCCGATGAAGGCGGGCCAGGGGCGCACGGCCAACCTGGCCTGGCGCGAAGAGGGCAAGGGCTTGCGGCTGGGCTGGAAGGTGGAGGCGCCGGACAACGTGCCCGCCAGCGCGCGCCACGCCGGCGCCGACCAGATCGACTACATGCTGCCGACCGAACCGCCGTGGTATATCGACAACCTGTCGTGCGGCGTGCTGAACCTGAACCAGGGCGGGGCCGACATCCCGCTGGCCGAACTGCAGGCACTGGTTGCGCAGGCGCCATTGTTGATGCCGAACGACAAGATGCGCGTGTCGCAGCTGCTGCTGGCGCACGGCCTGCAGCAGCTGATGCCGCTGCCCCAGCCATTGCCGCAGCGCCTGCGCGAAGATGTCCGGCCGCGCCCGATCCTGGTGCTCGATGCGGCGCAACTGTCCGACGGCTCGGCGCAGAAGTGGCACGACTACGCGGTGCTGTCGTACGACTACGACGGCGAACGCGTGTCGTTCGATCCGTCGCAGCGGGTGGTGCGCCAGCGCGGCGAAGTCACCGAAATCATCGTCCGCAACGAGGCGCTTGAAAACGCGGCGCTGGACACGCTGACGCACCTGGGCTTCCGCAAGCCGACCGCCCTGCCGCTGTCATCCGTGCGCGGCGGCCTGCTGCTGGCCGGCCAGGCTGACTGGATCCGCTTTGCCGAATCGGGCATCGACGCGTTGCAGGCGGAAGGCTGGCAAGTCGAGAAGACGCCGAAATACCGCTATGACATGACGCCGGTCAACGAGTGGTATGCCGAAATCGAGGAAGAGGGCGCCGAAACGGGCCATGCGTGGTTCGAGCTGGAACTGGGCATTACCGTCGGCGACGAGCGCGTGCCGCTGCTGCCGGTGCTGGTGCAGATGATCCGCAACATGCCGAACGATTTCAGTGCCAAGGCGCTGTCGGTGCATGGCGAAACGGACCAGATGCTGGCAACGTTGCCCGGCGGCACCCGCGTGGCGCTGCCATGGGCGCGCCTGAAACCGATCCTGGGCACCCTGGGCGAGCTGTACTTCAACGACAAGATCCGCCATGCCGTACGCATGAGCACGCTGGACGCGGCGCGCCTGGACGAACTGGCCCGCACCGGCGACTTCCACTGGACGGGCGGCGAAGAGCTGCGCGACATGGGCCGCCGGCTGAACCAGTTCTCGTCGGTCAAGCGCGTGGAAACGCCGGCCAGCCTGCACGCCACGCTGCGCGACTACCAGACCGAGGGCCTGTCGTGGATGCAGTTCCTGCGCGAATACGGCCTGGCCGGCATCCTGGCCGACGACATGGGTCTCGGCAAGACGGTACAGACGCTGGCGCACATCCTGGTGGAAAAGGAATCGGGCCGGATGACGCATCCGACCCTGGTGATCGCCCCCACTTCGCTGATGGGCAACTGGCAGGACGAAACGGCCCGCTTTGCGCCCAGCCTGAAGGTGTTGTTGCTGCAGGGTAAGGATCGCGCCGAGCTGTTCGACAAGATCCCGGAGGCGGACCTGGTGCTGACCACCTATGCGCTGCTGCCGCGCGACGAGGAAAAACTGCGCGAGCACGATTTCCACATGGTGATCCTGGACGAGTCCCACTACATCAAGAACACCCGCTCGAAGGCGGCGCAAAGCGCCAGCCTGCTGCGCACCAAGCACCGGCTGTGCCTGTCCGGCACGCCGCTGGAAAACCACCTGGGCGAACTGTGGTCGCAGTTCCACTTCCTGCTGCCGGGCCTGCTGGGCGACGAGAAATCGTTCAACTCGCAATTCCGCCATCCGATCGAGCGGCAGGACGACCCGTTGCGCCGGATGTTGCTCAACCGTCGGATCAAGCCGTTCCTGCTGCGCCGTACCAAGGACAGCGTGGCCAAGGAATTGCCGCCGAAGACGGAAATGGTGCGCAAGGTCGAACTGACCGGTGCCCAGCGCGACCTGTACGAAACCGTGCGGCTGGCGATGGACCAGAAAGTGCGCGAGGAAATCGACCGCAAGGGCGTGGCGCGCAGCCAGATCGTGATCCTGGAGGCGCTGCTGAAGCTGCGCCAGGTCTGCTGCGATCCGCGGCTGGTGAAGTCGCTGTCCACCCGCAAGCAGCAGGCCGCCGGTTCCGCCAAGCTGGCCGACCTGATGCAGATGCTGGAGGACTTGCTGGAAGAGAAACGCAAGATCCTCGTGTTCTCGCAGTTCACGTCGATGCTGGAACTGATCCAGGAAGAGCTGGACTCGCGCGATATCCCGTATGCGCTGCTGACGGGCGAAACGCGCGACCGCGGCGCCCAGGTGGCCGCGTTCCAGCAGGGCGCCGTGCCGATTTTCCTGATCAGCCTGAAGGCGGGCGGCGTGGGCCTGAACCTGACCGCGGCCGATACGGTGATCCACTACGATCCATGGTGGAACCCGGCGGCCGAACAGCAGGCCACCGACCGTGCCTGGCGCATCGGGCAGGACAAGCCTGTCTTCGTCTATAAATTGATCGCCAAGGGCACGCTGGAAGAAAAAATCCAGGTGCTGCAGCAGAAGAAGGCCGACCTGGCGCAATCCGTGCTGGCCGAAGGCGAGTCGCAAAAGATGGCGTTGACGCAGGAAGACCTGCAGCAGATCTTTGCGCCGCTGGTGGATTGACGGGCGGCGCCATGGACAACGCCGACTACCGGCTGATGCTCGAGCACGGCACTGACATCCACTGGATGCTCGACTGTGCGACGGGACAGTTGCTGTACGTCAGCCCGGTTGCCACGCGGCGCTTCGACTGGCCGCCGGACCAGGTCCTGGTGCGCGCCCAGGCCATCGCCGCGCCGCTGCTGCACGACCTGCCGGAACGGCTGGAGCGCTTCCGGCGGGGCGACGACAGCCGGCGCACCGTGCTGCGCGAAGCGGAGCTGGAAGGCGTTGCCGTCGAGATCGAGTCCACGCTGGTGGATGAACACCGGCTGGTTGGCGTGGCGCGCGACATCACGGCGCGCCGCACGTTCGAGCACCAGCAGAAGAAATTCGCCTCGATGCTGTCGCATGAATTCCGCGCGCCGCTGGCGACGATCGATGGCGCCATCCAGCGCCTGGTGATGACGGACAAGGGCTCGGACGAAGGCACCACCAAGCGCTATCACAAGATCCAGACCGCGGCGGACCGGCTGCTTGCCATGGTCGACGAGTACCTGTCGCCCGAACGGCTGGCGGCGATCGGGCGGCCCCGGCGCGAGAACGGCATTGCGCCGGCGGCACTGATGGAGGCGGCCGCGGCGCAGGCGCGCACGCGGCGGTCGACGGTCATCGTGCAGGCTGGCGATGCGCCGGCCTGGGTGCGCGCCGACCCGGAAGGCATGCGCATGTGCCTCGACGTGGTGCTGGACAATGCCGTCAAGTACACCCCGGCCGATTCGCCGATCGTGCTATGGGCGGGCAAGGCTGCCGGTGGCGGGGTCGAATTCACCGTGGCCGACAGCGGTCCGGCGATCCCGGAACATGAAATCGGCCGGCTGTTCGACAAGGGTTACCGGGGCAGTGCCGCGGCGGGCGTTGCCGGGTCCGGCATCGGCCTGTACATGGCAAAAGCCGTGATCGAAGTGCACGGTGGTACCCTTAGCGTGCAAAACTTGCCTGAAAGCGGCAAGAAGTTCCGGATTTGGCTTCCGGTCGCCGTATAAACCTTGCGCCGTATCGTTACTCCCATGATAATTCTTTGAGTAGCGAAACAACACTTAATGGCTCTCGATGACGCAGATATTGATCGTGGAAGACAACCTGGAATACGCCGAAGAAATGGCGGATTACCTGGGGGAACTGGGACACGGTGTCAGCATAACGAACAATGCCGGCGAGATGTGGTCCGCGCTCAGCCAGGGCAATGTCGGCGTCGTCGTGCTCGACCTGGGTCTTCCCGATGAGGATGGTATCAATGTGATACCAAGGATGCGCCAATTGTACCCCCAGATCGGCCTGCTCGTGCTTACCGGACGCGTCAATTTCGACAGCCGCATCCTCGGCCTGCGCCTGGGCGCCGACCATTACCTGACGAAACCCATCAAATTCCCCGAGCTGGCGGCGCATATCGAGGCACTCGACCGCCGCGTCGGTCCGCAGGAAACCGCGCCGGCGCCCAGCAAGTGGACGCTGCGCCTGTCGGCCCGCCAGCTGGAACTGCAGGGCCAGGCCATCACGCTGACGGAAAAGGAATGCAACTTCCTGCATCTGCTGACGATCAACACGCGGCCGGTGCCACGGCAGGTGATCGTGGCCGGTATCGGCGGGGACGATCCCGATGCGGGCCGCCGCGTGGACATGCTGGTATACCGGCTGCGCAAGAAGGCGCGCACCGGGCTCGGCCAGGATCTGCCGCTGCGCAGCGCCTATGGCGAGGGGTACAGCCTGTCGACCAGCTTCAACCTGTCGTGAACGCGTAATCAGGGACAGAGTCGGCGGGAAATTTTGATTTTGTCAAACAATCAGGGACAGGGTCGTTGCGCCGGCGTATCATGGCGCTTTCAATCGCTTTGATGCCCCAGTATGGCCCGCCTGCCCCGTCTCATCGTTCCCTCCCAGCCCCATTACGTGATCCAGCGCGGCCTGAACGGCCAGAACGTCTTCCAGGACACGGACGATTACACGACCTTCCTCGCCTGGCTGCGCACCGCGGCCCGGACGTACAAGGTGGCCATTCACGCCTATGTACTGCTGCCGGACGGGTTGCATCTGCTGGCGACGCCCTCCGACGAGGACGGCCTGGGCCAGATGATGCAATGGCTGGGCCGCTGCTATGTGCCGTATTACAACCAGAAATACGGCCGCGCCGGCACGCTGTGGCACGGGCGCTACAAGACCTCGGTCGTCGATGCCGAGAATTTCCTGCTGACCTGCTGCCGCTACATGGAAGCGGCCCCGGTGCGTGCCGGCGTGGCGCCGGCCGCCGACGAGTATCCATGGTCCAGCTACGCCCACCATGCGGGCATGCGGGCGGACAATGTCGTCACCGACCACCCGGTCTACTGGTCTCTCGGCAATACGCCGTTCCAGCGCGAGGCGGCCTATATCGAACTGTCGGGCCAGTACTTGTCGGCTGCACAGATCGCCGTGGTCGAAGCCGCTGTCCTGAAAGGTTGGCCGCTGGGCACTGACCGGTACAAGAAGGAACTGGAGCAGAAGGCCAAGCGGCAAGTCCTGCCAGCCAAGCGAGGCCGGCCCTTCAAACAGCCGCCAACTGGTTGACATCCCAATATTTCCTAACAGCGGGGTCAGACCCCGAATTTGAGCAATATTTCCTAGATCCGGGGTCAGACCCCAGTTTTTGGCAATATTTACTGTTTGGAACGTGCTATTGCTCTGCGCGAGCAATCTTTTTTCATGTATCTTACTCTGTCCCTAATTAAAATTTTGCGCAAAATTAGTGCAATTAATTGGACTCCGACCCTAATTAATTAAGTTGAGTTTACTTGTGCGATGCACTATTCTCGGTTTTCAATTTGCAAAACCGGAGCCATGCGTACCCGCCACGGTAGGTGTTCACGGCTTCCAGCTTCGGAGAATGCCCATGAACGCGCAAGGTTTGTACGACCCAGCCAACGAACACGATGCCTGCGGTGTCGGCTTCGTAGCCCATATCAAAGGCCAGAAAAGCCATTCCATCATCGAACAGGGTCTGCAGATCCTGAAGAACATCGACCACCGCGGCGCCGTGGGTGCCGACAAGCTGATGGGCGACGGCGCGGGCATCCTGATCCAGATTCCGGACCAGTTCTACCGCGACGAAATGGGCAAGCAGGGCGTGGAACTGCCGCCGCCGGGTGAATATGGCGTGGGCATGGTGTTCCTGCCGAAGGAAAGCGCCTCGCGCATCGCCTGCGAACAGGAAATCGAGCGCGCCGTGCGCATCGAAGGCCAGGTCGTGCTGGGCTGGCGCAACGTGCCGGTCGATACGGAAATGCCGATGTCGCCGCTGGTGCGTGCGAAAGAGCCGGTGATCCGCCAGATCTTCATCGGCCGCGGCGCGGACATCATGGTGACCGATGCGCTGGAGCGCAAGCTGTACGTGATTCGCAAGTCGTCTGGCCACGCGATCCAGGCGCTGAAGCTGCAGCACGGTAACGAATTCTTCGTGCCGTCGATGTCGGCCCGTACCGTCGTCTACAAGGGCCTGCTGCTGGCCGACCAGGTGGGCGTGTACTACCGCGACCTGCAGGATCCGCGCTGCATCTCCGCGCTGGCACTGGTGCACCAGCGCTTCTCCACGAACACCTTCCCGGAATGGCCGCTGGCCCACCCGTACCGCCTGATCGCCCACAACGGCGAGATCAACACGGTCAAGGGCAACTTCAACTGGATGCGCGCCCGCGAAGGCGTGATGAAGTCCGCCGTGCTGGGCGACGACCTGCAGAAGCTGTTCCCGCTGATCTATGAAGGCCAGTCGGACACCGCCTGCTTCGACAACGCGCTGGAACTGCTGCTGATGGCGGGCTACCCGCTGGCGCAGGCCATGATGATGATGATCCCGGAAGCGTGGGAAAACCACACGCTGATGGACGACAACCGCAAGGCGTTCTACGAATACCACGCCGCGATGATGGAGCCGTGGGACGGCCCCGCCGCGATGGCGTTCACCGACGGCCGCTATATCGGCGGCACGCTGGACCGCAATGGCCTGCGCCCTGCGCGTTATATCGTCACGGACGACGACCTGGTGGTGATGGCATCCGAATCGGGCGTGCTGCCGATCCCGGAATCGAAGATCATCCAGAAATGGCGCCTGCAGCCGGGCAAGATGTTCCTGATCGACCTGGAAGCCGGCCGCATCATCGACGACAAGGAACTGAAGGATACGTACGCCAACGCCAAGCCGTACAAGGCGTGGATCAACGCGGTCCGTATCAAGCTGAACAGCCTGAAACTGGCTGAGAGCCAGCTGTCACACAACGCCGCCAAGTACACGGCCCAGGGCGAGAAGCTGCCGGCATCGCTGCTGGACCGCCAGCAAGCCTTCGGCTACACCCAGGAAGACCTGCGCTTCCTGCTGGCGCCGATGGCCGTCGCCGGCGAGGAAGCCACCGGCTCGATGGGCAATGACTCGCCGCTGGCCGTCATGTCCAACAAACTGAAGCCGCTGTATAACTACTTCAAGCAGCTGTTCGCCCAGGTGACGAACCCGCCGATCGACCCGATCCGCGAAGCGATGGTGATGTCGCTGGTATCGTTCATCGGCCCGAAACCGAACCTGCTGGACACCAACAACGTCAACCCGCCGATGCGCCTCGAAGTGTCGCAGCCGGTGCTGTCGTTCGACGACATGGCGCGCCTGCGCCACATCAGCGGCCACACGGGCGGCAAATTCAAGTCGTACGAGCTGTCGATCTGCTATCCGCTGGCATGGGGCAAGGAAGGCGTCGAGGCGTCGCTGGCATCGCTGTGCGCGGAAGCCGTCGATGCGATCAAGTCCGGCCACAACATCCTGATCGTGTCCGACCGCGCCGTGTGCGCCGACCGCGTGGCGATCCCGGCACTGCTGGCAACGTCCGCGATCCACCAGCACCTGGTCAGCAAGGGCCTGCGCGCCTCGACCGGCCTGGTCGTGGAAACCGGTTCGGCCCGCGAAACGCACCACTTCGCGCTGCTGGCGGGCTACGGCGCCGAAGCCGTGCACCCGTACCTGGCGATGGAAACGCTGGCCGAGCTGGCCCACGCGATGCCGGGCGACCTGACGCCGGAAACCGCGCTGTACAACTACACGAAAGCCGTCGGCAAGGGCCTGATGAAGGTGATGTCGAAGATGGGCATCTCCACCTACATGTCGTACTGCGGCGCGCAGATCTTCGAAGCCGTGGGCCTGAACAAGGCAGTGGTGAACAAGTACTTCAAGGGCACCGCGTCGAACGTGGAAGGTATCGGCCTGTTCGAGATCGCCGACGAAGCGCTGCGCCTGCATAACCTTGCCTTCGGCAACGACCCGGTGCTGGCCGAATCGCTGGACGCCGGCGGCGAATATGCCTACCGCGTGCGCGGCGAAGACCACCTGTGGACGCCGGACGCGATCGCCAAGCTGCAGCACTCGACCCGCGCGAACAACTTCAACACCTATAAAGAATACGCGCAGATCATCAACGACCAGAGCCGCCGTCACCTGACGCTGCGCGGCCTGTTCGAATTCAAGATCGATCCGTCGAAAGCCATCCCGCTGGAAGAAGTCGAGCCGGCCAAGGAAATCGTCAAGCGTTTCGCCACCGGCGCCATGTCGATGGGTTCCATCTCCACCGAGGCGCACGCCACGCTGGCGATCGCCATGAACCGCATCGGCGGCAAGTCGAACACCGGCGAAGGCGGCGAAGATCCGAACCGCTTCAAGGCCGAGCTGAAAGGCATTCCGATCAAGCAGGGCGCGACGATGGCCGACGTCATCGGCAAGGACCAGGTCGTGGTCGACATTCCGCTGCTGGAAGGCGACTCGCTGCGCTCGAAGATCAAGCAGGTGGCGTCCGGCCGCTTCGGCGTCACGGCGGAATACCTGAACTCCGCGGACCAGATCCAGATCAAGATGGCGCAGGGCGCCAAGCCGGGCGAAGGCGGCCAGCTGCCGGGCCACAAGGTGTCGGGCTATATCGCCACGCTGCGTTTCGCGGTGCCGGGCGTCGGCCTGATCTCGCCGCCGCCGCACCACGACATCTACTCGATCGAAGACCTGGCGCAGCTGATCCACGACCTGAAGAACGTCAACCCGCGCGCATCGATCTCGGTGAAGCTGGTGTCGGAAGTGGGTATCGGCACCGTCGCCGCCGGCGTTTCGAAAGCCAAGGCGGACCACGTGGTGG
The DNA here is from genome assembly GCF_055502615.1 of Pseudoduganella sp. jia 9. Taxonomy (NCBI): domain Bacteria; kingdom Pseudomonadati; phylum Pseudomonadota; class Betaproteobacteria; order Burkholderiales; family Oxalobacteraceae; genus Pseudoduganella; species Pseudoduganella sp. jia 9. The sequence continues at coordinate 135,315 of NZ_JBUPWE010000015.1, read as the reverse complement.
TGGCCGGCCATGACGGCGGTACCGGTGCCTCCCCGCTGTCGTCGGTGAAGCACGCCGGCACGCCGTGGGAGCTGGGTCTCGCAGAGACCCAGCAAACCCTGGTGCTGAACGGCCTGCGCAACCGGATCCGCGTGCAGGCCGACGGCCAGATGCGTACCGGCCGCGATGTGGTCATCGCCGCGCTGCTGGGCGCCGACGAAATCGGCTTTGCCACGGCACCGCTGGTCGTCGAAGGCTGCATCATGATGCGCAAGTGCCACCTGAACACCTGCCCGGTGGGCGTGGCCACGCAGGACCCGGTGCTGCGCGCCAAGTTCCAGGGCAAGCCGGAACACGTGGTGAACTACTTCTTCTTCGTTGCCGAGGAAGCGCGTCAACTGATGGCGCAGCTGGGCATCCGCACGTACGATGAACTGATCGGCCGTTCCGACCTGCTCGACAAGTCGAAGGCGATCTCGCACTGGAAGGCGCAGGGCCTGGACTTCTCCGCCATCTTCTACCAGCCGCGCGTCAACGAAGGCCTGTGCATGTACCACAACGAGGAGCAGGAACACGGCCTCGAGAACGCACTGGATCACAAGCTGATCGCGCAAGCCAAGGCCGCGCTGGAGAAGGGCGAGCGCGTCTCGTTCATCTCGCCGGTGAAGAACCGCAACCGTACCGTGGGCACGATGCTGTCGGGCGAAGTGGCGGCGCGCTACGGCCACGCCGGCCTGCCGGACGACACGATCCACATCCAGCTGCAGGGTACCGCCGGCCAGTCGGCCTGCGCCTTCCTGGCGCATGGCATCACGATCGACCTGGTGGGCGAGGGTAACGACTACGTGGGCAAGGGCCTGTCGGGCGGCCGCATCATCGTGCGTCCGAACACCGAGTTCCGCGGCTGGGCCGTCAACAACATCATCATCGGCAACACGGTGCTGTACGGCGCGATCGCCGGCGAAGCATTCTTCAACGGCGTGGCCGGCGAGCGTTTCGCGGTGCGTAACTCGGGTGCCACGGCGGTTGTCGAAGGCACGGGCGACCACGGTTGCGAATACATGACCGGCGGTACGGTGGTCGTGCTGGGCCACACGGGCCGCAACTTCGCGGCGGGCATGTCGGGCGGTATCGCCTACGTGTACGACCCGGACGGCGATTTCGAGAAGCGCTGCAACCTGTCGATGGTCAGCCTGGAAGAAGTGCTGCCGGCCGCCGATCACGACGACAAAGCGACCTGGCACGCCCAGCATCGCAACGGCACGCCGGAATCGGACGAAGCGATCCTGAAGCGCCTGATCGAACGCCACTTCAAGCACACGGGCAGCACGCGCGCCCGCCTGCTGCTGGATAACTGGGCCGAAAGCCGTGGCAAGTTCGTGAAAGTGTTCCCGAACGAATACAAGCGCGCTCTGGTCGAACTGGCGGATAACGCCTCGATCGAAGCTGAAACCCAGGCCATCGCCGCGTAATCGCGCCAATCAGTTAGGAATTAGAGAAAATGGGAAAAATCACCGGTTTCATGGAATTCCAGCGCCAGGACGAAAGCTACCTGGCCCCGGAATCGCGCCTGAAGAACTACAAGGAGTTCGTGCTCAAGCTGACGGACGAGCAGGCCAAGGTGCAGGGCGCACGCTGCATGGATTGCGGCATCCCGTTCTGCAACACGGGCTGCCCGGTCAACAACATCATCCCCGACTGGAACGACCTGGTGTACCGCCACCACTACCGCCAGGCGCTGGACGTGCTGCACTCGACCAACAACTTCCCGGAGTTCACCGGCCGTATCTGCCCGGCGCCGTGCGAAAGCGCCTGCACGCTGGGCATCAACAACGACCCGGTGGGCATCAAGTCGATCGAGCACAAGATCATCGACGAAGGCTGGGAACACGGCTGGGTCAAGCCGCAGCCGGCCGACCACAAGACGGGCAAGAAAGTGGCCATCATCGGTTCCGGTCCTGCCGGCCTGGCGGCCGCCCAGCAGCTGGCGCGCGCCGGCCATGACGTGACCGTGTTCGAGAAATCGGACCGCGCCGGCGGCCTGCTGCGCTACGGGATCCCCGACTTCAAGCTGGAAAAGTTCCACATCGACCGCCGCATCGAACAGATGGAAGCGGAAGGCGTGAAGTTCCGCATGAACACGCTGGTGGGCAAGGATTTCCCCGCCAACGTGAACAACTGGGCCAAGGAAACCATCTTCCCGGAAGACCTGGAAAAGGAGTTCGACGCCGTGGTGATCGCCGGTGGCGCGGAACAGCCGCGTGACCTGCCGGTGCCGGGCCGCGAACTGAAGGGTGTCCACTTCGCGATGGACTTCCTGCCGCTGCAGAACAAGGTCAACGCCGGCGACAAGGTGAAAGACCAGATCAAGGCCACCGGCAAGCACGTGGTCGTGATCGGTGGCGGCGATACGGGTTCCGACTGCGTGGGCACGTCGAACCGCCACGGCGCCGCGGCCATCACGCAGTTCGAACTGATGCCGATGCCGCCGGAACAGGAAAACAAGCCGCTGGTGTGGCCGTACTGGCCGACCAAGCTGCGCACCTCGTCGTCGCACGAAGAAGGTTGCGAGCGCGACTGGGCGGTGGCCACCAAGCGCCTGGAAGGCAAGAACGGCAAAGTCGAGAAGCTGGTCGCCTGCCGCGTCGAGTGGAAAGACGGCAAGATGGCCGAAGTGCCGGATTCGGAATTCGAGATGAAGGCCGACCTGGTGCTGCTGGCGATGGGCTTTGTCTCGCCGGTGCAACAGGTGCTGGAAGCCTTCGGCATCGAAAAAGACGGCCGCGGCAATGCCCGCGCCGCCACCGAGGGCAGCAATGCCTACGTCACCAGCAAGCCCGGCATCTTCGCCGCCGGCGACATCCGCCGCGGCCAGTCGCTGGTCGTGTGGGCCATCCGCGAAGGCCGCCAGTGCGCCCGCGCGGTGGACGAGTACCTGATGGGCCACTCCGTCCTGCCACGCTGATCCCAGCGATACCCCGAAAAGCCCGCCCGAACCCTCCGGCGGGCTTTTTGTTGTAAAAATTCGGGGACTGTCCCCGAATTTTTACAACAGTTGTCATGTTGCCTTGCACAAAATTAACACCGTTTGCCAAATGTAAATTACTGACTCGACGGTTATTAGTGTTGTACTATTCATTACTTAACCTGAGCCATATAAGCCTCTCTCATAGGGGTCTCAGCAGAGTCAGAGCTTTCTGCCTTACAATATGGCATTAAAAATAAAGATCGTCTGCCGTGGCAAACCTCGTTGAAATCCGTGACCTGCACTTCTCGTATGGGAAGCGCCCCATTCTGGCGGGGCTTCACATGGACTTCCAGAAAGGGAAGGTCATTGCGGTCATGGGCGGATCCGGCAGCGGCAAGACCACGGTATTGCGCCTGATCGGCGGGCAGATCCGGCCAAGCAAGGGCCAGGTCAGCGTGGATGGCCAGCTTGTCCACAAGCTGAAGACAACAGAACTGTATTTGTTGCGCCGCAAAATGGGCATGCTGTTCCAGCATGGCGCCTTGTTTACCGATCTCACCGTGTTTGAAAACGTGGCATTCCCGCTGCGCGAGCATACCGACCTGCCGGAAGAGCTGATCCGCGACCTCGTGCTGATGAAGCTGAACGCCGTTGGCCTGCGCAATGCGGCGCCGCTGAAGCCGGGCGAGATTTCCGGCGGCATGGCGCGCCGGGTGGCGCTGGCCCGCTGCATCGCGCTCGACCCGCAACTGATCATGTACGACGAGCCGTTCGCCGGCCTCGACCCGATTTCGATGGGCGTGACCGCGAACCTGATCCGCAACCTGAACGACGCGCTCGGCTCCACCAGCATCCTGGTGTCGCACGACGTGAAGGAATCGTTCACGATTGCCGACTACGTGTATTTCCTGTCGCAGGGCAAGATCGTGGCCCACGGGACGCCCGCTGAAATGATGGTATCGACCGACCCCTACGTGAAACAGTTCGTCCATGCCGAGGCGGACGGCCCGGTGCCGTTCCACTATCCCGGCAAGTCGCTGGCCGACGACCTCGGCCTGGGAGTGCGCAAATGATCGGCCGCCGCGTTCTTGCCGGTGTCGGCAATACCGTGCGCGATTACGTGGAAAGCGTCGGCTATGCCACGCGCACGTTCTTCACGATGCTGGGCCTGTCGCCGGGCATGATGCGCCGGCCCCATCTCGTGATCGAGCAACTGCACTTCATCGGCAATTATTCGCTGCTGATCATCACGCTGTCCGGCCTGTTCGTCGGCATGGTGCTGGGTTTGCAGGGGTACTACACACTGAACAAGTATGGCGCTTCCGAATCGCTGGGCCTGCTGGTAGCGCTGGGGCTGACGCGCGAACTCGGTCCCGTCATCACGGGCCTGCTGTTCGCGGGCCGCGCCGGCACGTCGCTGACGGCCGAGATCGGCCTGATGAAGGCCGGCGAACAGTTGTCGGCGATGGAAATGATGGCCGTGAATCCGATCCAGCGCGTGCTGGCACCGCGTTTCTGGGCCGGCGTGATCGCCGTGCCGCTGCTGGCGTCGATCTTTTCGGCGGTCGGCATCCTGGGTGGTTACCTGGTCGGCGTCGGCCTGATCGGCGTGGACGCTGGTGCGTTCTGGTCGCAGATGCAGGGCGGCGTCGACTTGTGGAAAGACGTGTTCAACGGCTTCATCAAGAGCGTGGTGTTCGGCATCGCGATTACCTTCATCGCGCTGTACCAGGGCTACGAGACGCGGCCGACGCCCGAAGACGTGGCCGGTGCGACCACCCGCACGGTGGTGGTGTCGTCGCTGATGATCTGGTGGCTCGACTTCATGCTGACGGCGCTGATGTTCAGCAAGTGATGTCCAGCAAGTGATGCGCAAATAAGTGCTTCGTGGGAATGCCCGGCGCGGTTACGGAAAAAAAGATAGGATAAGTAAAAATGCAACGCAAATCTCTGGATGTGTGGGTTGGCCTGTTCGTCGTGTTCGGCGTGGCCGCGCTGATGTTCCTGGCCTTGAAGGCCGGCAACAGCAGCACGTTCTCGCTCGCGAAGACCTATGAAATCACCGCGAAGTTCGACAATATCGGCAGCCTGCGTCCGCAGGCGGCCGTGAAGGCGTCGGGCGTGGTGGTGGGGCGCGTGGCGCAAATCTCGTTCGACGACAAGTCGTACAAGGCAGCCGTGACGCTGGAGATGGATTCGACGTACAAGTTCCCGAAAGACAGCTCGGCCAAGATCCTCACGGCCGGGCTGCTGGGCGAGCAATATGTCGGTATCGAGGCCGGTGGCGATGAAAACAACCTGGCCCAGGGCGACAAGATCGCCCGTACGCAATCCGCAGCGGTGCTGGAAGACCTGATCAACCAATTCATCTACAGCAAGGCCGCTGAAGGAAAGGATTAAAACCGATGCGCCGTCAAACCTCCGTTTTGCCGATGTTGGCTGTACTGGCCGCCACGGCCGTGTTGTCCGGTTGCGCCGTTGGCCCGGACAAGCGTGATCCGATGGAAAACTGGAACCGCGCCGTCTTCAATTTTAACGACAAGGTCGATACCTATGCGCTGAAACCGGTAGCCACCGGCTACAAGAACGTCACGCCGTCGTTCGTGCAGACCGGCGTCAACAATTTCTTCGGCAACCTGCAGGACCTGTGGACCGGCGGGAATAATTTGCTGCAAGGTAAGGGCGGCGATGCCGTGTCCGACATTGGCCGCTTTGCGCTGAACTCCACGTTCGGCGTGCTGGGCCTGTTCGACATCGCCTCCGAAGCCGGCCTGCGCAAGCACAAGGAAGATTTCGGCCAGACGCTGGGCCGCTGGGGCGTGCAGTCGGGACCGTACGTGATGCTGCCGCTGCTGGGTCCGTCGACCTTGCGCGACACCGTCGGCCTGCCGCTGGACATCGTGGCCGATCCGTGGTCGTACAAGGATCCCACGCACGTCCGCACGATCGGCGGCGTGGTCCGCGTGATCGACCAGCGCGCGGCGCTGCTCGACGCGTCGAGCCTGCTGGAAGATGCCGCGCTGGACCGCTACGAGTTCATCCGCGACGGTTTCCTGCAGCGCCGCCAGAGCCAGGTGTATGACGGCGACGTGCCGGAAACCAAGGCGGAAGAAAACGTGCCCGAACAGCCTGCCGTGAACCCGACCGGCGACGGTACGGCGCAGCCGGCAACGTAACGGACCGTAACGCACGGTAAGGGACAGTAACGGCCGGGAGCGGCTTGGCCACCCGGCCGTTATAATGGCGCACCGGCCGGACGTTGAACCGGCCTGTGACTGTCGTGTAACCAATATCGGTACAACCAACCTGGGTAAAACCACATGAAACTGATCAAGCAACTGCTCGCCGTCGCCACGATCGCGTTTGCCACCACTGGCTTCGCCTCGGCGCAGAACGCGAACGAAGCGCCGGACCAACTGGTCAAGCGCATCAGCTCGGAAGTGCTGAACACCGCCAAGAGCGACAAGGAAATTCAGGCCGGCAACACCCGCAAGGTGATGGACCTGGTGGAAACCAAGATCCTGCCGTACGTGGATTTCGAGCGCATGACCGCGCTGGCCGCCGGCCGCTACTGGCGTGAAGCCACGCCGGAACAGAAGCGCGCGCTGTCGACCGAATTCCGCACGCTGCTGATCTACACGTATTCCGGCGCCCTGTCGCAGGTGCGTAACGAGACGATCGAGTTCAAGCCGCTGCGCGCCGACGCCACCGACACCGAAGTGGAAGTGCGTTCCCAGGTCAACATGACCCGCGGCGAACCGGTGCTGCTGAACTACCGCGTGGCGAAGACGCCGGCCGGCTGGAAGATCTACGACATCAACGTGCTGGGCGCCTGGCTGGTGGAAACCTACAAGGGCACCTTCAACACCGAGATCAGCAAGGGCGGCATCGATGGCCTGATCAAGACGCTGGCCGCGAAGAACAAGCAGCTGGCAAGCAAGCCGCTGGCTACCGCGAAGAAGTAATCCCATCGGGCCGGATCGACTCTGGCCCGTTTTTCTCATCAAACCTGTACCGGATGCCATGAACGACGCCGCCAACAACATGCTGTCCCTGACCGCATTGACTGTCGATAACGCCACGGCGGCGCTGGAACACGGCCTCGCGGCGCTGCAGGCCGGCCAGAGCCAGTTCGACATGCGCAACGTGGTGGCCGTCGATTCGGCCGCCGTGTCGGTGATGCTGGCGTGGCAGCGCGCCGCCCACGCGGCCGGCATCACGCTGCGCCTCGTGAACCTGCCGCCGATGCTGCAAAGCCTGACCAAGCTGTATGGCGTCTGCTCCCTCGTCTCGCCGGAAGCCTGCACGGCTGCCGAACTGCATCACCATTGACCCCCGCCTTCTTCCTCTCCGCTGTATTTCCGCCGGCCCGGGCGTGATCGGGTCGAAATTCCAATATAATTGACCGTTGCTCTTGCCAGGATGGCGCGAGCGCCCGCATGAACGTGGCCGATGCAGGCCGATGCGGGTCCGATGCGCGGGTCCCGGGGGCTGTAAAGCAGCGGCGCGGCCCGCAGGTTCGACCCAGGCGCGGACCGCCAGCGTAACGGTCGGCGTTGCACAGAATACAAACAAGGCATGACAGCAATCCAAATCAGCAATGTCCAGAAGCGCTACCAATCGTTGCAGGCGCTGGGCGGCGTGTCGCTCTCGATCGAGGAAGGCGAATTCTTCGGCCTGCTCGGGCCGAACGGTGCCGGCAAGACCACGCTGATCTCCATCATCGCGGGCCTGATCCGCGCCGACGGCGGTTCCGTGTCGATCCATGGCCACGACGTGGTGACCGATTTCCGCGCGGCGCGCAGGAAGCTCGGCGTGGTGCCGCAGGAACTGGTGTTCGACCCGTTCTTCACGGTGCGCGAAACGCTGCGGCTGCAGTCCGGCTATTTCGGCCTGCCAAACAACGACAAGTGGATCGACGAGGTGATGGAAAACCTCGACCTGACCGGCAAGGCCGACACCAATATGCGCGCGCTGTCCGGCGGCATGAAGCGGCGCGTGCTGGTGGCGCAGGCGCTGGTGCACAAGCCGCCCGTCATCGTGCTCGATGAACCGACCGCCGGCGTGGACGTGGAGTTGCGCCAGACGCTGTGGAAGTTCATTTCGCGCCTGAACCGCGAAGGCCACACCATCGTGCTGACCACCCACTACCTGGAAGAAGCCCAGGCGATGTGCAAGCGCGTGGCGATGATGAAGCTGGGCAAGGTGGTGGCGCTGGACACGATGTCGTCGCTGATCCGCCGCATCTCCGGCTCGCAGCTGATCGTGCACCTGAAGCAGGGCGACCTGCCGCAGGACCTGCAACACCTGGTGCTGCATGCCGAGACCGGCTCACAACTGTCCGCCTCCGGCCGCCAGTACAGCCTGAAGGTCAACGAATACATGGAAGTGGAAACCATCCTCGCAAGGCTGCGCGAAAGCGGCGCCGTCATCGACGAGATGCAGCTGCAGCAGGCCGACCTGGAAGACATCTTCCTGGAAATCACCGGCGGAGGGGCCGCGCAATGATGTCGACCGGCTTCCGCACCCTGGTGTACAAGGAAACGCTGCGCTTCTACAAGGTGGCCACGCAGACGATCGCCGCGCCGATCCTGACCGCCATGCTGTACCTGCTGATCTTCGGCCACGTGCTCGAAGGCCGCGTGCAGGTGTACGAGGGCGTGTCCTATACGTCGTTCCTGGTTCCCGGCCTGGTGATGATGAGCGTATTGCAGAACTCGTTCGCCAATTCCTCGTCGTCGCTGATCCAGTCGAAGATCACCGGCAACCTGGTGTTCGTGCTGCTCACGCCGCTGTCGCACTGGGAGATCTTCTCGGCCTACACGATCGCCGCGATGGTGCGCGGCCTCGTCGTCGGCCTGGGCGTATTCGTGGCCACCGCCTGGTTCGCCCATATGTCGTTCGCCTGGCCGCTGTGGATCGCCGTGTTCGCGCTGCTGGGCGCCGCCATCCTCGGCACGATGGGCCTGATCGCCGGCATCTGGGCCGAGAAATTCGACCAGCTGGCCGCGTTCCAGAACTTCCTGATCATGCCGCTGACGTTCCTGTCCGGCGTGTTCTATTCGATCCACTCGCTGCCGCCGTTCTGGCTGACCGTATCGCACCTGAATCCGTTCTTCTACATGATCGACGGCTTCCGCTACGGCTTCTTCGGCCAGTCCGACATCAATCCCTGGACCAGCCTTGCCATCGTTTCCGCCTTCCTGGTGATACTGGCGCTGCTGGCCATCCGCCTGCTCAAGAGCGGCTACAGGCTCAGACACTGAGCAGACATCAAGAACATTGAAGAGGTACCCAACATGACCACGACCCCTGAAGCAATCCACGGCTACATCGCCGCCGGCCTCGACTGCACCCACCTGGAAGTGGAGGGCGACGGCCAGCACTTCACCGCCGTCATCGTCTCGAACGCGTTCGCCGGCAAGCGCCCGATCCAGCGCCACCAGATCGTCTACGCGGCGCTGGGCGACCGCATGCGCGAGGAAATCCACGCGCTGTCGATGAAGACGCTGACCCCGGAAGAATTCGCGGCCAAGGCATAACAAGAAAAAACAAGAAAAACGCACACCAAGGAAAAATCGATGGACAAACTGCTCATCACCGGCGGCAAGCGCCTGGTCGGGGACATCCAGATCTCCGGCGCCAAGAACGCGGCGCTGCCGATCCTGTGCGCGGGCCTGCTGACCGCCGGCGACCTGCAACTGTCGAACGTGCCGAACCTGCACGACGTGTCGACGATGCTGAAGCTGCTGCGCCAGACCGGCCTGGCGGTCGAGCAGGATGGCGACAAGGTCACGCTGAACGGCGCGGCCATCAACAAGCTGGAAGCGCCGTACGAGATGGTGAAGACGATGCGTGCGTCGATCCTGGTGCTCGGCCCGCTGCTGGCGCGCTTCGGCGAAGCCAAGGTATCGCTGCCGGGCGGCTGCGCGATCGGTTCGCGCCCCGTTGACCAGCACATCAAGGGCCTGCGCGCGCTGGGCGCGGACATCTCGATCGACGCCGGCTACATCTACGCGAAGGCGAAAAAACTGCAAGGCACCCGCGTCGTGACCGACATGATCACGGTGACCGGCACGGAAAACCTGCTGATGGCGGCCACGCTGGCCGAAGGCGAGACGATCCTGGAAAACGCCGCGTGCGAGCCGGAAGTGACCGACCTGGCCAACCTGCTGGTGGCGATGGGCGCGAAGATCGACGGCATCGGCACCAACCGCCTGGCGATCCAGGGCGTGCCGGCGCTGAACGGCGCGGCGCATGCGGTGATCTCCGACCGTATCGAAGCGGCCACTTTCCTGTGCGCCGTGGCGGCTGCCGGCGGCGACATCACGATCCGCAATACCCGCACCGACATCCTCGACGCGGCGCTGGAAAAGCTGCGTGAAATGGGTGTGCGCCTGACCGTGGGCGATACCTGGATTCGCGCGCAGATGGATGGCCGCCCGACACCGGCCTCGTTCCGCACCACCGAATACCCGGGCTTCCCGACCGACATGCAGGCGCAGTTCATGGCCGTCAACACCATCGCCAGCGGCCATAGCAGCGTGACGGAAACGATCTTCGAAAACCGCTTCATGCACGTGCAGGAAATGCACCGCCTGGGCGCGCAGATCCGCATCGACGGCAATACCGCGTGGATCGACGGCGTACCGCAACTGATCGGCGCGCCGGTGATGGCAACCGACCTGCGCGCCTCGGCGTCGCTGGTCATTGCCGGCCTGGCCGCCAAGGGCGAAACCCTGGTCGACCGCATCTATCACCTCGATCGCGGCTACGACCGCATGGAAGTGAAGCTCTCCGCCGTCGGCGCCAACATCACCCGCATCAAGTAAATTCGCCAGATAACCATGAGCACACTCCCTGCCCAGGCCACCGACCGCTCGCAACTGATCCTCGCCCTGTCGAAGGGCCGGATCTTCGAGGACACGCTGCCGCTGCTGGCGGCGGCCGGCATCACCGTCACGGAAAACCCGGAAACCTCGCGCAAGCTGATCCTGCCGACCAACGACCCGCACGTGCGCGTGCTGATCGTGCGCGCCACCGACGTGCCGACCTATGTGCAGCATGGCGCCGCCGATTTCGGCGTGGCAGGCAAGGACGTGCTGTTCGAGCATGGCGGCGAAGGCCTGTACCAGCCGATCGACCTGAACATCGCGCGCTGCCGCATGTCGGTTGCCGTGAAGGCGGGCTTCGACTACGAGACCGCGGTGCGCCAGGGCGCGCGCCTGCGCGTGGCCACCAAGTTCACCGAGATGGCGCGCCAGCACTTCGCCAAGAAGGGCGTGCACGTCGACCTGATCAAGCTGTATGGCTCGATGGAACTGGCACCGCTGGTGGGGCTGTCCGACGCGATCGTCGATCTGGTCAGCACCGGCAGCACGCTGCGCGCCAACAACCTGGTGGAAGTGGAAGAGATCTGCGATATCTCTTCCCGCCTGGTGGTCAACCAGGCCGCGCTGAAACTGAAGCGCGCCCGCCTGCAGCCGATTCTCGAAGCCTTTGAAAAAGCCTCGCAAGGCAAGTAAGCCGGTAAAACCAGTCAGCAAGTAAAACCAGTAAAACCGTAAAGCCAGCCATCATGATCCAGATCCGCAAGCTCGACTCCTCCGCCATCGACTTCCAGGAAACGCTCGACGCGCTGCTCGCGTTCGAAGCGGAAACCGACTTCGCCATCGAACAGGCAGTCACCGAGATCATCGCGCAGGTGCGCGCGCGCGGCGACGAAGCGGTGGTCGAGTACACCAACAGGTTCGACCGCATCCCGAACGGTGGCGCGGCCGACCTGCAGGCGTTCGAGATCGGCCAGGCCGAACTGGATGCCGCGCTGGCGGCACTGCCGGACGCGCAGCGCGCGGCATTGCAGACCGCGGCAGAGCGCATCCGCGTGTTCCATGAACGCCAGAAGCAGGAGCTGCAAGGGTTTACCTATACCGAAGCCGATGGCACGATCCTCGGCCAGCGCATCACGGCACTGGACCGCGTCGGCATCTACGTACCCGGCGGCAAAGCCGCGTATCCGTCGTCGGTGCTGATGAACGCGATTCCGGCAAAGGTGGCCGGCGTCGGCGAGATCGTGATGGTGGTGCCCACGCCGGACGGCGTGAAGAACCAGATGGTGCTGGCCGCCGCGGCAATCGCCGGTGTCGACCGCGTGATCGGCATCGGCGGTGCGCAGGCCGTGGCCGCGCTGGCCTATGGTACCGAGTCGATCCAGCCGGTCGACAAGATCGTCGGCCCCGGCAATGCCTACGTGGCCGCCGCCAAGCGCCGCGTGTTCGGCGCGGTGGGCATCGACATGATCGCCGGTCCTTCCGAAATCCTGGTGGTGTGCGACGGCACCACGGACCCGGACTGGGTGGCGATGGACCTGTTCTCGCAGGCCGAGCACGACGAGCTGGCGCAGGCGATCCTGCTGTGCCCGGACGCCGGCTACATCGCGCAAGTCGAGGCTTCGATTCAGAAACTGCTGCCGACGATGCCGCGCCAGGAAACCATCCGCACGTCGCTGACCGACCGCGGCGCGCTGGTGAAGGTGCGCGACATGGAAGAAGCATGCGAGATCGCCAACGCCATCGCCGCCGAGCACCTGGAGATTTCCGCCGAGGAGCCGCAGCAGTGGGCCGACAAGATCCGCCACGCCGGCGCGATGTTCCTGGGCCGCTTTTCGTCCGAATCGCTGGGCGACTATTGCTGCGGCCCGAACCACGTGTTGCCCACGGCGCGCACGGCGCGCTTCTCGTCGCCGCTGGGCGTGTACGATTTCCAGAAGCGTTCGTCGGTGATCCAGGTCAGCGAGGCCGGCGCCCAGACACTGGGCAAGATCGCCGCCGAGCTGGCGTACGGCGAAGGCCTGCAGGCGCACGCGCGCAGCGCGGAGCTGCGGCTGAAATCATGAGCGCCTGGCTCGATCAGGTGTTCTGCGAGGATGCCCTGGTTGGCTTGCAACGCATCCCGGATGGCTCGATCGACCTGATCCTGACGGACCCGCCGTACAACCTGGGCAAGGATTACGGCAATACCTCCGACCAGCAGACGGTGGACGATTTCCTGGCATGGACCGAGCAATGGGTCGATGCCGCGCTGCCGAAGCTGAAGGAAAACGGCAGCCTGTACGTGTTCACGACATGGCGCTCGGCGCCGGAGATCTTCGTGATGCTGAAACGGCGGATGACGATGATCAACGAGATCATCTGGGACCGCCGGGTGCCGTCGATGGGCGGCACCGTGCGCAGTTTTACGTCGGTGCACGACACGATCGGCTTTTTCGTGCGCCGCAAGGATTATTATTTCGACCTCGACGCCGTACGCATCCCGTACGACGCCGAAACCAAGAAGGCCCGCTCGCGCTCGATCTTCGTCGGCGCGAAGTGGCTGGAACAGGGCTACAACCCGAAAGACCTGTGGAGCGTATCGCGCTTGCACAGGCTGCATGCGGAGCGGGTCGATCACCCCACGCAAAAGCCGCTCGAGATCATCGAACGGATGGTGAAGGCATCGTGTCCGCCCGGCGGCGTGGTGCTCGACCTGTTCATGGGCAGCGGCACCACGGCCGTCGCGGCGCGCAACACGGGCCGCCACTTCACCGGCTTTGAACTGAATCCCGACTATTGCAGGATCCTGGCCGAGCGCCTGGCAGAGCCACCGCCCGCCGAGCCGCACGGGCTTGAACCCAGGGCCCGTGCGAAGCGCCTGGTACCGCCGGCCGTCGAGCAGCAGGGGTCTGACCCCAAGGCTCGCGCCAGGGGCCGGGTCCGTGCCGCCGATCCGGGGTCCGACCCCGGTTTTTCGGCGGCGCCACCCAAGGCCGCGCCGAAAAAGCCCAGGACCGGCAAGGCAGCAAACCGGGCCGCCGTCCCCGTCGACAGCGCCGAATAACGCATTGGAGTAATTGAAAGCATGTCCCTCGACAGCCTGATCGCCAACACCATCCGCCCCGACGTGCGCAGCGACAAGAGCTACCACGTGCCGGATGCCAGCGGCTTTGTAAAGCTGGACGCGATGGAAAACCCGTACCAGCTGCCGGAGGAGCTGCGCCGCGAGCTGGCCGACCGGCTGGCCGAGGTGGCGCTGAACCGCTACCCGGCGGCCGCCTACGGGCCGCTGAAGGAGCGCATTCGCGCGAAGCTGGGTATCCCGGCCGGTTATGACGTCCTGCTGGGCAACGGTTCCGACGAGCTGATCGCCATCATGGCCGCCACCTGCGCCTGGCAGGAGCGGCGCGCCGTGATGCTGGCGCCGGTGCCGGCCTTCGTGATGTTCCAGCGCTCGGCCCAGGTGGCCGGCATGGATTTCGTCGGCGTCCCCCTGAAGGCGGACCTGGGGCTCGATCTTCCGGCCATGCTGACGGCGATCGCGCAGCACCGGCCCGCGCTGATCTTCCTGGCATACCCGAACAACCCGACCGGCAACCTGTTCGACACGGCCGATATCGAAGCGATCCTGCGCGCGCAGGGCGAGCATGGCCTGGTGGTCGTCGACGAAGCCTATGAACCGTTCGCGCAGCAGAGTTTCATGCCGCGCCTGCCGGAGTTCGCCAACCTGATCGTGATGCGCACCCTGTCCAAGCTGGGGCTGGCCGGCATCCGGCTGGGCTACATGAGTGCCGCGCCGGCGCTGCTGGAGCAGTTCGAGAAAGTGCGCCCGCCCTACAACATCAATGTGATGACGCAGGCGGCGGCCGAGTTCGCGCTCGACCATGTCGAGGTCCTGAACGAGCAGGCCCGCCTGCTGCGCGAACAGCGCGCGGAACTTGCCGCCGCGCTGGCGGCGTTGCCGGGTGTGCAGGTATTCCCGTCGGCGGCCAATTTCATCACGATCCGTGTGCCGGATGCCGACAGCGTCCATGCCAAACTGGTAAGTCGTAAAATCCTGATTAAAAATTTGAGTAAAATGCACAGTGTGCTGGCGAACTGCCTTCGCGTTACCGTCAGCACGCCGGACGAGAACGCCGCTTTCCTCGACGCCCTGAAAGACTCGCTGAGCTGAAACCGAGTTCGCGCCCCATCCTAACCCTGAGTTTCCCATGAATTTGCCCGCAGCCCGCATCGCAGAAGTCATCCGCAACACCAACGAGACGCAGATCCGCGTCGCCCTGAACCTGGACGGTACCGGCGTGCAGAAGCTCGATACCGGCGTGCCATTCCTGGACCACATGCTGGACCAGATCGCGCGCCACGGCCTGATCGACCTGGACGTCAAGGCCACCGGCGACACGCACATCGACAACCACCACACCGTCGAGGACGTGGGCATCACGCTGGGCATGGCGGTGGCCAAGGCCATCGGCGACCGCAAGGGCATCCGCCGCTACGGCCATGCCTACGTGCCGCTGGACGAGGCGCTGTCGCGCGTCGTCATCGATTTCTCCGGACGCCCGGGCATCGAATACCATATTCCGTTCACCCGCGCGATGATCGGCACGTTCGACGTCGACCTGACGCTGGAATTCTTCCGCGGCTTCGTCAACCACGCCGGCATCACGCTGCACATCGATAACCTGCGCGGCACCAACGCCCACCACCAGTGCGAGACGGTCTTCAAGGCGTTCGGTCGCGCGCTGCGCATGGCCGCCGAGTTCGACGAGCGTGCCGCGGGCACTATTCCCTCCACCAAAGGAAGCCTCTAAACCCGCCGCTTTTTCATACTTGGCTTTCACACCATGAAAAAAATCGTTGTAGTTGACTACGGCATGGGTAACGTGCGCTCCGTTGCGCAGGCCCTGCGTGCCGTCGCGCCGGAGGCCGACGTGTCCATTTCCGGCGTACCGGCCGATATCGACGCGGCCGAGCGCATCGTCCTGCCCGGCCAGGGCTCGATGCTCGACTGTATGACCCACCTGCGCGAATCGGGCGTGCACGATGCGCTCATGCGCGCCGCGCAGACCAAGCCGCTGATGGGCGTGTGCGTCGGCGAGCAGATGCTGCTCGAGCGCAGCGAGGAGCGCAATGCCGAAGGCCTGGGCCTGTTCCCGGGCTCGGTGGTGCGCTTCCAGCTCGACGGGCAGTTGCAGGAAGACGGCTCGCGCTTCAAGGTGCCGCAGATCGGCTGGAACAAGGTGAAGCAGACCGCGCCGCATGCGATGTGGGCCGGCATCCCCGACGATGCGTATTTCTACTTTGTGCACAGCTATTACGCGCAGCCGGAGAATCCCGCGCACAGCGTGGGCGAAACCGTGTACGGCTCGCCGTTCTGCTGCGTGATTGCGCGCGACAACATTTTCGCCACCCAGTTCCATCCGGAGAAGAGCGCGGCCACCGGGCTGCATCTGTACAAGAACTTCGTCCACTGGAATCCCTGAGCACTCCGACGTATCCATTCATCCACTTACTCGACCTTTAAACAACCATGCTGCTCATCCCCGCCATCGACCTCAAGGACGGTCACTGCGTTCGCCTGAAACAAGGCGACATGGAACAGTCCACCGTGTTTTCCGACGACCCCGCCGCGATGGCCCGCCACTGGCTGGAGCAGGGCGCGCGCCGCCTGCACCTGGTCGACCTGAACGGTGCGTTCGCCGGCAAGCCGAAGAACGAAGGCGCCGTGAAGTCGATTTTGAAGACGGTGCAGGAGTTCGCGCTGGAGAACGATATCGACGAGATCCCCGTGCAGCTGGGCGGCGGCATCCGCGACCTGGACACGATCGAGCGCTACCTCGATGACGGCATCAGCTACATCATCATCGGCACCGCCGCCGTGAAGAGCCCCGGCTTCCTGCACGATGCGTGCGGCGCCTTCCCCGGCCACATCATCGTCGGCCTGGACGCCAAGGACGGCAAGGTTGCCACCGACGGCTGGAGCAAGATGTCCGGCCACGAGGTGATCGACCTGGCGCAGAAGTTCGAGCAGTACGGCGTGGAATCGATCGTCTACACCGACATCGGCCGCGACGGCATGATGGGCGGCGTGAACATCGAGGCCACCGTGCGCCTGGCGCAGGCGGTGCGCATCCCGATCATCGCCTCCGGCGGCCTGCACAACCTGGCCGACGTGGAAGCGCTGTGCGCGGTGCAGGACGAAGGCATCGAAGGCGTCATCTGCGGCCGTTCGATCTACGAAGGCACGATCAACCTGAACGAGGCGCAACTGCGCGCCGACGAACTCAGTGGCGACACCCTCGACGAATTCGCGGAAGAGCCGTCCAACGCGGGCGAAAAATAATATGCTGGCCAAACGCATCATCCCCTGCCTGGACGTGACCGACGGCCGCGTCGTCAAGGGCGTCAATTTCACCGAGTTGCGCGACGCCGGCGACCCCGTCGAGATCGCGCGCCGTTATGACGAGCAGGGCGCCGACGAGCTGACGTTTCTCGACATCACCGCCTCGTCCGACAATCGCGGGCTGATCCTCGACATCATCGAACGGGTCGCCGCGCAGGTCTTCATTCCGCTGACGGTCGGCGGCGGCGTGCGCAAGGTCGAAGACGTGCAGCGCCTGCTGAACGCGGGCGCCGACAAGATCAGCCTGAATACCTCGGCCGTCAGCAATCCCCAGCTGGTGTTCGACGCCGCCCAGAAGCACGGTTCGCAGTGCATCGTGGTGGCGATCGACGCCAAGCAGGTGGCACCCGGCAAGTGGGAAGTCTTCACGCACGGCGGCCGCAACGCCACCGGGCTGGATGCTGTCGAATGGGCGCAGAAGATGGCGTCGCTGGGCGCCGGCGAACTGCTGCTGACCAGCATGGATCGCGACGGCACCAAGAGCGGCTTCGACCTGGCGCTGACGCGCGCCGTGTCCGATGCCGTGGGCATTCCCGTGATCGCCTCCGGCGGCGTGGGCGGCCTGCAGGACCTGGCCGACGGCGTGACGAAAGGCCATGCCGATGCGGTACTGGCCGCCAGCATCTTCCACTATGGCCAGCACACGGTACAGGAAGCCAAGCGTTTCATGGCGCAGCAGGGCATTCCGATGCGCGAGGCCTGAGAGAACACGATGAGCATTCCAACGACGACGCCTAGCGTAGCCAAGGCAAAATGGCTGAACCGCGTGCACTGGGACGAACATGGCCTGGTGCCCGTGATCGTGCAGGAGAGCGGCAGCAACGACGTGCTGATGTTCGCCTGGATGAACCGGGACGCGCTGTACAAGACGGTGGAATTGCGCGAAGCCGTGTACTGGAGCCGTTCGCGCAAGAAGCTGTGGCACAAGGGCGAGGAATCCGGTCACGTGCAGAAGGTGCTCGACATCCGCCTCGACTGCGACGAGGACGTGGTGCTGCTGAAGGTGGAGCAGGCCGGCGGCATCGCCTGCCACACGGGGCGGCATTCGTGTTTCTTCCAGCAGTTCGACGGCGATGCCAAGGATGGCGACTGGAACAGCGTGGAACCGGTGCTGAAGGATCCTGGCACCATTTATACGGAAAAAAAGAAATGAGCACGGTAACGGATAATGTCGGCAACGACGAGGCTGGAATCCTGGGCCGCGTGGCCGCCACGATCGAGTCGCGCAAGGGCGCCGATCCGTCCACGTCGTATGTCGCCAAGCTGTTCTCGAAAGGCGACGACGCGATCCTGAAAAAGATCGGCGAGGAAGCCACCGAGACCGTGATGGCGGCCAAGGATGCGCGCGTGTCGGGCGATGGCGCCAAGGTGCTGTACGAAGTGGCCGATCTGTGGTTCCATTCGCTGGTGCTGCTGGCGCAGTTCGACCTGTCGCCGCAGCAGGTGCTCGATGAGCTGGCGCGCCGCGAAGGCATCTCCGGCATTGCCGAAAAAGCCGCCCGTCAAGACAGCTAACTGGAAGGATAACCGTGGATAACTGCCTGTTCTGCAAGATCGCCGCCAAACAAGTTCCTGCTTCCATCGTTTACGAAGACGACGAACTGCTGGCCTTCAAGGACATCAACCCGGCCGCGCCGGTGCATTTGCTGGTGATCCCCAAGAAACATATCTCCACGCTGACCGAAGCGCAGCCGGAAGATACGCTGTTGCTGGGCAAGATGCTGGCGCTGGCGCCGAAGCTGGCCGAGGAGCACGGCGTTGCGGTGGCCTACGCCGAAGACGGCAGCCCCACGCGCGGCTACAAGACCCTGATCAACAGCGGCCCGGATGGCGGGCAGGTGATCTATCACCTGCACATGCATATCTATGGCGGCCCGCGGCCGTGGCGCGGCATGCACTGAGCCGCCGCGCGGCCGGTATCGGACAGCGCCAAACAAGCAGCCGGAAGACTTATTTCCGGTCGTTATCGTGACAGGAACATGACAAGGTAAGAGTCGCGTATACTGTCCATTCAACCGAATTCGGGCGTTGTCGCCCTGCAAGGAGAATAGTATGGGTTCCATGAGCATCTGGCATTGGGTGATCGTGCTGGTCGTTGTCATGCTGGTTTTCGGCACCAAAAAACTGGGCAATATCGGCTCGGACCTGGGCAAGGCCGTCAAGGGCTTCAAGGATGGCGTGAAGACCGACGACAAGGAAGCGGCCGACCAGCCTGCACCGCCGCCCGCGCACGTGACCGACAAGGGCACGATCGAGGTCGACGCCAAGGAAAAGACCAAGCACTGATCGCAAGCTGATACATGATCGATCTCGGTCTTTCCAAACTGGCCATCATCGGCGTCGTGGCGCTGATCGTCATCGGTCCCGAAAAATTGCCGAAAGTGGCACGCATGGCCGGCACGCTGTACGGCCGCGCGCAGCGTTATCTTCACGATGTGAAGAGCGAGGTCAGCCGCGAAATCGAACTGGACGAGCTGCGCAACCTGCAAAAGAACGTGCAGGAGCAGGCGCAGAACATCAAGGCCGATGTCGAGAATTCGATCCAGAAGAACATGTCCGAAGTGGAGAGCGCCTTCGATATCGAAGGCGGTATCCTTTCCGACGACTCGTCCGGCGCCTCCACCAGCTATACGTCGGACTTTCATTCGGCCTCCGCGGAAGACCAGTCGCGCAAGGCCAAGGAATTCCGCCGCAAGCGGCTGGTGCGCACCTCGGCCGTGCCGCTGTGGTACAAGCAGCGCAACGGCGGCCGCATGCACGTGGTGTCCGGCGCGGCGCGCGTGGCGCGCTTCCGCCCGCGCAACGGTAAACCTCCCGCCTCCTTTTACTGATGAGCACTGAACAACCGGCCGAAGAAACCTTCATCAGCCACCTGGTAGAACTGCGCGACAGGCTGCTGAAGGCTTCCATCGGCGTCCTGATCGTCACCGCCCTGCTGATGGCGTGGCCGGGCCCCACCGTCCTGTACGATTTTCTCGCCCAGCCGATGATCGATGCGCTGCCCACCGGCGCAAAGATCATCGCCACCGGCGTGACCGCACCGTTCCTGGTGCCGATGAAGGTCACGCTGATGCTGGGCATCATCCTGGCGCTGCCATGGGTGCTGTACCAGGCTTGGGCCTTCGTGGCGCCCGGCCTGTATACGCATGAAAAGCGCCTGGTGGCGCCGCTGGTGATTTCCTCGTCGCTGCTGTTCATGGCCGGCGTGGCGTTCTGCTACTTCTTCGTGTTCGGCCGGGTCTTCCACTTCATCGCCACGTTCGCTCCATCGTCGATCGCGGTCACGCCGGACATCGAGAATTACCTCGATTTCGTCATGTCGATGTGCCTGGCGTTCGGTGCCGCATTCGAAGTGCCGATCGTGGTCGTGATCCTGGTGCGCATGGGCATCGTGTCGCTGGCCAAGCTGAGGGAATGGCGGCCATACGTGATCGTCGGCGCATTCGTCATTGCCGCCATCGTCACGCCGCCGGACGTGGTCAGCCAGTTCGCGCTGGCCATCCCGATGTGGATGCTGTTCGAACTGGGACTGCTGGTGTCGCCGATGTTCGTCAGGATGACGCAGGCGCCCGAGGAAAAACCGGAGAGCTGAACGAAAAAAAAGGAGCCCGCCGGCTCCTTTTTTATTGCCTCAAAAATGGGGACGTACCCCATTTTCCGAGCAACTATTTCACTGCATCAATTCGCGGATCACTTTTACCGGTGCGCTGCCGTAGCCGAGGAACTGCTCGTTGAAGGCCTTCTGCGAGAACTTGTCGCCCAAGGCGGCGCGGCGCTGCTCGCGCAGTTCCATGATTTCGCTGTAGCCGCTGAAGTACGACGTCAGCTGTACCGACGTCAGCGTGGCGCGGCGCCATTTTTCGGCGGCTTCCTGCTGCGTCTGGAATGCCTGCCGGGTCAGCAGGTCGAGTGCCTGGTCCTGCGGCATGTCCAGCACGTGCACGCTGTAGTCGAGGATCGTGTTGGTCACGCTGCGCAGGTTCCACTTCGAATACATCAGCCACATTTCCGGCGAATTGTCGTAGCCCGATTCCAGCATCATCCGTTCGCTGAACACGGCCCAGCCTTCGACCATCGCGCCGTTGCCGAAGATCGACTTCACCAGCGACGGCGACTTGTTCGCGTACACCAGTTGCGCATAGTGGCCGGGGATCGCTTCGTGCATGTTCAGGATCTGCAGGATCCAGTGGTTGTATTCGCGCAGGCTGCTTTCGGCCTGCTCCGGCGTGGCGCCCGTCAGCGGCGTCACGTTGTAGTAGGTGCGGTCCTGCGGGCGGTAGGGGCCGGGCGCCTCGATGCTGGCGCCGGCCACGCCGCGCTGGTAGGCGGGCGTTTCGCGCACCACCAGCGGCTTGTTCTCATCGAGCGTCAGCAGGTCGTTCTTCGTCACCCATTCCTGCAGCTTCGGAATCTGCGCCTTGATCTCTTCGACGAAGCGCTCGGGTGCCACGTGGTTGGCCGAGAGCTTGTCGATCATCATGCCGATCTTGGCGTAGCGGTCGGCCGGTTTCTGCACGTCGGCCAGGTATTTCGGCCACAGTTCGTCGCTGATGCGGTCCATGTTCGCCAGCAGTTCGTCGCGCGCCACCAGCGCCTTGCGATAGGTCTGCTCGCCGGTGCTGGCCGACTGGATGTCGAACGCGAATTTCTGCTCGTACAGCTCGCGGCCGATGCGGAACGGGCGGGCGCCGGATACCGCCAGCAGCTTGTCCGTTTCGCCCAGCCAGGCGGCATAGGCCTCGACGGCGGTCTTCGCCGCGGCGATGCGCTGCGCGAACAGGCCTTTCTCGTTGGCGGCCAGCGGAGAATTCTGCGCCTCCCTGCCCAGCTCGTCGAGCAGTGCGATCACGCCCGGCGCCTGGGCGATCGCCAGTTGCGTGTGTTCGCGCGTGGGCGTGGTGATGTTGTTGCGTGCGGCTTCGTAATACGCCGGCACGTTGGCGATGCGCCGCAGCAGCGTGCGCAGGCGCTGCGCCCGCGCCGCGTATTCGGTGTGCAGGATGTAGTCGATCGGGCCGGCGATGTTGTACATGGCCGGGTTCCATTCGAATTCGCGGAACGTGGTCAGGTACCAGCGGTCCGAGTTCAGCTTGTTGACCAGCAGCGCCATGTCGGTGCGCTGGCGCGGCGACAGCTGGCGCGCATCGATCTTGCCGAAACGGCCCAGCCACTCGTCGATGAAGGCCAGTTGCAGCTGGCGCGTGGCCAGGTCGGGCACCGTCAGCGTGGCGGCAGTATCGTACTTGCCCACCGTGATCGCCGTTTCCGGATCCATCCGCCATAGCGCCGTCAGGAACTGGTTGGACTGCGAATTGAAGATGCGGTCGGCGCGGCTTTCGGATGCCAGCGCTGCCGCGCCTGCCGTGGTGGCAGCGGCGGCGGCAACGGCCTTCTTCGCCTTGGACTTGGATTTCGAGGATTTCTTGGCGGAGACGGACTTGCTGGTCTTGGCCTTCGACGGCTTCTTGGCCGCCTCGGCAGGCGCGAACGCCAGCGCGGCCATGATGGCGGCCAGCGCGAGTTTTGTCTTGATCATCGTGTAACTTTCTCTTACCGGGGTCGTGCAGGGGGCGAGATTATCATTAATCAGCTCGCCTGGACCCGGCATGTTACACGACGGTACAAACGCTCACGCCAGCCGGTCGTCGCGCAGCACCTGCTGGTGGCGTTCGTTGATGATGGCCACCGCCTCGCGGCCGCGCGCCATCTGGGACAGCACGATGTGGTTGGCATCCGTGAACCGGTGGGCCACGCGGAGCTTCCACGAACGCAGCAGCCAGCTGCCGAACGACTGCACGTAGGACGCCTCGTCCAGGTCGCGCCACTTGATGCCCCGCACGCCGCGCTGCCAGGGCAGGACGCCCGAATACAGCCAGACGCCCGTATCGTCGTAATACAGCTGTACGCTGCGGATCAGCAGCACGCGGTAGCCGATCAGCAGCGTGGACGCGGCCAGCACGCCGGCGGCGGCCAGCTGCGAATGGTTGAAGGCGAGCCGCAGCACGAACACCATGATCACCGCCAGCAGCAAGGGGTTGATGTAGGCGGTCCAGGCCTTGCGGCACAGCGGGATGCCGTGCGTGGCGGCGTAAAGGTCTTTTTCCTTGTGTCGTTCCATGCCCGGATGATTGCATGGAACGGCCGTTCCGGGAAAGGGGCAGTCAGTGGACGGTCAGACGGGGCCTTGCCGGCTGTCCAGCCGCTCGGCATGGTCGCGGCCGGCGAAACGGTCCAGGATGCCGGCGGCGCGCGTGCCATCCCGGTCGTTGTCCACTTCCACCTGCAGCAGGCAATTGCTGCGCTGGACCGGCGTGCGCATTTCGCCGGCGGCGGACTGCCGGTTCGGGTTGTCGAACGACGGCGTGGGTTTTTCGGTCAGATCGACCACGAAGTTGCCCTCGACGGGGCCAGCTTCATCTTCGTGGATGTTCATGGAGATGGCGGAAGCGGCGATGCCGGAGGCGATCAGCGCCTCGCGCGCCTGCTCCGCCACTTCCATGCTGTCGAATACGCGTAGCAGTGTGTCGGCCATGATGTGCTCCTGGTGTATTAGGTGATTGCAATCATCATAGCGAAGGCTGGCGGGCGGCAGCGTCCCGTTAGCCTCAGGAAAATTTTAACGACGCAGACCTTCCTCCAGCATTGCCAGCATGTCCTCGGCCTTCATGCGCGCCGCCATTTCGCTGCCGTCCAGCAGGCTGTCGGCCAGCTCGCGCTTGTGCGCGTGCAGGTCGACGATGCCTTCCTCGATCGTGTGGCGCGCCACCAGCCGGTAGATCGTCACGGGGCGCAGCTGGCCCATCCGGTGCGCGCGGTCGGACGCCTGGTCTTCCACGGCCGGGTTCCACCACGGATCCATGTGGATCACGTAGTCGGCAGCCGTCAGATTGATGCCCACGCCGCCCGCCTTCAGGCTGATCAGGAACACGTCGCCGTCGCCGGCCTGGAACGCATCCACGCGCGCCTTGCGGGCCGCCGGCAGCGTGGAACCGTCCAGGTACTGGTAGGCGATGCCGTTGCGGTCGAGATGCGCGCGGA
The DNA here is from genome assembly GCF_055502615.1 of Pseudoduganella sp. jia 9. Lineage (NCBI taxonomy): Bacteria > Pseudomonadati > Pseudomonadota > Betaproteobacteria > Burkholderiales > Oxalobacteraceae > Pseudoduganella > Pseudoduganella sp. jia 9. The sequence continues at coordinate 111,113 of NZ_JBUPWE010000015.1, read as the reverse complement.
TCAGCGCCAGGTGGTCGACGAACTGGCTGAACACCAGCACCTTGTGGCGGTTTTCCAGCAGGCCGGCCAGCAGCTCGGCGAACGCGGCCAGCTTGCTGCTGTCGAGTTTCAGTTCCGGCGCCACCAGGTTCGGATTGCAGCAGGCACGCCGCAGTTTCATGATCTCGGCCAGGATCTGGATCGACTTCCTGTCCGCCGGCGCATCGATGGAAGCCAGCTTGTCCAGCGCCTCGCGGCGCAGCGATTCGTACAGCGCCGTTTCTTCCGCCGACAGATCCACTTCCAGCACGATCTCGGTGCGCGCCGGCAGTTCCGCCAGTACCTGCGCCTTGGTCCGGCGCAGGATGAACGGCCCGATCAGCCGGCGCAGCCGGTTGCGCGCGCCCACTTCGGCCTTGCGGTCCTGCTGGCGTTCGATCGGCCCGGCAAAGCGCAGGTTGAACTGGTCCAGCGATCCCAGCAGCCCGGGGTTGATGAAGCGGAACAGGTTCCACAGTTCGCCCAGGTGGTTTTCCAGCGGCGTGCCGGTGCAGGCCATGCGGAAGTCGCCCGACAGCGCCATCACGGCCTGCGAGCGCTTGGTGGCCGCGTTCTTGATCGCCTGCGCTTCATCGAGCACGATGGTGTGCCAGCGCGGTTTGGTGAAGCGCTCCGATTCCAGCTGCAGCAGGCCGTAGCTGACGATCACCAGGTCGAACGGACCGGCGCTGTCGATCATTTCCGCCCGGTCGCCGCTGCCGAACATCTTCACGTTCAGCGTCGGCGCGAAGCGCGCCGCTTCGCTGGCCCAGTTCAGGCATACGGAAGTGGGCGCCACCACCAGCGCCGGCCCGTACGGCGCGCGCAGCAGCGCCAGTGCCAGCGCCTGCACCGTCTTGCCGAGGCCCATGTCGTCCGCCAGGCAGGCGCCCACGCCCCAGTGGGCCAGCCGGGCCAGCCACTCGAAGCCTTCGCGCTGGTAGTCGCGCAGCTCGGCCTGCAGGGTGGACGGCACCTGCGGCTGGTACTCGGCCTGGGCGGCGATGCGGGCGATATGCTCGCGCCACAGCCTGTCCGCTTCCAGGCCGCCTACTTCGCCGGCCAGTTCCTCCAGCACGAAGGCAGCCAGCTGGTGGACCTTGGCCCCCGCATCGTCGTCCTCGCCATAGGCATCGAGTTCCGACAGGCGCCGGTACAGCTCTTCCGACAGGGCCAGGAACTGCCGGTCCTTCAGTTCGATGAAGCGGCTCCTGCCGGCGCGGATCAGCTCCAGCAGCGAGCGCAGGTCCACCACGCGTTCTTCGTCCACCTGCAACTGGCCGCTGACGGCGAACCAGTCCTTCCTGCTCTTGATCGACAGCTTCAGCTGCTTGGTATGCAGGGTTGGCGAGACCCTGAACTTTTCTCCCTCGGGCCAGCCGACCACCACGCGCTCCGGCCCCAGTTCCTGCAGTTCGGTCAACAGTTGCAGGCACAGCGCCGGCTGGCCGATCAGCCATTCGCCGTGTTCCTGCTCTGCCCCTTCCAGTGCCGTGCAGCGGAGCACCAGCTGGCGCTCCGCATCGCGCTCGCCGGCCAGGTCGCGGCGCACCTGCACCGGCTTGCCGCCGACGTCCGTGATGACGGTTTCGGCACCCGCGCCGGGCGCATAGTAGGGGCCCGCATCCGGCAGCGGCCGCACCTGCACCTGCATGCGCAAGCCTTGCTGGTAGGGCAGCAGGTGCACGTGCAGGCGGATATCCGGATCGACCGCGCCGGCACCGGCACTGCCGCCGCCGATGTCCGACTGCACGGTCACGCTGGTGGCCACCGTGCCGATCGCCTTCAATACCTGGTCTTTCGCATGCAGCGGCACCGTCAGGCCATCGCCGACGATGGCGGCGATGCGGCGGTGCTCGTCGTTGACGGCGATCACGCGGATGCGGTTCGGCGCTTCGCGCAGCGCGACGACCCGGTCGGTGCCGGACAGGCTCGGGTGCAGCGTCAGGCGCAGCTTGCCCTTGGTTTCCTGCACCAGCAGTTCCGGCTCGCCGCCGCCGATCTCGACGCGGGTTTCCGGCGCGTCCATCCAGAACACCAGAGGGTGGCCGACCAGCGCCGGCAGGGCCTCGAGCGGATCGATGTCATAGCGCAGGCCCGACGAATAGGCCTGCCGCGACGGCGCGATGTGCGTGCTCAGGCGTACGTCCTGCGGCGTCAGGAAATCGAGCTCCGCCGCATCCTCGGCCAGCCGCTTCAGCGCGATCGGGCGGCCGTTGCTCCACTGGCCCTTGGCGCTGCGCTTCTGTTCGCGCGGTTCGAGTTCGCCGATGCCGGAGCGGTCGCTCCAGGTGATCATCCACACCAGGCGCGTCTCGCTGGCGGCCGGCGACGCCAGCTGGTGCAGGTTGATCAGCGCGTCGAGCTGGCGCTGCCAGCCTTCCTGCCGCTCGAACCAGGTGGCCATGTCGGGCAAGCCCAGTGCCGACAGCATGTTGCTGGCGCGGGCTTCGGCCGCTTCGTCGCCCAGGTGCCCCAGCAGGCTTTCCGCCTGCGCGGCAATGAGGATGTAGCCGGCGGCACCGGCGTTCTGCGCCAGGTCCTGCAATTCGGCGCGGCGCTGTTCCAGCTGCGGCAGTCCCAGCCACCAGTACACCAGCGCCTGGAACAATTGCGCCTGCAGCGGCGTGTCCCAGGCGCGGGACAGCACCACGTCGGCCTGCAGCGTGCCGGCGCGCACCTGGCGCAGCATCGACAGCATGCTGTATGTATTGCTGTCGGGATTCTGCTGCGCATGCACGGCCACCTCGAGGTAGCTCTCGGCCGTCTTCAGTGCTTTCGCATCGCCGGCGCGCAGCAGCGCCAGCACGTACAGGTAGCCGCCGAAGCCCGCGAACACCTGCTTGCGCTTGCCCGTTTCGCGGCGCACCGATTTCAGCGCGCCTTCGAAACCGGCGACGGCATCGGCCACGTGGCCGCGCAGCAGCATCAGCGTACTGGCATAAAACAGCGCCAGCGGGCTTTGCACGGCTTCCAGGTATGCGACCGCCTGCGGCAGATTGCCGGACAGGATCGCGTCCTCGCCCAGCGCCAGCCGCAACGCGCCCGACACATCGTCGCCGGCCTTGCTGCGGCGCTCGAAGTGACGCTCGGCGGCGCCGCGCACCGGCGGCGCCAGCAAGGGCTCGCGTTGCGCATGCTGGAGCAGCAGCATCAGGATGTCGTCCTGCATCGACGGGTGCACCAGCAGCAGCATGCCGGCCTCGAACGGCCGCGCGAAAATGTCGACGATCGGGTGCAGCTGCGCCGCTTCGTACGAGCGCAGGCAGGCGGCCAGCAGCGGCGCCACGTCCTGCGGCGGCTGGCCACGCAGCAGCGCCATGCGCAGGCGCGCCACGCCGTGCCGGTAGCTGCGCGGTTCCGGCGTGCCGTCCCAGCTGCGGCGCATCGGGGTCACCGCTTCATAGGCCTGGCAGATGTCGCCGAGCATGTGGGCACCGATGGCGGCACGGATCGCCGGCCAGCGCAGCTTCGCATTGCAGACATAGCCACGGCCGACGACGAGGCTGATGAAGGCCAGGCGCTCCAGGTGCGACAGCATCTCGTCGCTGGCGGTCTGCTTGATGGAACGGCCGTCGTCGTCATGCAGGCCCATCTTGGCGATGTGCTCGTGCACCGCCGATTTTCCCATCGGCTCGCCCACCAGCGCCAGCAGCGCCAGCACGGTTTTTTCGTTGGGATGCAGCGCGCCGAATTGGTCCTGCAATGACTGGTCCTGCAATGCCCGGTCGCTCATGCCGCGCCGTCCAGGTTATGGATCTCCACCGGCGCCGATGCGGTGGCATCGTGCAATCCGAACATGCGCCGATAGAAATACAGCTCGGCTTCCAGCGTGCGCACGATGGTCTCGGCCTTGCGGAAGCCATGTCCTTCGCCTTCCAGCTCGACGTAGGCGACCGGCACGCCGCGCTCGCGCAAGGCCTGCACCATCGCCGCCGACTGCTGCGGCGGCACCACCATGTCGTCCAGGCCCTGGAAGAAGATCATCGGGCAGGCCAGCTTGTCGGCGTGATGGCTGGGCGAGCGTTCCAGGTACACCTGGCGCGCCTGCGGCTGCGGTGCGATCAGGTATTCGTTGTAGTGCGATTCGAACTTGTGCGAATCGTCGTCCAGCCCCTGCAGGTCGGATACGCCGTAGTAGCTGGCGCCCAGCTTGAACACTTCGTGGAAGGCCAGCGCGCACAGGGTGGTGTAGCCGCCGGCGCTGCTGCCGCGGATGATCAGCCGGTCGCCGTCGGCGCGGCCCTGTTCGACCAGCCAGCGCGCGCCGGCCACGCAATCCTCCACATCGACCACGCCCCATTGCCCCTTCAGCAAGTCGCGGTAGGCGCGGCCGAAGCCCGTGCTGCCGCCGTAGTTCACGTCCAGCACGCCGAAGCCGCGGCTGGTCCAGAACTGCGTGGCCAGTTTCAGCGTGCTGGCCGCCATGCCGGTGGGGCCGCCGTGGCCGATCACGATCACCGGCGGCTTTTCACCGGCCGGCGCGGCGCAGTCGCGATTGCGCGGCGGGTAGAAAAAGGCATAGGCGATACGGCCCTGCGCGCTCGGGTAGCGGATGCTTTCCGGAACCGACAGGTAGCCGATGTCCGGCAGCGTATCGATCGAACGGGCCAGTACCTGCAGTTCGTCGGAACTCACGTCGATACGCGCGATCTCGGCCGGAATGGTCGGGCTGCCGCCCAGCACCACGATGAAGCCGTCGCCGGTGCGCAGTTCGCGGATTTCCTGGTACGGGTTGGCGACCGGTTCGAGCCGGCCGCTGCCGATCGCCAGGCGCGCCAGCCTGCTGACGCCTTCCTCGATATAGGTGCAGGCGATCTCGCCGGCGGAGAGGAAGCCGTACATGGAGTTGCCAAACGTCCATTGCGGACCGGCGAATTCCGCTGCCAGGGGGCAGATGGCTTCGACCTGTTCGCCATGGCGGTACAGGTTCCACCAGCCGCTGCGGTCGGAAACGAAGTACAGCCGTCCATCCGGCGACCATTCGGGCTGGCAGACCGCTTCTTCCGGGCCGCCGGCCACCAGGATGGGTGCGGCCAGCGTGCCGTCGGCCGCCACCTCGGCCAGCCACAGCTCGGTACCCTGCCACGGCATGCGCGGATGGTCCCACGTCAGCCAGGCCAGCCGGCCGCCATCCGGCGACAGCCGCGGCGACGAATAAAAGTCATGGCCCTGCGCCAGCACCGTTTCACTGCCGTCGAAGCCCACCGCGCACAGCGTGTTTTCCGGCTGCGCATGGGAGGCCGGGTCGGTTGGATGCTGTTCGCGCACGGCGACCAGCCGGCCGCGCGCGCGGTCGACGATGAAATCGGCGAAGCGCTGGCGGCCCTCGGCGGTGAAGGGCGCCGCATCCGCGCCGCCGTCTTTCCGGTACAGCCGGTTGTCGCCGGCATGGGAAAAGAACACGGTGTCGCCATCCGCGGCATAGGCGCCGCCGCCATATTCGTGCACGCGGCTGCGCACGTTCAGCGGCAGGGGCGTCAGCTCGTCCGTGCGTTCTCCGCGAAGCCGCAGCAGCGTGTTGCGGCCCCCTTCGCTGGCGCGGCCGGCCAGCCACAGGATATCGCTGCCCTGGACTGCAATGGAGGACAGCGGGGTGGCGCCGGCGGCCACCATGGCGGCGCCGATCGGCGACGGCCAGGTACCGAAGGAAGCGGTTTGCAAGGAGGTGTGAGCGGTCATTTTCGGGACGGGTGAAAAGAACGGGGGGATGCGATAATACCTTCTTTCGTCCCGCCTTTCATTGTCAGCCATGCCACAATTCGCCCCGCTTCAGAACGACACCTTCCTGCGTGCGCTGCTGCGCCAGCCGACCGATTACACGCCTGTGTGGCTGATGCGCCAGGCGGGCCGATACTTGCCCGAATATAAGGCCACGCGTGAAAAGGCCGGCTCTTTCATGGGGCTGGCCACGAATCCGGACCTGGCCACCGAAGTCACGCTGCAGCCCCTCGAGCGCTATCCGCTGGACGCGGCGATCCTGTTTTCCGACATCCTGACGGTGCCCGACGCGATGGGCCTGGGCCTGTATTTCGTCGAAGGCGAGGGCCCGAAGTTCGAGCGGCCCCTGAAAACCGAGGCCGATGTGCAGGCGCTGCGCCTGCCCGAACCCGGCTCGCTCGACTACGTGTTCAAGGCCGTCACGCAGATTCGCACCGCGCTGAACGGCCGCGTGCCGCTGATCGGTTTTTCCGGCAGCCCATGGACGCTGGCCTGCTATATGGTCGAGGGCCAGGGCTCGCGCGAGTTCCACACCATCAAGAAGATGCTGTACAGCCGGCCGGACCTGATGCACCACATCCTCGATATGAACGCGCGCGCGGTGGCCGAATACCTGAACGCGCAGATCGAGGCGGGCGCCCAGGCGGTGATGATCTTCGATTCCTGGGGCGGCGCGCTGGCCGATGGCGCCTATCAGCAGTTCTCGCTGCACTACATGCAGCGCGTGGTGGCGCAACTGAAGCGCGAGCATGACGGCGTGCGTATTCCGGCAATCGTGTTCACGAAGGGCGGCGCGCACTGGGCGGAAGAAATCGCCGCGATCGGCGCCGACGCGATCGGCCTGGACTGGACTGCCGATATCGGCAAGGTGCGCGCGGCGGTGGGCGACAAGGTTGCGCTGCAGGGCAACCTCGATCCGGCCATCCTGTTTGCCGGGGCGGAGCAGATCCAGGCGGAAGTGTGCCGCGTGCTGGACGCCTATGGTCCCCACACTACCGGCCACGTCTTCAACCTGGGCCATGGCATTTCCCAGTTCACGCCGCCGGAATCGGTGGCCGTGATGGTGGACACCGTGCATTCCCACAGTCGCAACCTGCGGTTCGGGGCGTAAAGCGCCGTTAATCCCACAGGCAAACCCGACTTATGCACAATTTTTCTGGTTGCCAAAGCAAAAGGCAATCAGAAAAGCCTGGCTCGATCAAAAAATCCAAGTGATTGATTTGACTGGATAAAATCCAGCCTGAAAGTTAGTGTACTTTGCGATAAGTAAACCTTATCGTCGTCTTCGTGAAATGTTGCGATGGCATTCTCCACAAAGTTATCCACATAAACTGTGGAAAAAAGATAAAAGCGCTTAGTAAACCGCGACTTATGCCTGATTCTGCGGCATTGCACAAATTTTGGGCAGGCAACGGAGCTTCCTACGGTAGAGCCTGCTTGGTAGAATAGCCGGTTTTCTCCGCCGCCCGGCTGCCCTTCGCGAACGATCAGGCGTTTGAGCAGAGCGACTTATGCACAGCAAGATTAAAAAATCCCGTAAATTTGCCGCTCTCGGACGCGATTTTCAAGTCATTGATTTTAAAAGAAAAAAATTGTGAAATTTGTCGTTTCCATGCTTCATCTTTGGCTGGAAAATGCAGGTTTCCGGGAATTACGGGTTCAATGTCCACAAAGTTATCCCCAGAATTTGTGGATAGTTCACGGGTGATCTGATGTCGCACTGCATACTCCGGATCGCACTCGACACGCCGCTGCACGCGGTCTTCGACTATCGCTGGCCATGTCCGGAAACGGCGCGGCCCCAGGTGGGCCATCTGGCGCTGGTGCCGTTCGGTCGGCGCGAGGTAATGGGCATCATCGTCGGCGTTGCCGACGATACCGATGTGCCGGAGGAAAAGCTCAAGGACGCGCTGGCCGTCCGCACCCAGCTGGCTCCGCTGCCGGCGCAGTGGCTGGCGCTGGCCGGTTTCGCGGCCGAGTATTACCAGCGCCCGCTGGGCGAAGTGGCGCTGCCGGGGGTACCGAAGAACCTGCGCCTGCCGACCACCGTGGCGCTGGATCGCGCCATCAAGAAGCTGGCCAAGGCACCCATCGGGCATGACCCGGCCCCCGTCGGCATGCCGCTGCTGAATCCGGAACAGCAACGCGCCGCCGATGCGATCGGCGGCGCGCAGGGCTTCTCGCCGCTGCTGCTGTACGGCGTGACGGGGAGCGGCAAGACCGAGGTGTACCTGCGCGCCTGTGCGCAAGTGCTGGCGCGCGAGCCGGACGGGCAGATCCTCGTGCTGGTGCCCGAGATCAACCTGACACCGCAGCTGGAATCGAACATTCGCGCCCGCTTCCCTGGCGTGATGGTGGCTACGCTGCACAGCAGCCTTGCCGAGGGCGAGCGCATGCTGCACTGGCTGGCCGCGCACCAGGGCCAGGCCCGCATCGTGCTCGGCACGCGCCTGGCGATCCTTGCCTCGCTGCCGCACCTGAAGCTGATCGTGATCGACGAGGAGCACGACCCCTCGTACAAGCAGCAGGAAGGCTTGCGCTATTCGGCACGCGACCTGGCCGTGTGGCGTGCCTGGCAACTGAAGATTCCCGTCGTGCTGGGTTCGGCCACGCCATCGCTGGAAAGCTGGCACCACGCGCAATCCGGGCGCTACCGCAAGCTGGAACTGCGCGAGCGCGCCGTAAAGCAGGCTGTGCTGCCGGCCGTGAAGCTGATCAACCTGGAGCACGACAAGCCGCGCGATGGCCTGACCACGCCCCTGATCGATGCGCTGAAGCTGCGGCTCGAACGCGGCGAACAATCGCTGCTGTTCCTGAACCGGCGCGGCTACGCGCCGGTGATTTGTTGCGATTCCTGCGGCTGGGTCAGCGATTGCCAGCGTTGCACCGCATTCATGGTGCTGCACAAGGGCGAGTTCAAGCTGCGCTGCCACCACTGCAGCCTGGAGATGCGCATCCCCCGCCATTGCCCCACCTGCGGCAATATCGACCTGCAGCCGCTGGGCCGTGGCACCCAGCGCATCGAGGAAGGCTTGCAGGCGATGTTCCCGGAAGCGCGCATCCTGCGCATCGATGCCGATTCCACGCGCCGCAAGGGCAGCGCGCAGGAGGCGTTCGATACGGTGCACCGCGGCGACGTCGATATCCTGATCGGCACGCAGATGGTGGCCAAGGGCCACGATTTCAAAAAGCTGACGCTGGTCGGCATCCTGAATCCCGATACGGCGCTGTTCTCGCAGGATTATCGCGCCAGCGAGCGGCTGTTCGCGCAGCTGATGCAGGTGGCGGGCCGCGCCGGCCGCACCGCGCAGGCCGAAGGCGGCAGCGCCAGCGAAGTGCTGGTGCAGACGCGCTATCCCGAACATCCGCTGTACGGCGCCGTCGTCCGCCACGATTACGACCGTTTTGCCGGCGCCCTGCTGGCAGAGCGCGGGCAGGCAGGCCTGCCGCCCTACCTGTACCAGGCCATGCTGCGCGCCGAGGCGCCGGAACTGGCGAAGGCGCTGGAATTCCTGCAGGCGGCGCGCGATTGCATGCAGGGGGAGGATTTCATGGACGGCATCACGATCAACGACCCCATCCCGATGAGCATGACGCGGGTGTACAACGTCGACCGCGCGCAGTTGCTGGTGGAGTCGCCGTCGCGGCCGGCATTGCAGGCCTTCCTGAAAGAGTGGATGGCGCGTTTGCGGGAGATGAAGTCGCGCGTGAAATGGTCGCTGGAAGTCGACCCGGTCGATATCTGACCAGCCGCCTCCCCGGAGAATCGCAGGTCCCGGGTCCGGCGGCGCACGGTCGTCGCGGCGCGCCGCTCGCGCGGTGCCGCCGTGGTGTACGATGCAAAAAATTCCCGGAGGAACAATGAACACCATTCGTTGCGATGTGGCTGTGATCGGTGCCGGCACTGCCGGCCTGTCCGCTTACCGCGCCGCCCGCGCGGCCGGCAAGCATGCGGTGCTGATCGAAGGCGGGCCTTACGGCACCACCTGTGCGCGCGTGGGGTGCATGCCCAGCAAGCTGCTGATCTCGGCCGCCGAGGCCGCTCATGCGCTGCGGGAGGCGCCCGCCTTCGGCGTACACGCCGGCACCGTGCGGGTCGACGGCCGGGCCGTGATGGCGCGCGTGCGCCGCGAGCGCGACCGCTTCACCGGCTTCGTCGTCGAGAATGTCGAAGGCTTGCCGGCCGCCGACAAGATCCGCGGCTACGCCCGCTTCGCGGCACCCGGCCGTTTGCTGGTGGACGACCATACCGAGGTGCATGCCGAACGGATCGTCATCGCCACCGGATCGGTGCCGGTCGTGCCCGAGGAATGGGCGCAGGCGGGGCCGCGCGTGATCAACAGCGATGCCGTGTTCGAATGGACCGACCTGCCGGAATCGGTGGCCGTCATCGGTACCGGCGTGATCGGCCTGGAGCTGGGCCAGGCGCTGCACCGGCTCGGCGTGCGCGTCGCGCTGTACGCGCGCGGCAACAGCGTCGCCCAGCTGAGCGATCCCGCCGTGCTGGCCGAGGCCACCGGTGTGCTGAAGCAGGAGCTCGACATCCGCTTCCAGACCCAGGTGGTCTCGGTGCAGCCGGATGGCGGGCAACTGGCGCTGGTCACGCGCGACGCCGCCGGCAACGAGCAGCGCGAGCACTATGAGTATGTGCTGGCGGCGATCGGCCGCGCGCCGAACGTGCAGGCGCTGCGGCTGGACCTGGCCGGCATCGAGCGCGACCGCGGAGGCGTGCCGCTGTACAACCACACCACGATGCAATGCGGCACCAGCCCGATCTTCATCGCCGGCGACGCCAACGACGAACTGCCGCTGTTGCCCGAAGCGGCCGACCAGGGAAAGATTGCCGGCCACAACGCCGCGCTCTACCCGGACGTGCAGCCCGGCCTGCGCCGCACACCGCTGGCGATCGCCTTCACCGAGCCGCAGATCGCCACCCCCGGCGCCGGCTGGCGCGCGCTGGCCCAGAGCCACGAAGGGCGCTTTGCCGTTGGCGAGGTGTCGTTCGCCAACCAGGGCCGCAGCCGCGTCATGCTGCAAAACCACGGCATGCTGCGTGTCTACGGCGAATATGGCAGCGGCCGTTTCCTGGGCGCGGAGATGATCGGTCCGCGCGCCGAGCATATCGGCCATTTGCTGGCCTGGGCCGTACAGGCCGGGCTGACGGTGTCCGCCATGCTCGACATGCCGTTCTACCACCCGGTCGTGGAGGAAGGCGTGCGCACCGCCTTGCGCGACCTGGCCGAGGCGCTGAAGCATCCGCCGCCGGAGCCGCCGCAACCGTGCCCTGATTGCACACCGGGAACATAAATCGGCAAGATTAAAACTGAACTTTAAAACAACGCCGCTTGATTTTCGTTAAAAGCCTCCTCGATGTCTTACCTTATTGCTATAGACTATTGATATAAAGCAAAAAGCTAATTGCGCGACCATCCTAGCGTCATACGCGCAGGCAATATTTTGGGGGCATCATGACGATACGGCGATTAACCAGCGGCGACATCCGCGTGGGCGAACTGCTCGCCTGGGATGTGTTCGGCGAAAACGGCGCACTGCTCGTGCGCAAGGGCTTCCTGCCGTCTTCGGAGGTGCAGGCCAATAACCTCGTCGAACGCGGCTTCATCGACGACCCGGCGTCCGGCGATGGCCGCGCGCACGGCGCCAGCGCCGAGCCGCCCTCCGTATTGCGCCTGTTGAACCACGCGGTAGCGGAACTGGAGCCGCTGCTGCATCGGATCGCGGCCGGCGGCGGCAGCGTGCAGGCCGAGCTGGAGCAGGTGGCGCTGCTGGTGGCGCACGCCGTCGACATCAATCCGGAGGTGGCTGCCGCCTGCATCCTGCACAACCAGCGCGCCGCGGCCTATGCGGTACGGCATTGCGTCGACACCGCCGTGGTGGCGCATATCCTGGCCCGCGCGGTGAAGCGGCCGGCCGCCGAAACGCTGTCGATGTCGCTGGCCGCGCTGACGATGAATGTGGGAATGCTGCGGCTGCAGGAAGAGCGCCGCGGGCTGAACGACGAGGAGAAGGCGCTCGTGCGCAGCCATCCGGAGCGTGGCGTGGCACTGCTGCGCCAGGCCGGCGTCAGCGACCCGGTATGGCTTGCCTGCGTACTGTCGCATCATGAAAACGAGGACGGCAGCGGATACCCGCAGGCGCTGGTCGGCGATGCGATCGCCGTTCCGGCGAAACTGATCGCACTGGCCGACCGCTATTGCGCGCGCGTGTCGGACCGGCCATACCGCAAGCCGATGCTGCCGAACGCGGCGCTGCGCGACATCCTGCTCGATGCGCGCCATGCGCTGGATGGGCAACTGTGTGCGGTGCTGATCCGCGAGCTGGGAATCTATCCCGTCGGTACCTTCGTGCGGCTGCTGAACGGCGAAGTGGGTGTCGTGTCGCGCCGCGGCCTGAATTCAACCACGCCGTACGTGCAGTCGTTCATCGGCCCGCGCGGCGCGCCACTCGACGTGTTCCTGCAGCGCGACACGCGCGGCGACCTGTCCGGCATCCGCGATGTGCTCAGCGCGGACCAGGTCGACAGGGCCATCCGGATGGACCAGGTATGGGGCAGGACAGCGCTGCCCTGAAGGTTTTGTCAGGCGCTCCAGGATTTCTTGTCAGTTCAGCGTTGCGTCGAGCCGGCCATCCTCGGCCAGTTCGCGCAGCACGCGGATCGTGTCGATGTCCGATTCCTGGTAGGCCGAGCGGCGGAACTCGTCGAACATGGCATTTTCCTCATCCTCGCGGGCGTTGTGCGCATCCTCGTATTCGAAGCGCACGAACAGGCGATCCTGGCCATGCGACTCGATCGTCATCGTCAGGCTCGACTTGCTGATCTCGCCCTGCGCGGCCACCTCGTAGCGAATCTGGTTCGGGTAGTCCAGCACCACCGTATCCTCGATCACCAGGTCGCCATAGCGCTGCGTGCGCTTGAACCCGTTGCCGGTACGCTCGCCGATGCGCACTTCGTCCAGGTGCGGCACGAACAGCTTCGGCGATTCTGCGCGCAGCACGAGCCCGCGCCAGACCTGCTCGTGGGTGAGGGTATCGATCAGCGGGTTCATGGGATCGTTGATTTCTATCAGATGTTCGAATTTCATAGCGTGGCGTAGTTGTCGTGAGCCGAATGCCACTATATTCCTCCGGAGCCGGAAATATCAATGGAGAGACGTTACAATGGCGGGCTGCGTGGCTGGCTGTGCCTGCTTCATCCGCGCCCTCGACCCCCGCTTTCGATTCTCTTTCCACCATGTCCAATGCACCCAGATTCGGCCTGAACGGGCCGCAAAGCGAAGCCGTGCTGTACCTCGACGGACCCGCCCTCGTACTGGCCGGCGCCGGCTCCGGGAAGACACGCGTGATCACGCAAAAGATCACCTACATGATCGAGGAACGCGGCTACGACCCGCGCACCATCGCCGCGCTCACGTTCACCAACAAGGCCGCGCTGGAGATGCAGGAACGCGTCGCCAAGCTGCTGAAGCAGCCGAAGCAGGCCAAGCAGCTGACGGTATCCACCTTCCATTCGCTGGGCGTGAGAATCCTGCGCCAGGAAGCCAACCACCTGGGCCTGAAGGACCGCTTTTCCATCATGGACAGCGACGACTGCTATTCCCTGGTGCAGGACATGGCGCTCACTACCGACAAGGGGCTGATTCGCCGCATCCAGAACGACATCTCGCTGTGGAAGAATGCGCTGGTGACGCCGGAACTGGCGATCCGCAATGCCAAGGATGAAGACGAGGCGCAGTCGGCGCGCATCTACGCCAGCTACGTCAGTACGCTGTCGGCCTACCAGGCGGTCGACTTCGACGACCTGATCCGCCTGCCGGTGGAACTGTTCCGCGACAACGATCCGGTGCGCGACAAGTGGCAGCGCCGCCTGCGCTACCTGCTGGTCGACGAATACCAGGACACCAACACCTGCCAGTACGAGTTGCTGAAGCTGATGGTGACGGGGATCGGCAAGAAGCCGATGTTTACCGCGGTGGGCGACGACGACCAGGCGATCTACGCGTGGCGCGGCGCGTCGGTGGAGAACCTGGCCAACCTGCAGGTGGATTTCCCGGATCTCCGCCTGATCAAGCTGGAACAGAACTACCGCTCCACCACGCGCATCCTGCAGGCGGCCAACGCGGTCATCTCGAACAACCCGAAGCTGTTCGAGAAGGCGCTGTGGTCCGAGCATGGCCTGGGCGAACCGATCAAGGTGCACGCCATGGCCAACGACGAGCAGGAGGCCGACCAGGTGGCGATCATGATCTCGGCCGACCACTTCGAGCGCCGCAACAAATGGTCGGATTACGCCATCCTGTACCGCGGCAACCACCAGGCCCGCATCATCGAGCAGGCGCTGCGCAACCAGCGCATCCCGTACACGATCTCCGGCGGCCAGAGCTTCTTCGACAAGGCCGAGATCAAGGACATCATCGCCTACCTGCGCCTGCTGGCCAACCAGGACGACGATCCCGCCTTCATCCGCGCCGTGACCACGCCGCGCCGCGGCATCGGCCAGTCCACGCTGGAAGTGCTGGGCGCTTTTTCCGGCCAGTGGCAATGCTCGCTGTTCGAAGCCGTGTTCAAGGGCGGCATCGAGGCAAAGCTGACGGACCGCCAGCTGCAGCCGCTGCGCGACTTCTGCAATTTCATCAACGACCTGGAATCGCGCGCCAGCCGCCCCGGTGCCGCCGGCAGCGGCGACAATGCCGCCCAGGTGCTGGACGACATGATGGAAGCGATCCACTACGAGCACTACCTGTACGACACGCTCGAAGAGCGGGCCGCGCAGAGCCGGTGGCAGAACGTGCTCGATTTCATGGGCTGGCTGAAGGACCGCGGCCGCGGCGGCAAGGAACGCGACGGCGAGGAAAAGAACGTGCTGGAGCTGACGCAGATGGTCGCGCTGATGTCGATGCTCGAGGGGAAGGACGAGGATCCCGATGCGATCCGCATGTCCACCCTGCACGCGTCGAAAGGCCTGGAGTACCCGCACGTGTTCCTGGTCGGCGTGGAGGAGGGCATCCTGCCGCACAAGGGCGATCCGGATGCGCCGGTCGAAACGCTGGCCCAGCGCATCGAGGAAGAGCGCCGGCTGATGTACGTGGGCATCACGCGCGCACAGCGCACGCTGCAGCTCACCTGGTGCAAGAAACGGAAGCGCGCAGGCGAGCAGGTACACTGCGACGTTTCCCGCTTCATCGCCGAGATGCAGCTGGACGTGGGCGATGCGCCACCGAAGGAAACCGAGGTGATCTCGCCGCGCGAACGCCTGGCCCGCATGAAGGAATTGCTGGCCACCTCGAAACCAAAGGAAATCACGTGAACCAGGAACAAGAACAGGAATCACGCTTCGTCGACATCGAAATCAAGCTGGCCCACCAGGAAGACCTGGTCGAGTCGCTGAATGCCCGCATCTACGAGCAGCAAAAGCAGATCGACCAGCTCGAAGCGATGGTCGCCCGGCTGATCGAGCACATGCGCACGCGCGATACCGCGCAGGCGCCGCTCAACGAACGGCCGCCGCATTACTGATGGAACGCCCATCGATGGAACGCTATCTTGCTCCCTCGACGTGGATCGACTCCGAGCACCCGCAAGTAAAAATGCAGGCCGACGCGCTGGCGCAGGGCAGTACCGGCATCGACGACACGGTGCGCCGCTGCTTCGAGTTCGTGCGCGACGAGATCCGCCACAGCTGGGATCATTGGCAAGATCGTCGGCAGGATCCTGTGACCTGCCGGGCCTCGGACGTGCTGGCGCACCGCACCGGCTACTGCTACGCCAAGAGCCACCTGCTGGCCGCACTGCTGCGCGCCAACGGCATCCCGGCGGGCCTGTGCTACCAGCGCCTCGCGGTCGGCACCGAAGGGCCGCCGTTCTGCCTGCACGGGCTGAATGCCGTCTGGCTGCCGGAGCATGGCTGGTACCGCATCGATGCGCGCGGCAACAAGGAAGGCGTCGATGCGCGGTTCACGCCGCCGGTCGAGCGTCTGGCGTTTCCCGTGCTTGCGCGCGAGGAGCGCGACCTGCCCGAGATCTGGGCCGAACCGCTCGATGCGATCGTGGCCGCGCTGACCGGTTACGCCACCGTGGAAGACGTGGCGGCCAACCTGCCCGATATCGAACTGCTGCCCCGCACATAAGCGGACACCAGCGGCACATCAGCGGCGCGCCAGTGCCATAAGTCATGGCCCGCAGCCGTGCCGAACGGCACATGCGGCGCGCCACTCCTTTTCCTACACTTGCGCAGCGATGCCGCCGGATGGTCCGGCGGCACGCAAGTGAAAGGAAACCATGAAACGTTCGATTCTCGTTGCGCTGGTGCTGACCCTCGGCGCATCTTCCGCCTTCGCCCAATCGTACGCCGGAATTTCGCTCGGCAAGCGCGGCAACCAGCAATGGCGCGAAGATTCGGGCACCGTGCTGAAACCCGACAACCGCGACCTGCCGATCACCGTGTATGGCGGCTACCGGTTCACCGACATGCTGGCGCTGGAAGCCGGCTACGCGCGGCTGTCGGATGCCGGCTACGCCACCGCCGGCGGCGAAACGTCCGCACGCTCCGGCGCGCTGTATGTCGCCGGCAAGGCCACCTTCGGCATCAACGACCGGCTGGCGTGGTACCTGAAGGGAGGGATCGCCCGCAATTACCTGGTGATCGAGACCCCCGATGGCCGCGAGGAAAAGGACCACAGCTTCCGGCCGATGGGGGCCGCCGGCATCGAGTACCGCTTCACGCCGCGCGTCGCCGCCGTGGCCGAATTTGCCGCCTACGGCAAGGTCAGGACGTCCAAAGCGTACATGCGGCACAACGTGGTGCAACTGGGTTTGCGCTTCGATTTCTGATCCATGCGTCTTCAGGGGCAAAGGGTTCCGGTCAGATGATTTCTTGCTCGATGCCGCGCAGTACCGCGCGCACGCGGTCGCGCACGCCCAGCTTGGCGAGGACGCTCGATACGTGATTCTTCACGGTGCCTTCGCCGCAACCCAGGCTGGCGGCGATTTCGGCGTTGGAGAGGCCGCCGGCCATCAATGCCAGCACTTCCGTTTCGCGCCCTGTCAGCGAGGCCAGTGGTGCGACGGCAGGCTCGCCGTTGCGGCGGAACGAGGCGCGCGTGCGTTCGGTCAGCGCGGGGCGGAACAGCGTCTCGCCGGCCACCACGGCACGGATGCCGTCGGCCAGCCGTTCCAGTGAAATATCCTTCAGCAGGAAGCCGCGCGCGCCGGCGCGCATCGCATCGAACAGGGCATCGTCGTCGTCGAACGTGGTCAGCATGATCGTCGGCGGCAGGTTCACAGCCCCGCGCAGCAGTTCCACGCCACTGCGGCCGGGCATGCGCACATCGAGCAGCAGCACATCCACCGCCGTCTGGGCCAGCATGCGCCCGGCGTCGATGCCATCGACCGCTTCGGCCACCACGCGGATATCGTCGGTCAGGTCCAGCAGACCGCGGATGCCGCTGCGCACCAGTGTCTGGTCGTCCACCAGCGCCACGCGGATCATGCCGGCACCCCCGGCAGGCGCATCTCGAGGGTCAGCCCGCGCGGCATGCCGCCGGCGATGCGCAACTCGCCACCCATGTCCGTCAGCCGCTCGCGCATGCCGCGCAAGCCATTGCCTTCGGCGATCGCCGGCGTGCCGAGGCCATTGTCGGTAACGCGCGCGACCGTGGTGCCCGCGCTGGCATCGAGCTGGATCGTCAGCGCCGTCGCCTGCGCATGGCGCAGCGTGTTCGTCACCGCTTCCTGGATGCAGCAGAACAGCGCGTGGGCCACGTGCGGCGGATGGCGGGCCGCCCGTGCATCGATGCGCACTTCGGTCCGCAGCGCCGGCAGCCCGGCGCACATCACGCGCAGCGCCTCGGCGAGATCGATCGGACGATCCTGGCGCGCATGGGTGACCACGCCGCGCACCTCGGCCAGCAGGTCCTGGCCGAGCGCATGCGCGGTGCCGAGCGCGGCGGGCGCCGTGCCGCCGGCCTGGCGCACCGCCAGGTCGAGATGCAGGTTCAGTGCCGTCAGGTGATGGCCGAGGGTATCGTGCAGGTCGCGCGCGATGCGCATGCGCTCGGCGCCACGTACCGTTTCGCCCAGCAGCGTTTGCGTGGCCAGCACCTGGGCATGGGCGGCGGCAAGCGCCAGGCGCGAACGGCGCTCGCGCAGCACCAGGCTGCCCACGAAGAAGGCGGCGCCGATCAGCAGCCGTTCCGCCGACAGGTAGGCCAGCATGGGTACCACTCGCCCCGGGGGCAAGGTTGCCGAGAGAAGCAGCGTGGTGTCGGCAATAACGCCGAGCAGGTATTGCGCGGCAAGCCAGCGCAGGCCGGTGCGCGCCGGCAGCAGCAGCGCCAGCTGGGCCGACACGAGCATGTTGAAGACCAGCGAATCCATTACCAGCGCGCAGGCCAGCTGGGCGCCCAGGAACAGGCGGCGCCGGCCCGGCAGGGGCGTGGTGCAGGCGCCGTACGCCAGGGCGGCGCACAGGCAGAGCACTGCGCACTTGCTTGCCACGTAAAGGCCGACGGCGTGCACGGCCACCGGCATCCCGAGCACCTTCAACAGTCCGATCGCGAACCAGCCGGTAAAGGTGTGCAGCGAGAGCCGCTCGGGCGTTTCGGTCAGCACGGCCGCCACGTCCAGCGAACCGAACATCAGCGGCCCGGCGACCGCGAGCGCCCAGGGCGGCAGCTGGAGGGCTTTCAGCCCCGTGAAGAATGTGCGCATTGTCGCAATGGCAATTGGAAAAACGCATTGTAGTGCGGGTGCGTGCTCGCCAAAGGAAAAATATGCGGCGCCAGGGTGCATCGATGCCAGGCCGCGAGTGCCTGCGGCCTGGGCTCTGCAAGCCGGGGTCGCCGGCCAGCATCCCGCTTCCGCCGCGGGCGTGGGAAAGATGCCGCTCAGGCGGCTGGCCGCGCCGTGGCTGCGGCGGCCAGTTGCCGCCCCAGCCGCCGGCCCAGGCACAGCAGCGTGAGGGTCGGCGGCAGGCCCCAGGGCGCCGGCAGCACCGATGCGTCGCAGACGAACAGGCCCGGCGTGCCGGTCTGCAGGCCGCTGTCGACCACCGTACCGATCGCCGCGGTGCCGCCCGGATGCGCGGCAAAGTGATGGCTGGTAAACACATGCCTTGCGCCGGCCTGGCGCAGGATGTCGCGCGCGACCGCCACACCACGGCCCAGCCTTGCCTTGTCGGCCGCCGTCAGTGTCTTGTCCACCCAGCGCGGCCCCACGGCGCCGCCCGCTTCGTCGGCGATCTTCACCATGATCGACAGCGTGCGCGCATGGGCGTGCAGCCGGTCGAAGCGGCCTGCCTGGGCGGCGAAGGCGGCGTACATCGGCCGCGGCAAGGCCAGGTCGGCAAACGATATACCCTCGTCCGGCAGCGCCAGGCCGGCCGCCATCGGCACCTCGGCGCCGCCGTCGAGACCATCGACGCTGCCCATCACCGCCACCACCGGATCGCTGAAGAACGGCACGGCGGCAGGTGCCAGCCCGGAGCGGTGCAGCAGGCGCGGGCTGCCGATACCGCCGGCCGCCAGCACGACCAGCGGCGCACGCACGGCGTGCACCGAGCCGTCGACCGTGACGTCGACACCCGCCGCGCGGCCTTGTTCCACGATCACCCGCTCCACGCGCGCATCGGCCGCCAGTTGCGCGCCGTGGCGGCAGGCTTCGTCGAGAAAATCGCGGGCGGTCCACTTGGCGCCGAACGGGCAGCCATAGACGCAGCGCCAGCAGCCGGTGCGGCAGATCGCGGGGCGGATCATCTTGTCCAGCTTGTGCCAGTGCAGGCCGGCGTCGCGCGCAGCCGTCATGACGCGCCGCGCCATCGGCCCGACGAGGTCGTCGGGCAGCGGGCCGAGCGGCAATTCGCCGCGCAGCGCCCGTTCGTCGTCCGCCAGGTCGATGCCGAGGCGCGCGAACGACGCCGGCGGGGATGCCGCGGTGGCGAAGTTGATGGTGGAGCTGCCACCCGCCGTGATGCCGCGCACCAGCAGCGACGCGTCGCGGTGGAAGAACGCGCCCTTGCCGGGTACGGCGGCCATGGCCGCCATCTGCGCGAGCGTGCCGGCCACCGGCGCGGCGCTGCCGCGTTCCAGGATCAGTACGCGCGCACCCGTGGCCGCCAGCGTGCGCGCCACGCTGGCGCCGCCGGGGCCGCTGCCGACGACGATCGCGTCGTAATGGGAGTGGAAGGAAGCCATGGCCGTCATGCTACACGCTGCTGGAGCGGGCACCGCGGTTTGCATTATCATCTTGCCTTCATGCTTGCCACCGGGCAGGTGTTTCCCGACACGGAGCCGGCGACGATCTCGCCGGCTGCGACTGGTTAATCGAAAGACGATATGACCCCTCCACGTATGCTCGTTCTCGCGGCCAGCCTTGCGCTGGCCATCATCCCGGCAGTGCATGCCGCGCCAGCCGCCCAGGCGGCTTCACAGGTGACGACGATGAATCCTCTTCTCAACGCCAGCGCGCTGCCGCTGCATTACCCGCGGTTCGACCAGATCCGCAACGAGCATTTCCTGCCCGCGTTCCAGGCCGGCATGACCGAGCAGCTGAAGGAGATCGACCGCATCGCCAGCAGCAAGGCGGCGCCCACCTTCGAGAACACGATCGTGGCGATGGAAAAGAGCGGCCAGCTGCTGCACCGCGTGCACAGCATCTTCTCGAACCTGGTCGGCGCGAACACGAACGACACGCTGGACGCGGTCGACCGCGAGATGTCGCCGAAGCTGGCCGCGCACAGCGATGCGATCCACCTGAACCCGCAGTTGTTCAAGCGTGTCGACACGCTGTACGCGCAGCGCGGCAAGCTGGGGCTGGACGCGGAATCGACATACCTGATCGAGCGCTATCACGAAGACTTCGTGCTGGCCGGCGCAAAACTGTCGGCGCAGGACAAGGAAAAGCTGAAACGCCTGAACGGCGAGATCGCCACCCTGCAGACCACCTTCACGCAGAACGTGCTGAAGGAGATCAACGCGTCCGCGCTGGTGGTCGATACGCGCGAGGAGCTGGCCGGCATGCCGGAAGCGGCGATCAATGCCGCCGCCACCGCGGCCAACGAAAAGGGCTTGAAAGGCAAGTACCTGGTCGCGTTGCAGAACACCACCGGCCAGCCGCCGCTCGCTGAACTGACGAATCCGCAGGTGCGTGCGCGGCTGATGGCCGCATCGCTGGCGCGCGGCAGCCGCGGCGGCGAGTTCGACAACCGCGAAGTGGTGAAAAAGCTGGCACGCCTGCGCGCCGAACAGGCCCGCCTGCTGGGCTACGAGAACTTCGCCGCCTATTCGCTGGCCAACCAGACGGCAAAGAACACGGCCAACGTCAACAAGCTGCTGGCCGAGCTGGCGAAACCGGCCGTCGACAATGCGCGCCGCGAAGGTAACGACCTGGCGGCGATTGCCGGTGCCCCCATCACCGCTGCCGACTGGGATTTCTATACCGATAAGGTGCGCGCCCAGCGCTTTGCGTTCGACGAAAAGCAGCTCAAGCCCTACTTCGAGCTGAACAACGTACTGGTGAACGGCGTGTTCTTCGCCGCCACCAAGCTGTATGGCATCACCTTCAAAGAACGCAAGGACCTGCCGGTGTACGACCCGGACGTGCGCGTGTTCGACGTACTCGATGCCGACGGCAAGCCGCTGGCGATCTTCCTGGCCGACCTGTATGCGCGCCCCAACAAGCAGGGTGGCGCGTGGATGAACGAATACGTGTCGCAATCGTCGCTGCTGGGCGAGAAGCCGGTGGTGGGCAACCACCAGAGCATTCCCAAGCCGCCGGCCGGCGAACCGACGCTGCTGACGTTCGATGAAGTCACGACCATGTTCCACGAATTCGGCCATGCGCTGCACGGCATGTTCTCGAATGTGAAGTACCCGCGCTTCTCGGGCACCAGCGTGCCGCGCGATTTCGTCGAGTACCCGTCGCAGGTCAACGAGATGTGGGCCGTGTGGCCGGAAGTGCTGGCCAACTATGCAAAGCACTACCAGACCGGCGCGCCGATGCCGAAGGAACTGCTGGACAAGATCACCGCGTCGCGCAAGTTCAACAAGGGCTTCGCCACCACCGAGTACCTGGCCGCCTCGCTGCTGGACCAGAAATGGCACCAGCTGCAGCCGGACCAGGTGCCGGACGACGTGCTGGCCTTCGAGGCCGCCGCGCTGAAGGAAGCCGGCGTCGACTACGCGCTGGTACCGCCGCGCTACCGCACCACGTATTTCTCGCACAGCTTCTCCGGCGGCTATTCGGCCGGTTACTACGCCTACCTATGGGCGGAAAAGCTCGATGCCGAAAGCGTATTGTGGTTCAAGGAAAACGGCGGCCTGCTGCGCAAGAATGGCGACTGGTTCCGCAAGACGCTGCTGTCGCGCGGCGGCACCGCCGATGCGATGGAACTGTTCCGCAACTTCCGCGGCCGTGATGCCGCCATCGAACCGCTGCTGGAACGCCGCGGCCTGAATGTCCAGCCAACCAAGGAATAATGTTGAAATACCCGAAACTGATGATTCTCGTCGCTAGCCTGGCCTTCGCCGGCCTGGCGCAGGCCGCGCTGCCGGCCGCCAATCCCTTCGCCGCACCCAGCTCGCTGCCGCTGCAATATCCGCCGTTCGACCGGATCGGCGACGCCGATTTCGCGCCGGCATTCGACGAAGGCATGAAGGCGCAGGCCGCCGAGATCGAAAAGATCGCCAGCAACAAGGCCGCGCCCACGTTCGAGAACACGATCGTGGCGATGGAACGTACCGGCCGTCTGCTGAGCCGCGTGTCGACCGTGTTCTTCAGCCTGAACGGCGCCAACACCAACGACACGCTGCAGGCGCTTGACCGGGTGCTGGCGCCGAAGCTGTCCGCGCACAGCGATGCGATGCTGCTCAATGAAAAGCTGTACGCCCGCATCAAGACCCTGTACGACAAGCGCGACAAGCTGAAGCTGGATCCCGAATCGAAATACCTGCTCGAGCGCTATCACA
This sequence comes from Pseudoduganella sp. jia 9, assembly GCF_055502615.1. Classification (NCBI taxonomy): domain Bacteria; kingdom Pseudomonadati; phylum Pseudomonadota; class Betaproteobacteria; order Burkholderiales; family Oxalobacteraceae; genus Pseudoduganella; species Pseudoduganella sp. jia 9. Next base: position 88,398 of record NZ_JBUPWE010000015.1, on the reverse strand, counting down.
CCGACTATGTGCGCGCCGGCGCGAAACTGTCGGCGGCGGACAAGGAAAAGCTGAAGGCCTACAACGCGAAGCTGGCCGGATTGCAGACGGCGTTCGCGCAGAACGTGCTGAAGGAAATGAACGCTTCCGCGCTGGTGGTCGACACGAAGGAAGAGCTGGACGGCATGTCGGACGCGGCGATCGCCAAGGCCGCCAACGACGCCAAGGCGCGCGGCCTGGAAGGCAAGTTCGCGATCCCGGTCGTCAACACCACTGGCCAGGCGCCGCTGTCGGTGCTGAAGAACCGTGCCACGCGCGAGCGCCTGCTGGCCGCCTCGATGGCGCGCGGCAGCCGTGGCGGTGAATTCGACAATCGCGAACTGGTGCTGCAACTGGCGAAACTGCGTGCCGAACGGGCTGCGCTGCTGGGCTATGCCAGCCATGCGGCGTATCACCTGGAAGACCAGACCGCCAAGGACACCACGGCCGTGAACCAGCTGCTGGCCGAATTCGCCCAGCCGGCGGTGCGCAACGCGCGCCGCGAAGCGGCCGATATCCAGAAGGTCATCGATGCAGAGAAAGGCGGTTTCCAGCTGGCCGCGCACGACTGGCAGTTCTACGCGGACAAGGTCAGCAAGGAGCGCTACGCCTTCGACCAGAACGAACTGAAACCGTATTTCGAATTGAACAGCGTGCTGGAAAACGGCGTGTTCTTTGCGGCGAACAAGGTGTTCGGCCTGACGTTCAAGGAGCGCAAGGACCTGCCGGTGTACCAGGCGGACGTGCGCGTGTGGGACGTATTCGATGCCGACGGCAAGCAGCTGGCCATCTTCATTGGCGACTTTTATGCGCGCGGCAACAAGCGTGGCGGCGCCTGGATGAATGCCTATGTCGGCCAGAACAAGCTGCTCGGCACGCAGCCGGTGGTGGCCAACCACCTGAACATCCCGAAACCGGCGAACGGCGAGCCCACGCTGCTGACGTACGACGAAGTACGCACCGCCTTCCATGAATTCGGCCATGCGCTGCACGGCATGTTCTCGAACGTGAAGTATCCGCGCTTCTCCGGCACCCGTGTGCCGCGCGACTTCGTCGAATTCCCGTCGCAGGTCAACGAGATGTGGGCCACCTGGCCGGACATCCTGAACAACTACGCGAAGCACTACCAGACCGGCGCGCCGATGCCGAAGGAACTGCTGGACAAGGTGCTGGCAGCGCAGAAGTTCAACGAAGGCCACCGCACCACCGAGTACCTGGCCGCCGCGATCCTCGACCAGAAGTGGCACCAGCTGTCCGCCACCCAGGTCCCGACGGACGTGCTGGCATTCGAGGCCCAGGCACTGAAGGACGCCGGCGTCGACTTCGCACCGGTGCCGCCGCGCTACCGCACCACCTACTTCTCGCACGTCTTCGCCGGTGGCTACTCGGCGGGCTATTACGGCTACCTGTGGGCCGAGAAGCTCGATGCCGAAAGCGTGTTGTGGTTCAAGGAAAACGGCGGCCTGTCGCGCAAGAACGGCGACTGGTTCCGCCAGAAGCTGCTGTCGAAGGGCGGCACGATGGATGCGATGCAGATGTTCCGCGAATTCCGCGGGCGCGACGCGAAAGTCGAGCCGCTGCTGGAACGGCGCGGCTTGACCGACTGATCCGCCCCTCCCGCAAAACCGCGCCACCCGGCGCGGTTTTTTTTTCGCCCTACACTGCCGCGCTGGTCGCAAAACAACACCGGGGGAACACCGGGGACGGTCCCCGATTTTTTACAACACCACCACGCCATGCGCGTTATTGCTGAGCTGGTCGCAATGCAACACCAGGGACAGTCCCCGATTTTTTACAACACCTGCCGTCAGCCGGCGACGATCTTCCGGTTCGCGGCTCCCGGCAGCATGCGCAGCACCTTGCCGACCGTTGCGGAGTACGTTTGCGACCGGATCGTGTCCACGTAGCGGTATTCGGCACGGGTTTCGGTTGGCGTGACCGTCAGCACCACGAAGCCGCGCGAGCCCGTTTCGGCGTATTGCAGCGGGCCGATCAGTTGTTCCAGGCCGGCCGCCACGGTACGCGCGGGGAAGGTGGGGAAGTAGCTCTCGAAGCCGGGCGAGGTGACCGACGGCACGCCGAATTCCACGCCGACCGCCTGGCCGTTGATGTCCGCCAGGTCGCTGGCCCACGCATTGTGCGTGTCGCCGGCCAGCACGACCAGGTTCTTGTTCAGCGTGCGCGCCATGCTCAGCACGGTCTCGCGCGCGGCCGCGTAGCCATCCCACGCGTCGAGGTTGTACGGCACCGGCGTGGCGGCCAGCTGCTGCCGCTCGGCTTCGGTCAGCGCCACGCCGGCCTGCACCTTGGCGGCGATGGCGAAGTACGCCGCGTAGCCCACCGTGCCCAGCACCATCGGCGCCGGCAGCAGCATGCGCGCCATCAGCACCTGCTGGCCCAGGATCTGCCACGTGGCGGTGGATTTCGACATCTGCCCCTGCAGCCACGCGGTCTGCTCGGCACCCATCAGCTGGCGTGCCGGGTTCGTCAGGTCCGCCGTGAACGCGGCGGCGTTGAAGCTGCGGTCGGCGCCCACGTAGCCGGCGTAGGCCAGCTGCTTGTCGCGGCCGATCACGCGCGTATCGAGCATGTGCAGCGACAGCAGGTTGCCGAAGTCGAACGAGCGGTAGATGCGGTCCGGCCGCGCCGCATCGGGCTGGCGGATCGGCATCCATTCGTGGTAAGCCTGGATCGCCATCTGGCGGCGCGCCGCCCACAGGCCCTCGGTGGCCGGGTCGTGGTTCTCGGCACCCTCGCGCCAGGTGTCGTTGGTCAGCTCGTGGTCGTCCCACACGGTGATGAACGGCATGCGCGCATGCACGGCCTGCAGGTCGGGATCGGTGCGGTATTGCTGGTAGCGGCGGCGATAATCGGTGAGCGTGATGATCTCGGTGGCCGGCTGCGACACGCGGCCCATCGCGGCGGCGTCCTGCGACGCGTAGCCGCCGGCGGCGTATTCGTAGATGTAGTCGCCCAGGTGCAGGCCGACGTCGATATCGTCGAACTTCGCCGCGTCGCCGTATACGTTGAAGTAGCCGGCAGGGTAGTTCGAGCAGCTGAACACCGCGAAGCGTGCCTGCGTGACGGTGCCGGTCGGCAGCGTCTTCGTACGGCCCACGGGCGAATCCACACCCTGGCAGCGGAAGCGGTAGTAATAGCGGCGGTTGGCCGCCAGGCCCGTGGCATCCACCTTCACCGTGAAGTCGCGTGCCGCGCCGGTGCGCGTCGACCCGGACGCCACGATCTTCGCGAAATCGCTGTCTTCCGCCACGCTCCAGCCCACGTCGACATCGTCCGCGCCGGCAGGTGCCGAGATGCGCGTCCACAGGATCACGCGGTCGGCCAGCGGATCGCCGCTGGCGACGCCGTGGGCGTAGGCGATGTTCTCGTACGAGGTATCGTCGTCGCCGCCGCAGGCGGCAAGCGGAATGGCGGACAGGGCGACGGAGAAATTGCGGATGAACTTGCGACGTGCGTTCGATTGGGTCATGGATGGGCCATTGCCGAAAGTGAAAGACGGCGCATCTTAAGCAGCCGAAGTTACCCATTGATGACATCGGCAACGGCATGCATTGCTCAGCCGTGAGCAGCGTGGCCGCAAGCGGCCGATTCGGTGTATAAGTGGCGTTATCGTTACTCAGGAAGGAACGCCATGGACAACAACCTGAAGGCATCGCTGCGCGAAGTACATGCCGCGCTGGCAAGCGGGGCACCGGTGGACGAGGAACTGCAGGACCTGCTGCGCCAGCTCGACGGCGACATCGAGCGCGTACTGGAACAGCGCGCGGAGGACGGCGCGGTCAGCGAGGAAGGCACGACGACTTACGGCCTGGCCGAGCGCACGCAGGAAATCTCGGCAAAGTTCGCGGCAAAGCACCCGGCGCTGGAGCCAACGCTGCGCGAACTGGGCCGCATCCTGGGCAATATGGGAATCTGAAGAAGAACTGCGGCGCGACCCCGCGGAGCACTTGCGGGGAAAGTGCCTGTAATTACCGGTAATCACCGTAATTGCAGGGAAATGCAGGAAACTGCCGGGAACCGCAGGGGCATTTCGGCGAACTGCGGAGATCTACCGAAAAATTGCCGAAGAACCGGAACACTACCCGGTTCACACCGCCCGCATTGCGGGAGGCAGGAACCGGGCCGGTGGCAGCGCACCCGGTAAAACTAGGGAAACGCCACCATGGGCGGTTCTTCGCCGCCGAAATTGAAGTCTGGGTGCCGCTCGGCGATCATCGCCTCGACTTCGCGCACGCGCCGCACGGGCACATCCACGATCATCAGCACCCGCCCCTGCTGCACGCGGTCCGCGAACTGTTCCAGCTTCTTGTTCGGGATCGCGCTGCCGTTCATGCCGGAAGCCCAGGCGCCGAACAGCGCGCCGCCGAGGGCCAGCAGCAGGATCGTTGCCGTACGCATCGTCAGCCCTTCCGGCGGCATCAGCACGAGGAGGAAGCCGGCCACGAAGCCGACGATGCCGCCGATCAGCATGCCCAGCTGCGCACCGTGGACCAGATCGGTTTTCATCATGAAACTGCAGCCGGGCATATCGTCCGGCAGGGTGCCCTCGCGGGCCAGGAAGCGGATGTGCCGCTCCTCGATGCGCGCCAGCAGGAGTTCATCCAGCATGGCGCGCGCCGACGGGATGTCGGGCAGCACGTAGTAGAGTCGGCGTCGCATGTTTTTCTCCTCGCTCCAGCATTGGCTTATTGATTCGCTTATTGATTCGTTATAGGCCGCCGCCCACGCATTGCAATGGCGCCCCGGATACTTTTCCGGTCTTTCCGCTATCTGCAACACAAGTTATTGAATAATAAAAGCTTTTTCGCCGACAAATAACACCGCGATGCGCGCCGCGGCACGCTTTTTGGTACAATCCTGCCTTATGAACGCCCCCCAGAACCTCTTCGCGACCGTCCCCAAGCGGTCTGCCCGCGCTCCCGTCGCGCCTTTCCTGCCCATGACCCGCGCCGAAATGGACAAGCTGGGCTGGGACGAGTGCGATGTCATCCTCGTTACGGGCGACGCCTATATCGACCATCCCAGCTTCGGCATGGCGCTGGTCGGCCGCCTGCTGGAAGCGCAGGGGTTCCGCGTCGGCATCATCAGCCAGCCGGACTGGCAGTCGGCCGATGCCTTCCGCGCGCTGGGCAAGCCGCGGCTGTATTTCGGCATCACGGCCGGCAACATGGATTCGATGGTGAACCGCTATACGTCGGACCGCAAGATCCGTTCGGACGACGCGTACACCCCGAATGGCGAGCCGAACAAGCGCCCGGACCGCGCGGTGAGCGTGTATGCGCACCGCGCCCGCGAAGCGTTCCCGGGTACGCCGGTGATCATCGGCAGCATCGAGGCCTCGCTGCGCCGCATCGCCCACTACGACTACTGGTCGGACAAGGTACGCAAGTCGGTGCTGATCGATTCCAAGGCCGACCTGCTGATCTTCGGTAACGCCGAGCGCGCGCTGGTGGACCTGACCCACCGCATGGCGAAGGGCGAAGACATCAAGGCCATCAAGGACCTGCGCGGTACCGCTTTCCTGGTGCCGCAGGGCTGGCTGCCGTCGGAAGAGTGGGGCGTGCACAACTCGACCCGCGTGGACGTGCCGGGCCGCATCGATGCGCATCCCGATCCGTATGCGATGGCCAAGGAAGACAAGGAAGCCTGCGCCACCGAGAACGCCGCGCCCGAGCCGACGGTCAAGCCGATCCGCATCATGACGCGCGAGGAACGGCTGGCGATGGCGAAGGAAAAGCACAACCGCACCGTGGTGCGGCTGCCGTCGTACGACACCGTCAGCACCGACCCGGTCATGTATGCGCACGCCTCGCGCGTGTTCCACCTGGAATCGAACCCGGGCAATGCGCGCGCGATGGTGCAGCAGCATGGCGACCGCGACGTGTGGATCAACCCGCCGCCGCTGCCGCTGGCGATGGACGAGATGGATGGCGTGTACGACATGAACTACGCGCGCGCGCCGCACCCGGCGTATGGCAATGCGCGCATCCCTGCCTGGGAAATGATCCGCTTCTCGGTGAACATCATGCGTGGCTGCTTCGGCGGCTGCACGTTCTGCTCGATCACGGAACACGAAGGCCGCATCATCCAGAGCCGCTCGGAACCGTCGATCCTGCGCGAAATCGAGCACATCCGCGACAAGACCAAGGGTTTCACGGGAACCATCTCCGACCTGGGCGGCCCCACGGCGAACATGTACCGGCTGGCCTGCAAGGAAAAGACCATCGAGGAATCGTGCCGCCGCCTGTCGTGCGTGTACCCGTCGATCTGCTCCAACCTGGGCACCGATCACAGCAAGCTGATCCAGCTTTACCGCAAGGCGCGGGCGATTCCCGGCGTGAAGAAGATCCTGATCGGTTCCGGCCTGCGCTACGACCTCGCCGTGCGCTCGCCCGAGTATGTGAAGGAACTGGTCACGCACCACGTGGGCGGCCTGCTGAAGATCGCGCCGGAGCACACCGAATCGAACGTGCTGTCGAAGATGATGAAGCCGGGCATCGGCGCCTATGACGAGTTCAAGGCGATGTTCGAGAAATTCTCGCTCGAGGCCGGCAAGAAGCAGTACCTGATCCCGTACTTCATCGCTGCCCACCCGGGCACGTCGGACGAAGACATGCTGAACCTGGCGCTGTGGCTGAAGAAAAACAACTTCCGGCTCGACCAGGTGCAGACCTTCATGCCGACGCCGATGGCGATGGCGACCACGATGTACCACAGCCGCAAGAACCCGCTGAAGAAAGTGACCGACACGTCGGAAGCGGTGGAAACGCCGCGTACGGCCAAGGTGCGCAAGGCACACAAGGCATTCCTGCGCTACTACGATCCGGCCAACTGGCCGATCCTGCGCGAGACGCTGAAGGCGATGGGCCGTGGCGACCTGATCGGCAACGGCGAGAAGCACCTGATCCCGGCGTGGACGCCGGGCGAGGAAAACATGACGGCGGCCCCGGAAGGCAAGCGTGCGATGCCGACGCTGGCGCCGGGCGCACAGCGCGGTGCGCGGCCGGGGCAGCCCGCCGGTGGCCGTACGCCTGCGCCGCGCGGCGGCCGCCCGAATGCGCTGACCGGTTCGATGACGGCGCGTGAAACGGTGGAGACCAAGGCACGGCCGTCGATCCTCGACACCATCAAGGTCAAGCCGAAGGCGCAGAAGCCGGCAACGAATTCCGCCACCAAGGGCCGCCGCTAGGAACGGCGCCGGCAGGCATCTCGCCGGGCGGGTGGTTGTTCCGATAAGTAGTTGTCGGCTCGACCACCTGGCCGGCCGGATTGCGGCCCGGAAGCCACACACGGGCGTTGACGGCCCCGCTCAGCCGTGATGCCGGCGCTGCCGGAGGTACAATCGGTAACGCATCACGGCAACGGCCAGGGGCCGTCCTTCGAACGTTCCGGCGCCTTCCGTGCTTCCCGAATCCATCTTCCTTCTTCCGGTGCGCCGTGTCTTTGCCTACCTGCCGCTGGTGCTGGGGATCGTTGCATTTCCCTTGCATGCCGAGGACCGGGTGGTGCTCCAGCTGAAGCATACCCATCAGTTCCAGTTCGCCGGCTATTACGCGGCAGTGGAAAAAGGGTACTACCGCGATGCGGGGCTGGACGTGCAGATCGCCGAAGGCGTCGATGGCGAGGCGCCGCTGCGCGAAGTGCTGGCGGGCCGGGCGCAGTACGGCACCGGCAGCAGTTCGCTGCTGCTGGCGCGCCTGTCCGGCAAGCCCGTCGTCGTGCTGGGCGTGATCTTCCAGCATTCGCCGTACGCGCTGGCGGTGCGGCAGCACGGCGAAACGCCGGACCTGCGCCGGCTGGCCGGCAAGCGCGTGATGCTGGGGCCGCTTTCGGCAACGTTGAACCACGCCGACGAACTGTCGGCCTACCTGAAGCGGGAAGGCGTGTCGCTGCAGGCCTTGCACCGTATCGAGCATTCCTATGATCCCGTTGACCTGATCAACGGCCGGGTCGAGGCGATGTCGATCCACACCACCAACGAACCCGATTACTTCGACCGTGCCGGCTTCGCGTACGACATCCACAGCCCGCGCGCCGCCGGTGTGGATTTCTACGGCGACAATCTGTTTACCAGCGAGCAGGAACTCGGTACGCACCCGGAAAGGGTGAAGGCATTCCGTGCGGCCTCGCTGCGCGGCTGGCAATACGCGATGAGCCACCAGGAGGAGATTGCCGACCTGATCCTGGCAAAGTATTCGCGCCGGCACGACCGCCAGCACCTGCTGTACGAAGCGCGCCAGATGGTGCCCCTGGTCCAGCCCGTGCTCGTGGAAACCGGCTACATGAACCCCGAGCGCTGGCAGCACATCGCCGATGTGTATACCGGCCTGGGGCTGCTGCCGAAAGGCGTGACGTTCGACGGTTTCCTGTATAACGCCGAGCCGGGCACCGATCTGGCATGGCTGTACCGCATCGGCGGCGGCGCCGCGCTGCTGCTGTTGCTGGGTGCGGCGATCCACTTCGCACTGCTGGCGCGCGAACGGCGCCGCTCCGCCGATGCGATCCGCGCGGGGGAGGAGCGCTTTCGCACGATGTTCGAAGCCTCGCCGATCGGCATCGCGCTGATCGACGGCGTCAGCGGCGCGTTCTCCGACGTCAATCCCCGCTACCGCGAAATCGCCGGCCGCTCCGAAGACGCCTTCGCCTCGCACAGCTGGCTCGATTTCGTGCACCCGGAAGACGTGGCCGACTGGACGCTGCGGATGGGGCGCCTGGCGGCGGGCGACGTGCAGGAATTCCGCACCACGCTGCGGCTGGTCCGCACCGACGGGACGACCGTGTGGGTGGAAGCTTCCGTGGTGCCGCTGCAGGCCGGACCGCACCTGAAGCTGTGCATGATCGAGGATGTCACGGACCAGAAGAAATCGGAGGCGCTGATCTGGCAGCAGGCCAACTTCGACCCGCTGACGCAGTTGCCGAACCGCCGCATGTTCCTCGACCGGCTGCAGCATGACGTGGTCAAGAGCCGGCGCGACGGTACCCGGATCGCGATCCTGTTCATCGACCTCGACCACTTCAAGGAAGTCAACGACACGCTGGGCCACCACCAGGGCGACGTGCTGCTGGTCGACGCGGCGCGCCGCATCGCCGGCTGCGTACGCCAGGCGGACACGGTGGCGCGCCTGGGCGGCGACGAGTTCACGGTGATCCTGACCGAACTGCAACTGACCGACCGGGTGGATGCCATCGCCCAGGACATCATCGACAGCCTGCTGGCGCCATTCCAGCTGGGCCAGGAACAGGCCTTCATTTCCGCCAGCATCGGCATCACGCTGTACCCGGACGACGCCGCCAGCGTGGGCGACCTGCTCAAGCATGCCGACCAGGCCATGTACGCGGCCAAGGGCGCCGGCCGCAACCGCTTCAGCTATTTCACGCCGGCGCTGCAGGTGGCGGCACTGAACCGCATGCGCCTGACCAACGACCTACGCAGTGCGATCAAGGGGGACCAGCTGAAGCTGTACTTCCAGCCGATCGTGCACCTCGCGACGGGCCGCATCCGCAAGGCCGAGGCACTGCTGCGCTGGCAGCATCCGCAGCGGGGTCTCGTCAGCCCGCTCGAGTTCATTCCACTGGCGGAGAGCTCCGGCCTGATCGTCGACATCGGGCAATGGGTCTTCAACGAATCGATCCGCTGGGTGCAGCGCTGGCGCCGCGACGTCCATCCGGATTTCCAGGTCAGCCTGAACCAGTCGCCGGTCGAATTCCAGCGCGAGGGCGGCAGCTACGAGGTATGGCTGCGCGCGCTGCGCCAGGCCGGCGTGTCGGGGCAGGCCATCGTGGTCGAGATCACCGAGGGCCTGCTGCTCGACGCCAGCACGATGGTCACCGACAAGCTGCTGCAATTGCGCGACGGCGGCATCCAGGTGGCGCTGGACGATTTCGGCACCGGCTATTCGTCGCTGTCCTACCTGAACAAGTTCGACATCGACTACCTGAAGATCGACCGCAGCTTCGTGCGCAACCTGGCGCCGGATTCAGGCGACATGGCGCTCTCGGAGGCGATCATCGTGATGGCGCACAAGCTGGGCCTGCACGTCATCGCGGAAGGGGTGGAAACGCCCCGGCAGCGCGACCTGCTGGCCGCCGCCGGCTGCGATTACGGCCAGGGCTACCTGTTCGACAAGCCGTTGCCGGCCGAGGAATTCGACGCGCTGCTGACGGCCGCGCAGGTCAACCGGGCCTGATCCGCGGGCCGATCGATCACCCGGCCGTGGCCGGCTTGGTGTTCTTCCAACATTCATCTTTTTGCAGGAACGACGATAATAGCCGTCTCGCTATACCGTTTCGATAGCCAAACTCAATTGAAACTATTGGAACAATCAATTTTCCAAATAGCCGAGATCCCTCTAAACTAGCAACTCATTGATTCACAACCCTCACGAGGAAAACACAAATGTCTCTGATCAACACCCAAGTCAAACCGTTCAAGGCAACTGCTTACCACAACGGCAAATTCGTTGACCTGACCGAAGATTCCCTGAAGGGCAAATGGTCGGTATTCGTGTTCTACCCGGCTGACTTCACCTTCGTCTGCCCGACCGAACTGGAAGATCTGGCCGACAACTACGCAGAATTCTCGAAGCTGGGCGTGGAAGTGTACGGTATCTCCACCGACACTCATTTCGCCCACAAGGCATGGCACGACACGTCGGACGCCATCAAGAAAGTGAACTACCCGCTGATCGGCGACCCGACCGGCCTGCTGTCGCGTAACTTCCAGGTCATGATCGAAGAAGAAGGCCTGGCCCTGCGCGGTACCTTCGTGATCAATCCGGAAGGCTTCATCAAGGTGCTGGAAGTCCATGACAACGGCATCGGCCGCGACGCTTCGGAACTGCTGCGCAAAGTGAAGGCAGCCCAGTACGTTGCTTCCCACCCGGGCGAAGTGTGCCCGGCCAAGTGGTCCGAAGGCGCAGCAACCCTGACCCCGTCCCTGGACCTGGTCGGCAAGATCTAAGTAAGTCGTTATTGAGCAGTACCGCTGCCGGCATGTGCCGGCAGCAAAATCAAAAAGGAAGAAAGTCATGCTGGATGCAAATCTCAAAACCCAACTGAAAGCCTATCTGGAAAAAGTGGTGCAGCCGATTGAGATCGTTGCATCGCTGGATGATTCCGCGAAGGCGCGGGAAATGAAGGAACTGCTCGCCGATATCGACGGCTTGAGCGACAAGATTACCCTGGTCGAAGACAACGCCGCCAACGTGCGCAAGCCGTCGTTCTCGATCAACCGTGCCGGCACCGACATCGGCGTGCGTTTTGCCGGCATCCCGATGGGCCATGAATTCACCTCGCTGGTGCTGGCCCTGTTGCAGGTGGGCGGCCACACGATCAAGCTCGACGAAGCCGTGATCGAACAGATCCGCAACCTGGAAGGCGATTTCGAATTCGAGACCTTCATCTCGCTGTCGTGCCATAACTGCCCGGAAGTGGTGCAGGCACTGAACGCGATGTCGGTCATCAATCCGCGCATCAAGGTCACCACGATCGATGGCGGCGTGTTCCAGAAAGAAGTCGAAGAGCGCCAGATCATGGCGGTACCGATGATGTTCCTGAACGGCCAGCACTTCGGCCAGGGCCGCACCAACGTGGAAGAGATCCTCGCCAAGCTGGACACCAATGCCGGTGCCCGCCAGGCAGCTGAACTGAACAAGAAAGACGTGTTCGACGTGCTGGTCGTCGGCGGCGGCCCTGCCGGTGCGGCATCCGCGATCTACGCGGCCCGCAAAGGCATCCAGACCGGTGTGCTGGCGGAACGCTTCGGCGGCCAGGTGCTCGATACGCTTTCGATCGAGAACTTCATCTCGATCAAGGAAACCGACGGCCCGAAATTCGCCGTGGCGCTGGAGCAGCACGTCAAGGAATACGAAGTCGACATCATGAACACCCAGCGCGCCGTGAAGCTGGTGCCGGGCAAGCTGACCGAGGTGCATACCGCCACCGGCGCGGTGCTGAAGGCGAAGACCGTGATCCTGTCCACCGGCGCACGGTGGCGCGAGATCAACGTGCCGGGCGAGAAGGAATACCGTAACCACGGCGTGGCGTACTGCCCGCACTGCGACGGCCCGCTGTTCAAGGGCAAGCGCGTGTCGGTGATCGGCGGCGGCAACTCCGGCGTGGAAGCGGCGATCGACCTGGCCGGCATCGTGCAGCACGTCACGCTGATCGAGTTCGGCAACGAACTGCGCGCCGACGCGGTGCTGCAGCGCAAGCTGCGCTCGCTGCCGAACGTGAAGATCATCCTGTCGGCGCAGACCACCGAGATCCATGGCGACGGCAAGAAGGTGAACGGCCTGTCGTACAAGGACCGCACCACGGGCGAACTGCAGCGCGTGGACCTGGAAGGTGTGTTCGTGCAGATCGGCCTGGTGCCGAACACGGAGTGGCTGAAGGGCACCGTGGCACTGTCGAAGCACGGCGAGATCGAGATCGATGCCAAGGGCCAGACCTCGGTACCGGGCGTGTTCGCCGCCGGCGACGTGACGACCGTGCCGTACAAGCAGATCGTGATCGCCGTCGGCGCCGGCGCCACCGCCGCGCTGTCCGCCTTCGATCACCTGATCCGCTCGGGTGACGATGAAGTGGAAGCCGAGCAGGCCGCCATCGCCGCTGTCGCGTAAGGCAGCAGCGCAGCAAACGAAACGGGAGCCTCGGCTCCCGTTTTTTTTTTCCTCAAAAACAGGGTCCGTCCCTATTTTTGTGCCGGAGCGCCGTACCGCCCTGTTTTTGAAGAAATTATTTCAGGTCGACGCTGGCCTGCTTGACCCGCAGCGAGCGGGCGTAGCGGTGCCGGGCCTGCAGGCGCGCATCGGTGATCAGCACGCCGATGGTCTCGCCGACCACCATCACCACGCCCAGCAGGGGCAGCACCAGCATCAGGCCGGTCACGCCGGCCAGCGCGCCGCCGACGAACAGCATCACCACCGTGACCAGCGGATGCATGCGCAGGCTGCGGCCCAGCGTCATCGGCATGAAGACGAAGTCGTCGAGCAGGCGGGCGATGATGAAGACGAAGATCGCGCTGTAGGCCGCGGCATTGTTGTCCGGTGCATCGGCCGACGCCACCAGCACCACCAGCAGGCAGCCGGCGATCGAGCCGACGTAGGGCACCCAGGCCAGCATGGCGGCGATGAAGCCGAGCAGCAGCGGCGAGGGCAGGCCGATGGACCACAGGCCGATGGCCAGCACGATGGTGTCGATGATCGTGAGCTTGAGCATGCCGTGGAAGTAGCGGCGCGCGGTCTGGTCGACTTCATGCAGCAGGAACAGCGTCTTCTCGAAGAACGCGTTGGGCACCGCACGCGCCAGGAAGCGCTTGAAGCGGCGGCCGTCGCGCAGGAAGAAGAAGGCCAGGAACGGCGCGAGCAGCAGCGACGGTACCCACGCCGCGGCGGCCACCACCACGTCCGCCAGGTGGCGCTGGAAGAATTCGCGCGAGTATTCGGCCAGGTTCAGGTTCACCGAATCGCCCAGCCGGGCCTGTCGCAGGATCGGGAACTGCCGTTCCAGCGCGCCCAGCATATTGCGCAGGAAGCGCACGCCCGCGTCCAGGTAGCGCCCCGGCATGTCCTGCCAGTCAGTTGCCGGCGCCGGGATCCATATCGCCGCTACCAGCACCGCCAGCAGCATGGCGAGCCCGAAGCCGGCGCCGACCAGCATGGCGGAAGTATTGCGGGTGAACCCCATCCGCAGCAGGCGCTGGAATGGCGACAGCAGCATGTAATAGAGGATGATCGCCAGCAGGAACGGCACCGACAGCCACAGCACGCGCTGCATCAGGTACAGCAGCACGCAGGTGGCGGCGACGATGCCGCACCAGACAATGGGGCCCGACTGCTGCCGGTCCACCATTACAGCACCTCGATGTGCGGCGAATCGATCGACATCCGTTCGCGCAGCCGGGAGCCGATATGGCGCGCCAGCGCCAGCGATATCTTGTAGCCGATCACGGCGTCGGTTTCCATCAGGCCCATGAAGTCGGCGCGGAAGAATACCGCCAGTTCGCAGTCATCCCACGCACGCGCCTGCGCCGTGCGGGGCGAGTTGTCCAGCAGGGCCAGGTCGCCAAAGAACGCGCCCGGCGACAGTTCGGTAATGATCTCGGGCATGCCGTTGATGTTGCGGTTGATCTGCACGTGGCCGGCCGTGATCAGGTACAGCGCCTGGCCTTCTTCGCCTTCGTCGAAAATGATCTCGCCCGCGAGATAGCGCCGTTCATGCATCAGGCCGTCGACGATCTTCAGTTCCAGCGGTGTCAGCGAGTTGAGGAGGACGGTTTCGCGCAGCCTGGTGAGGCGTGGCGACAGCGGGGGCGGCTTCAAAAAACCGAAAATCACACAGGACTCCAAGGAAGGGATGGTTGCATTGCCATTGTCGCCGGTTTTGCATGGACATTGGTGTTGCAGGACGCACACAGTGGAGCGGAATGCAAAAAAGCCTGGAATGCCGGGAATTTTCGGGATGCTGGCGGTGTGGAGGGGGCAGGGTTGCGTGATGCCGCGTGCCACGGCAGCGATAGACGCAAAAAAGCCCGGCAAGCCGGGCTTTTTTACTGATGCTGGCGGAGCGGACGGGGCTCGAACCCGCGACCCCCGGCGTGACAGGCCGGTATTCTAACCAACTGAACTACCGCTCCAATCAATTCCCGTCAAACGGCAACTGAAGAAACTGCAAGAAAAAAGCCCGATGCTTCGGGCTCTCTTCGAAATCCTGGCGGAGCGGACGGGGCTCGAACCCGCGACCCCCGGCGTGACAGGCCGGTATTCTAACCAACTGAACTACCGCTCCAGGTCTTCAACATCGAATGCGTGGTGGGCGCTGAGAGGCTCGAACTCCCGACCTAATCCTTGTAAGGGATCCGCTCTACCAACTGAGCTAAGCGCCCTCATCACCTTCGATGCTTCGAACGTTTGTCACAACGTTCAGAAGAGGCCGTATTCTACTGCGCTGTTTTGAGATTCCGCAAGGGATTTCGCTAAATAATTTCCATCCAGCCTCATCCAGTGGTGCTACGCTGCGGTTTTTCCAGCCTGGGAGAACCGATGAACGCCATCAAGGACGATGCCCGTCTCGATGCGCTGTATGCCCGCGTGAGCCGCCGGCTGCTGCCGTTCCTGTTCCTGTGCTACGTGGCCGCCTACCTGGACCGCGTCAACGTGGGCTTCGCCAAGTTGCAGATGCAGGCCGACCTGGCGCTGTCGGATACCGTCTACGGCATCGGCGCGGGCATTTTCTTCATCGGCTATTTCGTGTTCGAAGTGCCGTCGAACCTGGTGATGGAAAAGGTGGGCGCGCGGCGCTGGATCGCGCGCATCATGATCAGCTGGGGCCTCGTGTCGGCCGCCACCATGTTTGCCACCGGCCCGATCAGCTTCTACGTGCTGCGCTTCCTGCTCGGTGTCGCCGAGGCGGGCTTCTTCCCGGGCGTGGTGCTGTATCTCACCTACTGGTATCCGGCGCAGCGCCGGGCCCGCATCGTGGCGCTGTTCATGAGCGGCGTGGCCGTGGCGGGCGTGCTGGGCGGGCCGCTGTCCGGCGCCATCATGGCGGGGTTTGCCGGCCAGGCGGGGCTGCATGGCTGGCAGTGGCTGTTCCTGCTGGAGGGCATGCCGTCGATCGCGCTGGGCATCTGGACCCTGTTCTATCTCGATGACGGCATCCGCGCCGCGCGCTGGCTGGACGATGCCGACAAGGCCGTGCTGGAGCGCGGGCTGGCGGCGGAAGCGGCGGCGAAGCGGCACCTGCCGCTGCGGCAGGTGTTCGCCAGCGGCACCGTGTGGCTGCTGGCGCTGGTGTACTTCCTGTTCGTGATGGGGCTGTACGGCGTCAGCTTCTGGCTGCCGCAACTGCTGAAGAACAGCGGCGTGCAGGATGTCTTCCACATTGGCCTGCTGACGGCGATCCCGTATGGCGTGGCGGCGGTGGCCATGGTGCTGGCGGCGCGGCATTCGGACCGCAGCGGCGAGCGGCGCTGGCATATCGCCATCGCCGGGTTCGCCGGTGCCGCCGGCCTGGTGGCGGCTACCGCCTGGGCCAGCGATACGGTGCTGGCGCTGGCCGCGCTGTCGCTCGCCACCGCAGGCATCCTGACCACGTTCCCGATCTTCTGGAGCCTGCCGACGGCGCTGCTGGGCGGCACCGCGGCGGCGGCCGGCATCGCGCTGATCAATTCTGTCGGTAACCTGGCCGGCTTCGCCAGCCCTTACCTGGTGGGTGCGATCCGCGATGCGACCGGCAGCACGGCCATCGGCATCTCGCTGCTCGCGGCCAGCCTGGTGCTGGGCGGCGTGCTGGTGCTTGCACGCGGCCCTGGCACGTAATCGCCGCAGGCCGGTTTGCCGGCCACAATGGCTGCCTTGCACCGTACCGAAGGAGACGAGCATGAATGCACCGGACCAGTACTTCAGCGACTTCGCCCATGCCTTGCGCTACTGGCGCGGCAGGCGCGGCCTCTCCCAGCTGAAGCTGGCGACCGAGGCGGCGATCTCGCAGCGCCACATCAGTTTTCTCGAAAGCGCCCGCGCGCAGCCCAGCCGCGAGCTGATCCTGAAGCTGGGCATCGTGCTCGACGTGCCGCTGCGGCACCGTAATGGCATGCTGCTGGCCGCCGGCTTCGCGCCCGCCTACCAGGAGCGCCAGCTGGCCGATCCCGAGATGCAGGCCGTGCGCAAGGCGCTGGAATTCATGCTGGCGCAGGCCGCCCCGTACCCGGCGCTGGTGGTCGACCGGTTGTGGAACCTGGTGATGGCGAACGAGCCGGCGGCCGCGATGATGCGCTTCTTCCTTGGCCTGCCGTCCAACGCGCCGATCCCGTGCGACGGCAGCGTGAACGTGGTGCGGATGACGCTCGATCCGCAAGGGCTGCGGGCCGCGATCGTCAACTGGGAAGACGTGTGCGCCGACCAGCTGCAATGGATTGCCCGTGAAGCGCTGAGCGACGGGCCAGGCAGCGAAGCCCAGGCGCTGCTGGAGGAATTGCTGGCGCTGCCGGGCATCCATGCGGCTGCCCAGGTGGCGAACCTGGAGCGCCGCGCACTGCCTTTCCTGCCCGTGACGCTGGCGAAGGATGGCGTGTCACTGAACCTGTTTACGACGATCACCACGCTGGGTACGCCGCGCGACGTGACCGTGCACGAACTGCGGCTCGAATCGTTCTTTCCCGCCGACGACGCCAGCGCGGAATGGTTCAGGGCACGATCGCGGCAGGCCGGATCGTGACCGGGGCAATGGGCAGCGCGGCGCGGCGGCTGGCTTAGAACTCCTCCCAGTCGTCGCCCTCCGGCGCCTTTTTAGCGGGCGGTGTTTTTGCATTACTCCGGCCGGCGCCGGTGCGCGCCTGCACCGGTGGCTTGCCCGCCAGCCTCGGGTGAGGCGGATGCGCCACCGCGGAGGCGGCTGGAACCGCCGGCGCATGCGCGGGCGAATGCACGGGTGCGGGGAACGCCGGCGCCATGGCCCCATCGTCGATGCGGAACACGGCGATCGCGGCCACCAGCCGCTGCGCCTGTTCGCGCATGCTGGCCGCGGCGGCGGCCGCTTCCTCGACCAGCGCGGCATTCTGCTGCGTGGCCGTGTCCATCGTGGTGATCGTGGTGTTCACCTGCGCGATGCCGGAACTCTGTTCCTGGCTGGCGGACGCGATCTCGTTCATGATGTCGGCCACCTGCTGGACCGAGGTCACGATGCGGTCCATCGTCGTGCCGGCCTGGTCGACCAGCCGGCTGCCGGCGTCCACTTTCTCGACCGAGTCGTTGATCAGTTCCTTGATCTCGCGCGCCGCGCTTGCCGAGCGCTGTGCCAGGTTGCGCACCTCCGATGCCACGACGGCGAAGCCGCGGCCCTGTTCGCCTGCGCGGGCCGCTTCCACCGCGGCATTCAGCGCCAGGATGTTGGTCTGGAAAGCGATGCCGTCGATGACGCCGATGATGTCGACGATCTTCGAGGAGCTTTCCTTGATCGAACCCATCGTCTCGACGACCTGGCTGACGACCTGGCCCCCTTCGTTCGCATGGCTGGCCGCCGACACCACCAGCTGGTTGGCCTGGCGCGCGTTTTCCGCGTTGGCCTGCACGGTGGAGGTCAGCTCCTCCATCGACGATGCGGTTTCTTCCAGGCTGGCGGCCTGCTGCTCGGTGCGGTTGGACAGGTCCATGTTGCCGCTGGCAATCTCGGCTGCCGCGGTATTGATCGTGTCGGTACTGTCGCGCACCGTGCGCACGGTGCCGGTCAGCGCCGCCGTCATGTCGCGCAGCGCGCCGAGCAGGCGGCCCATCTCGTCGTTGCGGGTCGTGACGATCCGCGCCGTCAGGTCGCCGGAGGCCACGGTTTCGGCAACCCGCACCGCTTCGTCGACCGGGCCGGTCACGGAGCGCGTGATCAGCCAGCCGATCACCGCCGACACGATCGTGGCCAGCACCAGCAGCACGATCATCAGCGTGGTCGCCGATCTTGCCGCCGCCGTGGCGGCCTGCGCATCGCGCGTCATCAGGTCGCTCTGCACTTTCAGCAGTTCGTCGAGGTGACGGAAGTACACCGTCTGCGCCGGGATCACGCTGGCGAACATGGCCTGCACGGCGCCTTCGCGGTCGCCGCCGCGGAATTGGGCGACCGCCTTGTCGAGCCGCTCCTTGTAGGCGAAATAGGCGGTGTTCTGCTGGTCGAAGACGGCGCGCACGTCCGGCGTCAGGTCCGATTTGGCCATCTCCGCCGCGGACACGCCGCCGGCTTCGTCGGCCGCCGCCATCTGGCGCAGGAAGTCCTCGGTTTGCGCCGCGTCCGGCGTCAGCATCGCGTTGCGCACCGCCTGCGCACCGCGGTTGACCTGGCTGCGCATGTTGTTGAGCAGCGTGACCTTGGCATAGCGGTCGTTCACGAGCTGGTCGGTACGCCCCGCCACCTCCTGGATCCGGCTGATGCCGACCAGCGACATGATCAGCATGATGACGATGGCCACCGCGAAGCCGAGGGCAAGGCGGGCACCGATACGCATATTGGAAAGAGTCAAGATCAGTCCCCTGGTCAGAATGAATGGCGTACGCCGGCGCCATAGCTCATGGCGGATGGCAGCGTGGTGATGCGGTCGCGCATGGCGACCGTGTAGAAATCGGTGCGCTTCGACAGCCGGTAGTCGTAGCCGAGCGATGCCGTGCGACGCGAACGCTGGTTGCCGAACAGGGTACCACTGCGGCGCGTATCGGCCACGTCGAACAGCACGGCACCGGGGCCGGCCGGCATCGCGAAGCCCAGGCTGACGGTACGGTCGCGCAATCCTTCGGTGCCGGCCGCGTCGTTGACGGTGCGCTGCCAGGTGCCATACAGCTTGATGCGCGTGAAATCGTAGGTAGCGCCGACGAACAGAGCGCGCTGTTCGTCCAGCAGCGCGTAGTTCACCGGGGCGCGCGTGGCATCGATGATGGGCAGGCCGGAGTTCGGGTTGCTGACGCGCACCCGATGCACGAATGCCGTCAGCGCCAGCGGGCCCTTGTTGTACATCGTGCTGACGGCCAGGTTGTTGCGGTCCGAGTTGCCGCCCTGTTCGCCGGCCTGGTAGTGCAGGCCGGCACGCAGGCCGCCGAACGATGGCGTGGTGTACACCACCTGGTTGCTCCAGCCGCTGTCGGCGGCGTTCGTCGATGCCCAGGTGCGCGCGCCGAACGGGCCGGTGGGCACGTAGGAATGCAGTACCAGCGGCGAGAACGTGAACGAATCGCCGAACGGGTTGAACAGGATGTTCGGCAGGAAGCTGGGCGCCGAGGCGCGGCCCACCTGCAGCCGGCCGAGGCGGCCGACGAGTGCCACGTTGGCGTCGCGCGAGAACAGGTTGTCGCCGGCGAAACGGCCGGACACGCCGGTATCGGCCTGGAAAAATCCGGTCAGGTAGAACTCCGCATACAGGCCGTCGCCCAGGTCTTCCTTGCCGCGCAAGCCGAACCAGGAGGTGGTCATGCCGCCGCTGCCCAGCACGGTGGTGCGTCCGGCATCGCCGCTGTTTTTCATCGAGCCCACGAAGGCATCGACGCCACCCATGATCGTGATGGCAGTTTGCGCCGTGGCGGGCAGGGTGCAGGCAAGCAGGGAAACACAGCAATAAAGACGGAAGTGGGGCGTCATGTTCACGTGACTGGTTGAAAGAACCGATGGTACCCGCCTTCTCCCCGCGCACGATACCTGCGCACCCCTGCTGTTGCGTAAATACGATGGATGAAAATGCACGCTAAGTGATTGAAAAATAAACAAAATAAGACAATGCGGCGCGGTGCTGGCGGGCGCTGCCGTGCACTGTATATAATCCCAGTATCCGTTTAGCCCAAGCCTCCGACAAGCCATGGTTCCGCCGCGCCGCATTGCCCACCTCGACATGGATGCGTTTTTCGCGTCGGTCGAACTGCTGCGCTATCCGGAATTGCGCGGGCAGCCGGTGGTGGTGGGCGGTGGTTCGCGGCACCAGCCGGTACTGCAGCCGGACGGCACGCGCCGCTTTTCAAAGCTGCGCGATTACGCCGGCCGCGGCGTCGTCACCACCTCCACCTATGAAGCGCGCGCGCTGGGCGTGTTTTCCGCGATGGGCACGATGAAGGCCGCGGCGCTGGCGCCGGAGGCGATCCTGCTGCCGACCGACTTCGAGTCGTACAAGCGCTATTCGCGGCTGTTCAAGGCGGCCGTGGCCGGGATCGTGCCGGATATCGAAGACCGCGGGATCGACGAGATCTACCTCGACCTGACCGGCCACCCGGAAGAGACGCGCGCCCTCGGCATGCGGCTGAAGGAGGCCGTGAAGGAAGCGACCGGACTGACGTGTTCGATCGGCATCGCGCCGAACAAGCTGCTGGCCAAGATCAGCTCGGACCTGGACAAGCCCGACGGCCTGACGATCATCACGCTTGAGGATGTGCCGAAGCGGATCTGGCCGCTGTCGGCCAAAAAGATCAACGGGATCGGCCCGAAGGCGTATGCGAAGCTGACGTCGCTCGGCATCGAGACCGTCGGCCAGCTCGCCCAGGCCGACCCGAAGCTGCTGCAGGAGCATTTCGGCCTCAATTCCGCCGAATGGCTGCACCGCGTGGCGCATGGCCACGACGAGCGGGAGGTGGTGACGCGCTCCGACCCGAAGGGCGTGAGCCGCGAAACCACGTTCGAGCGCGACCTGCATGCCAAGCACGACCGCGACGCCTTGTCCGAGATATTCACCCGGCTGTGCACCAAGCTGTCGGACGACCTGCACCGCAAGCGCTTTGCCGGCCGCACCGTGGGCATCAAGCTGCGCTATGCCGATTTCCGCACCGTGACACGCGACGTGACCTTGCCGTCGCCGACCGCCGACGCCGCCACGATCCGGCGTGCCGCCGGCGAATGCCTGCGGCGCGTGCCGCTGGATCAGCGCCTGCGCTTGCTGGGGGTAAGGGTCAGTGCGCTGGTGCCGCTCGACGAAGCCGGGCGCTACCGGGCGGGGGAGCAGGGGGAGCTGTTTCCCATGTGAGTGCTACGGGATCGGCGCGATGCGCAGGTTCGACAGCACCGGTTCATACAAAGCCGGTCAATTCACCTGCCAGCGTACAGACCGTATCGCTGCCCTGGACTGTTTGTGTCTCGTCCTCTGCCGCTTCGATCCAGTGCGCATGCAGTTTCCCCCTGGAAGGGTTATTACAGCCAGGGAGGCGCATGAAATCGAAAAGATCGCGGTAGTCCGCCCGCCGGGCCGGGTGTAAAATGCTGAGCTTTGCAACGCGTAAAACAAGGTCATTTGAGCATGTGGTTCAAGAATCTACAGATCTACCGACTGCCCGCTCCGTGGGCATTCGCTCCCGAAAAACTCGACGAAGCATTGCGTCCCCATTCGTTCACGCCGGCCAGCAGCAACGAGATGCTGCGCCAGGGCTGGGATTCCCCGCGCGGCAATGGCTCGCTGGTGCACGTGGTGAACCAGCAGATGCTGCTGTTGCTGGGCACCGAGAAGAAACTGCTGCCGTCGACCGTCGTCAACCAGGTGGCGAAGGCCCGCGCCGCCGAGATGGAAGAACAGCAAGGTTTCGCTCCCGGCAAGAAGGCGATGAAGGAATTGAAGGAGCGCGTGCATGACGAACTGCTGCCGCGCGCGTTCACGATCCGCAGCAATGTGTGGACGTGGATCGATCCGGTCAACGGCTGGCTGGTCGTCGATGCCGCCAGCCCGGCCAAGGCGGACGACGTGATCAAGCTGCTGCTGAAGGCGGTCGACCGCCTGCCGCTGGAAAGCCTGCGCGTGCAGCGCTCGCCGGTGGGCGTGATGACGGCATGGCTGCAGGAAGACGAAGCGCCGGCCGGCTTTACCGTCGACATGGATACCGAGCTGCGCGCCACCGGCGAAAGCAAGGCCGCCGTGCGCTACGTGCGCCACACGCTGGAGCCCGAGGAAGTGCGCCGCCACATTGCGGCCGGCAAGCAGTGCACGCGCCTGGCCATGACGTGGGAGAGCAAGATCTCGTTCGTGCTGACCGAGTCGCTGGCCATCAAGAGCATCAAGCCGCTCGACGTGCTGAAGGAAAACGATGCCGTCACCCGCAATGACGACGAGCGTTTCGACGGCGATTTCATGCTGATGACAGGCGAGCTGTCGCAGCTGCTGAAGGACGTCGTCGAAGCGCTGGGCGGCGAAGCCACCGCCTGATTCACCGGCCGTGGCTCAGGCCACGGCCCCCAGCTGTATCAGCAGCGGCAAGACCTTATCGCGGAACTTCACCGCCCGGTTCACCAGCTCGTTCAGCTGCTGCTCGTCGGTCTCCACAGGCTTGCCGTCCACCACAAGGCGCTGGCCCTGGCGTGCCAGGGTCCCGTTGAGGAATCCGGCCCACGCTTCCGGGTCCTTGCCGCCCCGTGCGCGTGCCAGCAGAAACAGCAGGTGGAACCGTTCCGCCAGGAACGCGCCACCGGTTGCCGGTAATGCCAGCCACTGCAGCTCCGCGTTCGAGACAGCCAGTTCGCACAGCCGCAGGTTCAGGCGCTGTGCCGCCGGTGTCGCGTGCGCGATCACCGCATCGGTCTGCATCACCGACAGTTGCCCCATTCCCACCAGGATTGTTACGGCCTGCATGACTTGTTGCGGTGTCATGCCGTGGTGCGCGCGGAGGAATTCGAACAGTTCGCCGACCGTGTGCGGCTTGCGGTCGGCCAGGAAATCGAGCAATGGATCGTAGATTTGCGGCTGCAGCGTCACTTCGCCGAGCCCGGCCGCTGTTTTCATCGGGACATCGGCGCGCGGCGTGGTCAGGATGACGCGCATGCGCAGCAATTGTTCGTCGCGCTCGATGCCGCCCAGCCGGCGTGCGCCCTTCACCCAGTAGTCGCGCCGGAACGACTGGTTCACCATGTAATCGCGCACCGTCTGCGCAAACACCGGATCGGCGATCTCGCCCAGCAGCTTGCGCTGGTCTTCTGTCAGGTTGATGGCGTCGATGCCGTCCAGGTAGTGGGCGGAGCATGCGTAGCCGAGCTTGGCTGGCTCCAGCCACGTGGCCATCTGCGAAAACGAGAATGGCATCCAGTCGCGGTTGAAATATTCATGCGCCACGTAGGAACGGTTCTGCGTCTTGAGCTTGTCGAAGCGCGCGGCGATGCGCGGATTTGCTTTCAGGAACGAGGGATCGGTGGCGAACAGGCGTTCGGCAAATGCGATGCTCTGGTCCACCCGCCCGACGGAGCCGGCTCCGGCCGGGGTCATGGTATTTGCGTACTCGTTGAGCAGGTCGCGCACCGGCGCCATTGCGGCCCACCCGGGCTGCGTGTTGTAGCTGATGTAGAGCACGCCGCCGACCTTCAGCTTGCGGCGGATGAAGTCGACGACGATGCCGCGGTTCTCGTCCGAGATCCAGCTGAAGATGCCGTGCAGGCCGATGAAGTCGAAATCCGGCAGGTCCTCGCGCGAACAGAATTCCGCGAACGACTGGTCATGCAGGCGGGCCTGCGCCCCGGAAGCCGCAGCCAGTTCCTGGGCGAAGCCGGCCTGCGAGGGATTGAAGTCGGTGCCATGCCAGGCCACGTCCGACGCCGCGGCGTGGATGTTTACGGAAAGGCCCTGGCCAAAGCCCAGTTCGCACGCGGTAGCCACTTTCGGTGGCGCCAGCCCGGCCGTCAGGAACGCCAGCTGAAGACGGTGCGGATTGAGTTCGGAGTAAGTACCGTAGGTATATCCAATGTCGGCCACGTAGCCGGCGGACCATTCGGGCATGCACTTTCCTTTCAGGTGTGGAAGTACTACATCGGTTGGAAGACGCCTGCCGCACGGTTTTTCTGCACGTTGTCCCACGCGAAAATGCGGCCGTTCATCGCCACGTATACGCCAGCCGGCAGTGCCTGCGCGACACCGCAGGCGAAGCCCAGGTTGAAGAGGGCGTCGGAGCCATCGATTTCGTAGGGAATCATCGCGCCGGTGAAGACGATCGTCTTGTCCAGCGCGGCGGGACCCAGCACGGCGGCGGTTTCCTTCATCGTGTCGGTGCCGTGCACGATGACGATGGCGCGCTCCGGCGCGGCCTGGCACGAGGCCAGCACGCGTTCACGGTCAGCATCCTGCATGTCCAGCGAATCGAGCAGCGGCAGCAGTTCCAGCTCGACGGGTGCGGTAATGCGGGCACGGGCGAGGGCGGCGGGCAGGTGGCTGTCGGCAAAGCCCAGCGTGCCGTTCAGTTCGTTGTAATGCTTGTCGAAGGTGCCGCCCGTGGCGATGATGCGCAAAGTCATGGTGTTTCGTAAAAGGTTGCAGAAAAATCCAATGATAGCTTGCGCGTACGCAGAAACGTCAACAAAACGTCAACAAAAAAGTTTATCTGTACTCGTCTGGCAAGATGGCACGTCGTTGAGTACACTAGATTTTTTGCCCCCTTCGCCATGTCCGTGAAAGCGCTCGCCCCGGGAACCGTCATCTTCCACCGCCATCGCGGCTATGGCGTGATCACGGCCGTCAATTTGCTGACGGGCTGGATCGCGGCGCGCTTCGGCAGCGAAGCGCGCACGCTCGACCTGAATCTTTCCTCCGACGAAGTGCAATTCGCTGACGGCGAAGCCATCCTTTTCCGCCGTGCCCCGCCGGACCGCATGCCGCACGCGCGCCTGATGGCGATGGTGCGGGCGCTGCACCAGGCCGGCTACCAGAGGCTGTACCTGTATTCGTGGCCGAAGCCTTCCGGCCTGCACTGGCGCTGGCACATGTTTACCAGGCAGCGCGACTGGATGCAGCGCTCCTGGCGCGAGGGCTGGTATGGCTCGGGGGCCGACTACAACGTGAATCCCGTGATGGGTTGGGGCGATTCGCCCGGCGCCTCCACCGAGGAGCTGATCCACGCGCTGGCGAAGTTCGATCCGCAGGGCCTGGCGCAGGCGCTGGGCCGCGACGAAGACCACACCGCCTGGTTCGCCAGGGTCTGCGATGCGCTGCTGCCGGGCTACATGTACAGCCTCGACATGCAGCGCCCGCGCGGCGCGCCGCTGACGGACATGCCGCCGGTACCTGTCGTCCCCGTGCGTGCCGGACTGGCGCCGTACACTGGCCCCGCCATCGGCTGGCCACCCGGCTGGGCCGGGCTGTGGTCGAAGGTGCATGCGATGCCGGCGCCGCGCATCAATCTCACCGGCATTCCCGAGGCCTGACCCGGTCTGCCGAACTCAGCCGACCTGGCCGACCTTGGCTGAACCCAGCCTTTACCCTGCACGCACGTTGGCCCGGTAGCCCGGATTCAGGATCGTCCGGCATTCGCCTTCGAAAAAATCCACCAGGTTACGGAACGCGTGACCGAAGTACAGCTCGTAGCTGTCCTTCTCCACATAGCCCAGGTGCGGCGTGGCCAGCACGTGCGGCATGCGCAGCAGGATGGAGTCGGCGGGCAGCGGTTCGCTGTCGAATACGTCCAGCGCGGCGCCGCCGGGGCGGCCGGAACGCAGCGCCGCTTCCAGCGCGCCCTCGGCCACCAGTTCGGCGCGGCTGGTGTTGACGAACAGCGCGGTCGGCTTCATCCGGGCCAGGTCTTCCGCGGTGACGATGCCGCGCGTTGCTTCGGCCAGGCGCAGGTGCAGGGTCAGCACGTCCGCCTCTTCGAAGAGTGCTTC
This sequence comes from Pseudoduganella sp. jia 9, assembly GCF_055502615.1. Classification (NCBI taxonomy): domain Bacteria; kingdom Pseudomonadati; phylum Pseudomonadota; class Betaproteobacteria; order Burkholderiales; family Oxalobacteraceae; genus Pseudoduganella; species Pseudoduganella sp. jia 9. The sequence goes on along the minus strand of NZ_JBUPWE010000015.1, from coordinate 62,286 downwards.
CCGGGACGATGCCACGCGCCAGCCATCGGCAGCCGCGGCGGCGCGGCTGCCGTCACTGCCCCAGACCAGCACGTCCATGCCGAATGCCTTGCCGTAACCGGCCACGAGCTTGCCGATCTTGCCGTATCCCCAGATGGCCAGCGTGCGGCCCTTCAGTACCGTGCCGAGCGTATTGAAGGGCTGGCTGGTCGATACGGTTTGCCACGTGCCTTCCTTCAGGTTTGCAGCGTACGGCACGATCTTGCGCTGGGCGGCCATGATCAGCGCCCATGTCAGCTCGGCAGGTGCAACCGGCGAACCGGTGCCTTCGGCGATTGCGATGCCGTATTCGGTGGCGGCGGCCACGTCGATGTGCCCGCTCGCCTTGCCTGTTTGCGATATCAATTTGAGGTTTGGCAGCTTGGCCAGCAGTGCGCGGTTGAGCTGGGTACGCTCGCGGATCAGCACCAGCGCGTCGAACGGTGCCAGCCGGGCAATCAGCTGGCCAAGGCCGCGTGTCGAGTGATTGAATACTTTTACGTCATGACTGTCGAGAAGCGCAAAGCAGTCCAGTTCGCGCACGGCATCCTGATAATCGTCGAGTATGGCAATTTTCATGAGAGTTAGACGAAATTCCTTTTGAATTAGTAGCCAGTTAACGAGATTGTGAATATCTCGAATAGCTTACTACTTTAGTCAACCATTTTTCCTACATTTTTGTCGGAAAGCGTTTTAGGCAGGTGTACAATCGATCACGCCGTTGAGCGCATAGATGTGCTCCGGCCGTTCCTTCTCCTGTTGTAGCGCTCACAATCGCACCAGGAGCGCGCCTTGATTTTGCTGATTTTGCTGATCTGCAATGGGCGCACCGACAGACCGCCGTACTCCGCCGCGCATTCTTCCCTTGTGAATGTGGCCCGAGCGAACTAGCCAAAAGCTGACGACGATCCTGCCGCCGGGACAACATCGCGGGACGAGACAGAATTCTTTATTGGCATTGGAGGTAGTACCATGAACCAACCCCTGATGGAGGGCGTTGCCGCAATGAACGCACCAGCTTACATCAAACATCAAAAGCTGATCAATTGGGTGGCCGAAGTGGCCGCGCTGACGAAGCCCGACCGCATCTACTGGTGCGACGGCTCGCAGGAAGAGTATGACCGCCTGTGTGCCGAGATGGTGGCCGCGGGCACGATGAAAAAACTGAACGAGGCCAAGCGGCCGAATTCCTACCTGGCGTGCTCGGACCCCACCGACGTGGCACGTGTCGAAGACCGCACCTTCATCTGCTCGGCAAAGAAGGAAGACGCCGGCCCCACCAACAACTGGATCGCCCCGACCGAAATGCGCGGCACGCTGAACGGCCTGTTCGACGGCGCCATGGTCGGCCGCACGCTGTACGTGGTGCCGTTCTCGATGGGCCCGCTGGGCTCGCCGATCGCGCACATTGGCGTGGAACTGTCCGACTCGCCATACGTGGCCGTCAACATGCGCATCATGACGCGCATGGGCAAGGCCGTCTACGACGTGCTGGGCGAGAACGGTGACTTCGTGCCGTGCGTGCACACCGTGGGCGCACCGCTGGCCGCTGGCCAGAAGGACGTGCCGTGGCCATGCAACAAGACCAAATACATCGTGCACTTCCCGGAAACCCGTGAAATCTGGTCCTACGGTTCCGGCTACGGCGGCAACGCGCTGCTGGGCAAGAAGTGCTTTGCGCTGCGCATTGCCTCGAACATGGGCTACCAGGAAGCGCAGCAGGGCGGCAAGGGCTGGCTGGCCGAACACATGCTGATCCTGGGCGTGGAATCGCCGGAAGGCAAGAAGCACTACGTCGCGGCGGCGTTCCCGTCCGCCTGCGGCAAGACCAACTTCGCGATGCTGATCCCGCCGGCCACGTTCAAGGGCTGGAAGATCACCACGATCGGCGACGACATCGCCTGGATCAAGCCGGGCGCCGACGGCCGCCTGTATGCGATCAACCCGGAAGCGGGCTACTTCGGCGTGGCTCCGGGCACGAACGAAAAAACCAACTTCAACTGCATGGCTTCGCTGAAGGAAAACGTCATCTTCACCAACGTGGCGCTGACCGACGACGGCGACGTGTGGTGGGAAGGCATGACGAAGGAAGCACCGGCGCACCTGGTCGACTGGCAGGGCAAGGACTGGACCCCGGCATCGGGCACCAAGGCCGCGCATCCGAACGCGCGCTTCACCGTGTCCGCCGTGCAGAACCCGGTGATCGACCCGGCCTGGGACGATCCGGCCGGCGTGCCGATCTCGGCCTTCATCTTCGGTGGCCGCCGCTCGACCACGGTGCCGCTGGCCACCGAGGCGCGCGACTGGGTCGAAGGCGTGTACATGGCGGCCACGATGGGCTCGGAAACCACCGCCGCCGCCGCAGGCCAGATGGGCGTGGTGCGCCGCGATCCGTTCGCGATGCTGCCGTTCATCGGCTACAACATGAGCGAGTACTTCCAGCACTGGCTGGACCTGGGCAAGAAAGTGTCCGGCGCCAACCCGGCTGCGCTGCCGAAGATCTTCTGCGTCAACTGGTTCCGCACCGACGAGCACGGTCACTTCGTGTGGCCTGGCTTCGGCGACAACATGCGCGTGCTGAAGTGGATGCTGGAACGCATCGAAGGCACGGCCGGCGGCATCGAAACGCTGTTCGGCACCACGCCGCGCTACGGCGACCTGCACTGGGACGGCATTCCGTTCTCGCCGGAAGAGTTCGAGACGATCACGTCGATCGACAAGGATGCCTGGCGCGAAGAGCTGAAGCTGCATACCGAACTGTTCGACAAGCTGGCCTATCGCCTGCCGGAAGAGCTGCTGGCCAACAAGGCGAAACTGGAGCAGCGCCTGGGCGTGTAATCAGCCACCGGTTGCAAAGCTGACAGAGGAAGGGCGCGCGCCGCGAGGTGCGCGCCTTTTTTTGCGCTTTTTTTTTCAGGCGCCCGCCGGTAAGATGCGGCAGGCAATCAACCATACGGAGCAAGCATGCACGGTCCTGAATCCAGCCCCCCACCCGCGGACGCCAATGCACTCGACGACGATACCCTTGCCTTCGCACGCAAGGTGTTCCAGATGGCCCGCGGTGGCGAAACGGATGCGCTGGCCACGCTGCTGGGGCAGGGCATGCCGGCAAACCTGCGCAACGAGCGGGGCGACAGTCTGCTGATGCTGGCCAGCTACAACGGCCATCCCGACACGACCAGGGCCCTGCTCGAACAGGGCGCCGATCCCGAACTGCAGAATGACGCCGGCCAGAGCCCGCTGATGGGTGCCGCCTTCAAGGGCGACCTGGCAATCGCCACGCTGCTGCTCGAGCATGGCGCCCAGGCCGACGGCCCGGGCCGCGACGGCAAGACGCCGCTGATGTTTGCAGCCATGTTCAATCGCGTCGAGATTGCCCGGCTGCTGCTCGAGCGGGGCGCCGATCCGTTCGCGGTCGATGCCGCCGGCGTCTCGGCCCTGGACGCGGCCCGGAAAATGGGCGCTGCCGACACCGCCGCGCTGCTGGAGGCATTGCCGCCGCGATAAGCGGCGGATCGTGCCGTCTCATGCGCCGCCCAGCTTGGAAAGCGCAAAGGCGGCCAGGAAACCGGCGACGGTAACGAGGCCGGCGAAATCGTGTGTCTCCTCGAAGGCTTCGGGGATCATCGTGTCCACCAGCATCGCCAGGATCGCACCGGCAGCCACCGCCGTGGTGGCTGCCACCACTTCTGGCGAAAAGCGCTGGAACACCGTATAGCCGGCCAGCGCCGCGGCGCCCGAGGCAAGGGCGATGCCACCCCAGATGCCGAAGATATACCGCATCGAACGGCCGGCCCGCTTCATGCCCGCGGCGCTGGACAGCCCTTCCGGGATATTCGACAGGAAAATCGCTGCGACCGTGACCGTGCTGACCGCGCCGCCCTTCAGCAGCGACAGGCCGATGACGATCGATTCCGGTATCCCGTCCATCAGCGCGCCGACCGCCAGCGCAAGACCGTTGCCTTCGTCGGCCTGCCGCCCGCTGGAGCGCTTGCGGTGCTTGGCGCCGTACGAGGACAGCACCCGGTTGGCCGCCGTAAAGGCAATGGCGCCGCCAAGAAAGCCGAGCGCGGTGGCCTGGAAACCACCCTGGCGGAATGCTTCATCCATCATGTCGAACGACAGCGCCGAGATCAGCACACCGCTGCCGAACGCCATGATGGCGGCGATCAGCCGCTGCGGCACCTGCAGCCAGTAGCCGGCGGCCGCCCCCAGCAGCAGCGCCGCACCGGCGACGCAACCCCAGAATCCCGCCTGGGCCCACAAAGCAATACCGTCCATGTTTTTCCTTGCACAATGGCCACGGACGATTGTCGGGCCATTCCAGCCACAGTGGCGTCCGGCAGGGCAGCGAAATTATTGCTTGATGTTTCGCACACCTGTGCTAAAGTTTCGGCATGAAACTCCCGCACAGCACCGCCAAGAGCGAAACCACCTTTGCCACGATCATCGACGCGGCCATCGGCATGGCCGCGGCCGAAGGCATCGGCAAACTGTCGCTGGGCGAGCTGGCCAAGCGCACGGGCATCAGCAAGAGCGGGGTGTTTTCGCGGGTCGGCTCGCTGGAAGCCTTGCAGGCCGCCGTGCTCGATGAATACGATCGCCGCTTTGCGGACGAAGTGTTCCTGCCCTCGATGACGGCGCCGAAAGGATTGCCCCGGCTGGTCATGCAGGTCAACCTGTGGCTGAAAAAAGGCTGCGACGAGGCTCCCCGTGGCGCCTGCCTGTACACCGCCGGCGCCTTTGAATTCGACGACCTGGCGGGCCCGCTGCGCGACCGGCTGGAGCAGGGAGTAGCGCGCTGGCGCGCATCGCTGCGCAAGACCGTGCTGCAAGCCATGGAGGCAGGCCACCTGCGCCCCGATACCGATCCCGAACAGCTGGTATTCGAGATCTACAGCCTGATCATCGGCGTGATGCACGACGTGCGTTTCCTGCGTGACGCAACGGCGCCGCGCCGCATGGGGCGCGCGTTCAACCGCCTGATTTCAACCTATAAAAGTTTCAGCGAAGTGGAATAGCACCATGGGTGGACGGGCTGTGCCCCGCCTTTTTTCGATTTATTTTCGCACACGTGTGCGAAATATCCTGCGCAAGGAGGCTGTCATGGCCGCGTTATGGTTGCTGGTGCTGCCCGTCGCCGGGCTGGTGTGGTATGTCGTGGCCGATGCCGTGCGTGCAGTCCCCGCATGCAACGAAGACTTCATGTTTTACTGAACGGTAGCCCCGGGTCATCCGGCCGGCGATATTGCCTGGAGAACAGGCGGTCCGGCGTCCCGGTCCGTGTCCATTTTGTATTGCCTGGAAAACAGGGTCCGTCCCCATTTTTGGGGTCCGTCCCCATTTTTGTCCCCATTTTTCCAGCCGTCGTACCGCTCCGTTTTCGGGCAATAAAAAGCCGGCTGGAAGCCGGCTTTTCGGGGACGATGTGCTTATTTCTTCTTCAGCAACGGCACCAGGTATTTCCCGGTCACGCTGTCGGGATTGGCCGCAACGTCTTCCGGCGTGCCGGTGGCGATGATGCGCCCGCCGCCGGCGCCGCCTTCGGGGCCGAGGTCGACGAGCCAGTCGGCCGTTTTGATCACGTCCAGGTTGTGCTCGATGATCACGAGCGTGTTGCCCTGGTCGCGCAGGCGGTGGATCACCTTCAGCAGCAGGTCGATGTCGTGGAAGTGCAGGCCCGTCGTCGGTTCATCGAGGATGTACAGCGTGCGCCCCGTATCGCGTTTCGACAGTTCCAGCGACAGTTTCACCCGCTGCGCTTCGCCGCCGGACAGCGTGGTGGCGCTCTGCCCCAGCTTGATGTAGCCGAGGCCCACGTCCAGCAGTGTCTGCAGCTTGCGGGCAATGGTCGGCACGGGCTTGAAGAACGTGTGCGCGTCTTCCACCGTCATGTCCAGCACTTCGGTGATGCTCTTGCCCTTGTAGTGCACTTCGAGCGTTTCGCGGTTGTAGCGCTTGCCGTGGCAGACGTCGCACGGCACGTACACGTCCGGCAGGAAGTGCATCTCCACTTTCAGCACGCCATCGCCCTGGCACGCTTCGCAGCGGCCACCCTTGACGTTGAACGAGAAGCGCCCGGCGCTGTAGCCCCGTTCCTTCGAAGTCGGCACCGTGGCGAACAGGTCGCGGATCGGCGTGAACAGGCCGGTGTAGGTGGCGGGATTCGAGCGCGGCGTGCGGCCGATCGGTGCCTGGTCAACGGAAATCACCTTGTCGAAGTGTTCCAGGCCGCTGATCGATTCGTGTTCCGCCGGCTCGGTCTGCGAACCGTACAGGTGGCGCGACAGGGCAGGGTACAGCGTATCGTTGACCAGCGTCGACTTGCCGGAGCCGGAAACGCCCGTCACGCAGGTCAGCAGGCCGACCGGCACCGACAGGGTCTGGTTCTTCAGGTTGTTGCCCTTGGCACCCGTGATCACCAGCTGGCGGTTCGGGTCCGCGGCCTGGCGCTTCTTCGGTACCTCGATTCTCAGCGAGCCGTTCAGGTATTGCGCGGTCAGCGACTCCTTGTTCTTCAGGATATCTTTCAGCGAACCGGCCGCGATCACGTCGCCGCCATGCACGCCGGCGCCCTTGCCCATGTCGACGATGTAGTCGGCGGTGCGGATCGCATCTTCGTCGTGCTCCACCACCAGCACGCTGTTGCCGATGTCGCGCAGGTGCTTCAGGGTGTCGATCAGGCGGTCGTTGTCGCGCTGGTGCAGGCCGATCGACGGCTCGTCGAGCACGTACATCACGCCCGTCAGCCCGGAACCGATCTGCGACGCCAGGCGGATGCGCTGCGCTTCGCCGCCGGACAGCGTATCGGCCGAACGGTCGAGCGACAGGTAATCCAGGCCCACGTTGTTCAGGAAGGAAAGACGCGCCACGATTTCCTTGATGATGCGGTCGGCGATGTCGCGCTTGGCACCTTTCAGTTTCAGCTGTTCGAAGAACGACAGCGTGTCGCGCAGCGGCTTTTCGGCAATCTCGTAGATCGCTTTTTCCTGCTTGCCGGTGCCCACCTTTACATGGCGCGCTTCCACGCGCAGGCGCGCGCCTTCGCATGTCGGGCACTTCTTTTCGTTGATGAACTTCGCCAGCTCTTCCTTCACGGCCATCGAATCCGTTTCGCGGTAGCGGCGCGCCAGATTGTTCACCACGCCTTCGAACGTGTGTTCCTTGATCACGGCGCGGCCGCGCTCGTTGACATACGAGAACGGGATCGCGGTCTTGCCCGAGCCGTGCAGCACGGCGTTCTGCGCGCTGGCGTTCAGTTTTTCAAACGGCGCATCGAGGTCGAAACCGTAATGGTTCGCCAGGCTTTGCAGCATCGAGAAATAAAACTGGTTGCGGCGGTCCCAGCCCTTCACGGCGCCGGAAGCGAGGGAAAGGTTGGGGAAGGCCACGATCCGTTTCGGATCGAAGAACTCGATGTGGCCGAGGCCGTCGCACTCGGGGCAGGCGCCCATCGGGTTATTGAACGAGAACAGGCGCGGCTCCAGTTCCTGCAGCGAATAGCCGCAGCTGGTGCAGGCGAACTTGTTCGAGTACACATGTTCCGTGCCGGCATCCATGTCGTAGGCGATCGCGCGGCCGTCGGCCAGGCGCAGCGCCGTCTCGAAACTTTCGGCGAGACGCTGCTTGATCTCGGGATTCACCTTGACGCGGTCGATGACCACGTCGATCGAGTGCTTTTCCGTCTTCTTGAGCTTGGGCAGGTCGTCTACTTCATAGATTTTTGCATCATGCGTGCCGCTCTGCACGCGGAAGCGCACGAAGCCCTGGGCCTGCATCTGCTCGAACAGGTCCGCGTGCTCGCCCTTGCGGTTCGCCACCACGGGCGCCATGATCATCAGCTTCGTGCCTTCCGGCATGGCCAGCACGGCATCGACCATCTGCGACACCGACTGCGCCGACAGCGCGTGGTCCGGATGGTTGATGCAATACGGCGTGCCCACGCGGGCATACAGCAGGCGCAGGTAATCGTGGATTTCCGTCACGGTGCCGACGGTGGAGCGCGGATTGTGGGATGTGGCCTTCTGCTCGATCGAGATGGCCGGCGACAGGCCTTCGATCAGGTCCACGTCCGGCTTCTCCATCAATTGCAGGAACTGGCGCGCATACGCCGACAGCGATTCGACATAGCGGCGCTGGCCTTCGGCGTACAGCGTGTCGAACGCCAGCGACGACTTGCCGGAGCCGGACAACCCGGTGATCACGATCAGCTTGTTGCGGGGCAGGTCGAGGTTGATGTTCTTCAGGTTATGGGTACGCGCGCCGCGAATGCGGATTTCTTCCATGTATGTATGTGCCTTGAGTATGCGAGGAAACGACGAGAGACGGCCAGCCTGGAACGATCGCCGCCTCCACGGCTGGCGATCAACGCGATAAAGTGCGGCGTCCGGAAATCAAACCTAGCCACTATGCTGGCGTTCGATTCGATTTCAAGGCCCCGCCCCATCGAAAAGGCTTCATGCCACTTTGATGGCAGTCAGGACAAGAACGAGCCGCAGCCGGCAAATACTGTATATAATACCAGTATTCAAAATCCGCTGCGCATCGCACGCGGTAAACCTCTCCAACTTGCATTGAAAAATTCATCCGGCGCGTGGTGTCTCGTCCACAGGCGCTGTCTTATAATGATCGTTTGGTAAATATTCACGCAGGAGTACTACATGGCATCTGTCAATAAAGTCATCATCGTCGGCAATCTGGGCCGCGATCCGGAGATCCGCTACATGCCTAGCGGCGATGCCATCGCCAATATTGCCGTTGCCACGTCCTTCAAGTCGAAGGATCGCAACACGGGCGAGCAGAAGGAAATCACCGAGTGGCACCGCATCTCGTTCTTCGGCCGTCTGGCGGAAATCGTCGGCCAGTACCTGAAGAAGGGTTCGTCGGTCTACGTCGAAGGGCGCCTCCAGACCCGCAAATACACCGACAAGGATGGCGTTGAAAAATACGCAACCGACATCATCGCCCAGGAGATGCAGATGCTCGGCGGCCGCCAGGGCATGGGCGGTGGCGACGCAATGGGTGGGGACGACATGGGCGGCTACGATGCGCCGCCGAGCCGTCCGGCGCCGCGTCCGCAGGCTGCCGCTCCGGCACCACGGCCGGCACCGAAGCCGGCGCCGAACTTCTCGGACATGGATGACGACATTCCATTCTGATACCGGCCGGCGCGGCGGTGCAGCAGCAAGGCGGGACTGATTTTCAGTCCCGCTTTTTTTGGGGGGCGTGCGCACGGCCCGGACCGGTGCTACGGCGCGACGGCCCGCACCACGTACTGGTGGGGCAGTGCATCCTGTTCGGCCAGCAGCGGGTCGCCACCGGTTGCCATGGCCAGCTGGCGGATCGCGGCCAGTACTTCAGGCGGTGGCTGGTGGGCGTTGACGACCGTGATGCCGGCGATTTCAAAGCCGCATTCGCTCAGCATGGCCGTCAGCGAGGTACGCGTGAACAAGTGCAGGTTGCGGCGCTCCGGCAAGCCGGCGGGCTGATAGTGAAGGTTGCCAGTGGCAAGCAGCGACTGCATGAGCCAGTTCTGCCCGTTATTCACGCATGCAACGATCTCCACCGCGCCCAGCGCTTCGCGGCGCAGCCGTTTCAGGAAAGCCCATGGATCGCGCAGCCGCTCCAGTGTTTCCGGGAACAGCCAGCATTGCGCCGACGCGGCCTGCCGCCACTGTGCGGTGTCCATCGATTCCGGCTCGGCGGCAATCCTGGCCGTGTCCCAGCCTTGCGCTTCGGTATCGGTGGCGATCGCGATGAAATGCGATTTCGGCTGGCGTGCGCGCCACGCCTGCGCCAGCGTGGCACCGCCAATTTCGACAACACTGTGCATGCCGGGCCGCATCAGTTCCAGCATGCTGTCCTGCTGCGCGCTGAGCTGTCCCGGCGAGGGATGCGGCACCGCATGGGCGCGAATCGGATCCGGTTCGTCCGACAGCGGCACGCCGGCCGGGCGCTTGACCACCGAGGCCAGCAATTCTTCGAAATCGCGCACGAAACGGGGCGTGTCGAACAGCGGGCTGGCATCGCGGTTGGCGGCCAGGCGGGCGCGCAGCCCGGCCATGCGCTCCCGGTCCGTGGCCAACGCCACGGCGGTTTCCTCGTAGTCGGCCAGCGTGTGCGTGACCAGTTCCGGCAGGCCTACCGCATGCAGCAGGCTGCCCGCCATCCGCGCGCCGAACGCCTGGCCGGCGCGGGTCAATACGGGCAGGCCGGCCCACAAGGCGTCGCTGGCGGTGGTGCCGCCATTGAACGGATGCGTGTCCAGGAACAGGTCGGCGAGCCGGAAGCGCGCCAGGTACTCGGCTGGCGGCACGCGGGCCGAGAACAGCAGGCGGGCGCCATCGATGCCGCGCGCTTGCGCCTCGCGCAACAGGTTTGCGCGCGTGGCGTCGGCATCGGCCACGATCCACAGCACACTGTCCGGCACCCGATGCAGGATGCGCATCCAGGCGTCGAACATGTCCGGCGTGATCTTGAAAATGCTGTTGAACGAACAAAAGACGAATCGGTCATCCGGCAAGCCATTCGCCGCACGGCTGTCCGTGACGCCGATGGCGCGCTGGCGATCGTTGACCTGGAACGTATGCGGCATGCGCAGCGGCTTCTCGGTGAAGTGCGGTTCCAGCCCGGGCGGCAGCACGAAGGCGTCCGCCACCACGTAGTCGACGCCGGGGATCGCCGTCGGCCCGGGAAAGCCCAGCCACGTCAGTTGCACGGGTGCCGGCCGCCAGCCAAGGATTGCCGGGCGTGCGCCCGGCGTCAGGCCGTGCAGGTCGACCAGCACGTCGATCTCGTGTGAACGGATGCAGCGGGCCGCTTCCTCGTCGGTCATGCGATCGATGCGGATATAGTGGTCCATCGCGCCGACCACGCGGGCGCGCAGCGGCGAATTGTCTTCGCGGCTCCAGGAAAAGGCGTAGACCTCGACGCGCGAGCGGTCGTGCAGCTCGTACAGTTCAGCGGTGAGGAACGATACCGCGTGCGAACACAGGTCGGAGGACAGGTAGCCGATGCGTATGCGCTTGTGCGGATAGCCCGCAGGCGCGGCCAGCGCGGCGCCGGCTTCGGCTACCTTTTCATCGATGAAGTGCCGCGACGCGGCCAGCTGTTCTGCCGGGTCGGGCGACGCGCCCAGCATCGCCAGCGGCGACGCGTGGCGCCGCATTGCATCGGCCGTGACGCCGGCAAAGGGCTGGAACACCGGCCAGTGGCACAGCTTCTGACGCAGGTGTACCCAGTGCGCGAGCACGCCCGGCTGTTCCGGATGCAGTTCCAGGCTGCGCGTCAGGATTTCCTCGGCTTCTGCCAGGCGCTGGCGGATTTCAAGCAGGCGGCCCAGGTTGTTCAACGCCTGCACGTGCAGCTTCGGCTGCGCGGCCAGATCGGGGACCTCCGTCAGGATCGCATGCCACGTGGCCAGCGCATCGTCCGGCCGGCCCAGGCGTTCGTACAGCGTGCCCAGGCTCAGGCGCGCCTCGATGAAGCGGGGATTGACGGAAATGGCCTTGACGTAGCCTCGTTCCGCACTGGTGTCGTTGCCGATGCCGCTGTATGCAATCGCGAGGTTGAACCAGACTGCATAGTCCAGCGGTGAGCGAGCGTGTTCCAGCCACGTCTCGTACAGCCGGATAGCCGCGTGCGGCGCGCCTTCGTCGATCAGCGTTTGCGCCCCTTGGAACAGTTCACCGAGCGGCAGCACGCCCCGTTCGGCCTGGCTGAACAATATGTCGGGAGTCGCGGGTTCGCTCATTGGTGGTATTGCCTCTCGAGTCGACTGTCAGTGCAGCGTAATCATATTCTCGCGACGCTGGCGCCAGCGTGGATTCGATAGCCCTTCAGCAATTGTGACGCACCGGCGACGGGGCCGAACCCGGTAAGATGAGCCCTTCAATGGACAACCGACACTGACATGCTCCAGACGCCCTCGGCCTTCACACCCCTGATCGATCCGCCCGCGGGAGACCCGGGCCATGAACCACCCCTGACATTCATCTTTTATCGCGGCAAGCTGCTGTTGCGTGGTGTGGAGCCGGGTCCGTCACCCGAGCTGGCGCTGCCTTCCAATCCTGCGATCCTGCGCATCCCACCCGACCGCCTGCATCCGGTCGGTCTCTGGCAAGGACGTTACTGCCAGGCCGCCTGGGTCGACGACGAAGAACTGCCCGACCCGGAGCATGCCTGGCATCACCTGCGCACGCTGTTCGGCGTCCTCGACGACGGCTTCCTCGGCCTGGCGGGCCGCGCCAGCCAGATCGCCGAGTGGGCGCGCACCCACCAGCATTGCGGCGTGTGCGCCGCGCCGATGCGGCGTGCCACCGGCGAGCGCGCCTACAAGTGCGCCGCCTGCGGCTTGACCGCCTATCCGCAGATCTGCCCGGCGATGATGGTGCTGATCCGCAAAGGCGACCAGGTGCTGCTGGCACTGCATACGAACTCGCCGGTGCGGCGCTACACGGCGCTGGCCGGTTTCCTGGAAGCGGGCGAATCGATCGAGGAGGCGGTGCACCGCGAGGTGTACGAGGAGGTGGGGTTGCGCGTGCACAAGCTGCAATACTTCCACAGCCAGTCCTGGCCCTTCCCCAATTCCTTGATGATCGCGTTCACCGCCGAGTACCTGGACGGCGAGATCCGCGTCGATCCGGCCGAGATCGAGGATGCGCGCTGGTTCGGGCCGGGCGACGCGTGGCCCGAGACGCCGCACAGCGTATCGATCGCCAGCGCGCTGCTGGCGGCGAACCGTCCGGGCAGGTTCGGCCGGTGAAGAGCGGCTATTTTATGTATACTGGCGGATACCCTTTTATTTGAGCAGCATTCATCATGTCCAAAGACTCATTTTCCGACCATGACTGGCGCCGATTCCTGACCTCGCTGGGCGAGGATCCAGACCGCCCGGGCCTGGCGGAAACCCCGCACCGCGTGGCCAAGGCCTGGAAGCACTGGACTTCCGGCTATGACCAGGATCCGGTCGAACTGCTGAAGGCGTTCGAGGACGGCGCGGAGGAATACAACGAGCTGATCGTCGTGCGCAACATTCCCGTCTACAGCCATTGCGAACACCACCTGGCGCCGTTCTTCGGCAAGGCCACCGTCGGCTATCTGCCAAACGGCAAGATCGTCGGCCTGTCGAAGCTGACTCGCCTGGTCGACTGCTTCGCCAAGCGGCTGCAGGTGCAGGAACGCATGACGGTGCAGATCGCCAATACGCTGATGGAAGTGCTGGAGCCGAAGGCGGTCGGCGTGGTGGTGAAATGCCGCCACATGTGCATGGAGAGCCGCGGCATCCGCACGCCGGGCGAAGAGACGATCACGTCGGCCATGCTGGGCGAACTGCAGCCGAACCTGGCCTTGCGCACCGAATTCCTGGCCTTGGCCCGCGACTGAAAATCCGGGACGGACCGGGGCGCCGGACCGCCTGTTTTTAGGAAGTTTCCCAGAAAACAGGGTCCGTCCCTATTTTTCGCCGGCCTCGGTGAAGGTGATCTGATCGATTTCCGCCCGGAAGTCGCCCACCTTGGTTCCCGTCGCCGGCCCGTCCGTCGATATCAGCGAACATGTCTGTGTTTCCACGTGCCACACCTGGCTGCCGGCGCGCAGCGCCCACTGGTTGTCACCCTCGCTGAACAGTTCCACGGTCGTATCTTCCAGCGGCAGTTCGGCCAGGTCGATGCGCCGCTGGCAATCGGGCTGCCGGGTGGCCATCAGCACGAAACGGCCGTCGCCGCTCCAGAAATGGTCTTGCTGGCGCCGCACCGTCAGCGTGTGCTCCTGGGTGCTGTCCGCGTAATACGTGGCGGAATCGTTGTAGCAGCCGACCAGCAGCAGCGGGGTCAGCAGAATCAGCTTGCGCATGGGTTCAGTCCTGGCGGTGGTCGTGCGGCCGATTATAACGATGCGCGCACAATTGCCCAACTGGGCAGCATTCGTTGCAATTAGGATAAACTTTACCTTTTCCCGTCCAGTTCGCGCATATGCCTCAAACCCGCATCGACGACCAAAGTTTCCGCCGCATCCTGTTCCGCAATATCACGCTGCCGCTGGGCGCGGGTATCGTCAGCGCCGCCGTTTTCATCGCCGTATTCGCCTACCTGCTGAATGCGCTGACCCTGGTCGAGCATTCCGAGCGCGTGGTCGGCAATGCCCAGGAAATGCGCAAGCTGGCCGTGGACATGGAAACCGGCATGCGTGGCTACCTGCTCACCGGCGAGGAATCGTTCCTGGCGCCCTACAAGCTGGCCCGGCCGAAATTCGACACTGCCCTGAACACGCTGAACGAACTGGTCGCGGACAACCCTACCCAGATCGACCGGCTGCGCAATATCCGCGCCCAGCAGTTGCAATGGGAGCGCGCGGCGCAGGAAATGATCGACCTGCGCAAAACCGGCGGCGATTACCTGTCGACCGTGCGGGCGCAGCGTGGCAAGGTCGAATTCGACGAATTACGCTCACTGTTCATTGCCTTCATCTCCTCCGAGGAGCGGCTGCGGATGGACCGCAACCGGGACGCCAAGAGCGTTACCTACGTCACCGTGGTCGGCTTCCTCACCGTCAGCCTGGTGCTCAGCGGCTTCCTGGCCTGGTTCGGCCGCAAGGAACTGATGCGGCTGTCCGAGGCGTATAACGTGGCGTTGAAAGAGCAGGGCACGCATGCGGAACGCGTGCAGCGGCAATCGTGGATGCGCGCCGGCCAGAGCCAGATGGCCGAGCAGGGCATCGGCCAGATGTCGGCGCCGGCGCTGTCGACGGCGATGCTGCACTTCCTGGCGCGCTACCTCGATGTGGTGGTTGGCGCGATGTACGTGCGCGAGCCGGATGGCCTGCTGCGCCGCACCGCCGCCTTCGGTTTCTCGGCCGAGGACGAAGAGCGCGGCCGCCTGCTGGCGCCGGACGAAGGCGTGGTCGGCCAGGCTGCACAGATGCGCCGCCTGATCCACCTGGAAAACCTGCCGCCCGATTACCTGAAGCTGTCCTCGGCGCTGGGCAGCGCCACGCCGTCCCAGGTACTGGTGCTGCCGGTGAGCAGCGATGGCCGCGTCAATGGCGTGATCGAGTTGGGTTTCCTGCACCCGGTGGGCGAGAAGGAAACGGAATTCCTGAACCTGGTGGCGGACAATATCGGCACCGCGATCGAATCGACCATGGCGCGCCAGCGGATGCAGGAACTGCTGGTGGAAACGCAGCAGTTGAACGAAGAATTGCAGGTGCAGCAGGAAGAGCTGCGCACCGCCAACGAAGAGCTGGAAGAGCAGTCGCGCGTGCTGGAAGAATCGCAGGCCAGCCTGGAAAACCAGAAGGCGGAGCTGGAGCAGACCAACGAGCAGCTGGCCGAGCAGGCCGTGACGCTCGACCAGAAGAACACCGCGCTGAACGATGCCCAGTCCCAGCTGGAGGAACGGGCGCGCGACCTGGAGCGCGCCAGCCAGTACAAGTCGCAGTTCCTGGCCAATATGTCGCATGAACTGCGCACCCCGCTGAACAGCTCGCTGATCCTGGCCAAGCTGCTGGCCGACAATACCCACGGCAACCTGGACGAGGAGCAGGTGCGCTTCGCGCAAACCATCTACTCGGCCGGCAACGACCTGCTGAACCTGATCAACGACATCCTCGACATCTCGAAGGTCGAGGCGGGCAAGCTGGAACTGAATCCGGAAGAGCTGCGCCTGCAGCAGGTGATGGAAGGCCTGCGCCGCACGTTCGAACCGCTGGCGCAGCAAAAGGGTCTCGGCTTCTCGCTGGTGCTGGCGGCGGGGCTGCCGGAAACCGTGTACACCGATTGCCAGCGCCTCGAGCAGATCCTGAAGAACCTGCTGTCCAACGCACTGAAGTTCACCGACCAGGGAACCGTCATGCTGCGGGTGGAGCCGGGGCCGAACGGCCAGGTGCGCTTCGCGGTCTCGGACACCGGCATCGGCATCCGCGTCGACCAGCACGAAGCGATCTTCGGCGCATTCCAGCAGGCCGATGGCACCACCAGCCGCAAGTATGGCGGAACGGGCCTGGGCCTGTCGATCTCGCGCGACCTGGCCACGCTGCTGGGCGGCTCGATCACGCTGGACAGCACGGTTGGCAAGGGCAGTACTTTTACGCTGACGCTGCCGCTGCAGTGGTCGGCGGCGCCGCATCGCGTGGAATCGTCGCTGGCGCCGGTAGCCGCGCCGGCCGCCCTGCCGGCAACGCCGCCGGCCATGCAGATCGCTTCCGCGCCGGCTGCCGCGCCAGCGCCCGCCCAGGCGCCGGTGCCGCGGGCGTTCGAGGACGACCGCGACCAGGAGGCGCCGCCCGAGCGCAGGCTGCTCGTCATCGAGGACGAGCCGGCGTTTGCCCGCATCCTGTACGACCTGGCGCATGAAATGGATTACCGCTGCCTGGTGGCGTTCGCGGCGGACGAAGGCTTGCAGATGGCCGAGCAATACCAGCCGACGGCGATCCTGCTCGATATCCGCCTGCCGGACCGTTCCGGCCTCTCGGTACTGCAGCTGCTGAAGGACAATCCACGTACGCGCCACATTCCGGTGCACGTGGTATCGGCCTCCGATGCCGGCGAGGCGGCGCTGCATATGGGCGCGGTGGGCTTCGCGCTGAAACCGACCACGCGCGAGGAGCTGCAGGAAGTGTTCGCGCGCCTGGAGCAGAAGTTCACGCAGAAGATCAAGCGCATCCTGCTGGTCGAGGATGACGCACGCCAGCGCGACAGCGTGGTGCAGCTGATCTCGGACGAGGATATCGAGATCGAGGCGGTGGCTTCCGGCGAGGAGGCGCTCGCCCTGCTTGAGACGACGGTCTTCGACTGCATGATCATCGACCTGAAGCTGCCCGACATGCAGGGCAACGAACTGCTGCAGCGCATGTCGCGCGAAGAGATCGCATCGTTCCCGCCGGTGATCGTGTACACCGGCCGCAACCTCACGCGCGCCGAGGAAGCGGACCTGCACAAGTATTCCCGTTCCATCATCATCAAGGGCGCCCGTTCGCCGGAGCGCCTGCTCGACGAAGTGACGCTGTTCCTGCACAAGGTGGAATCCGAGCTGTCCTCCGAGCGGCAGACAATGCTGAAAACGGTGCGCTCGCGCGACCGGGTGTTCGAAGGCCGCCGCATCCTGCTGGTCGACGACGACGTGCGCAACATCTTCGCGCTGACTTCGGCGCTGGAGCACAAGGGCGCGATCGTGGAGATCGGCCGCAACGGCTTCGAGGCGCTGGAAAAACTCGAGCAGGTGCAGGAGATCGACCTGGTGCTGATGGACGTGATGATGCCGGGCATGGACGGGCTGGAAGCCACGCGCCGCATCCGCGCGGACGGCCGCTGGAACCGCCTGCCGATCATCGCGATCACCGCCAAGGCGATGAAGGACGACCAGGAGCAGTGCCTGGCCGCCGGCGCCAACGACTACCTGGCCAAGCCGATCGACCTGTCGCGCCTGTACTCGCTGCTGCGCGTGTGGATGCCGCCGCTGGACCGCATCTGAGGACGAGCCATGATCGACCGAACGAGAGAGATGCAGCCGATCCGCCCGCAGCAGAGCGATACCGACATCGAGCTGAGAATGCTGGTGGAATCGATCTACCTGAAGTACAGCTACGACTTCCGCGACTACACCGGGGCATCGCAGAAGCGGCGCGTGCTGCATGCGATGCGCGAGATGGGCTGCGCCACGATCTCGCAGCTGCAATCGCGCGTGCTGCACGAGCCGGCGGCGTTTTCCGAGCTGCTGCAGTACCTGACGATCCCCGTCACCGAGATGTTCCGCGACCCCACCTATTACGCGGCGCTGCGCGAGCACGTGATGCCGGTGCTGTCCACCTATCCTTCGCTGAAGATCTGGGTAGCCGGCTGCAGCACGGGCGAGGAAGTGTTTTCGCTGGCGATCCTGCTGAAGGAAGAAGGGCTGCTGGAACGCAGTATCATCTACGCCACCGACATCAATCCGCAGTCGCTGGAAAAGGCCAAGAAAGGGGTTTTCCCGCTGGAGAACATGCGGGCCTACACGGAAAACTACCAGGCCGCCGGCGGCCGGCGCGCGTTTTCGGATTACTACACGGCGGCGTACAATGCCGCGTTGTTCGACCGTTCGCTGGCCGAGAACGTGACCTTCGCGGACCACAGCCTGGCGACCGATGCCGTGTTCGCGGAAACGCAGTTCATCAGTTGCCGCAACGTGATGATCTACTTCAAGAAGAAGCTGCAGGAGCGCGCGCTGGGACTGTTCCACGAATCGCTGTGCCACCGCGGCTTCCTGGGCCTGGGCAGCAAGGAGAGCATCGACTTTTCGCCCTATGGCCCGCTGTTCGAACCGATCGTCAAGCGCGAACGGCTGTTCAGGAAACTGTAATGGATGACGCCACCCTCGCTCAGGCCCTGGCGGGGCGCCGCATCGCAGCGATCGTCATCGGTGCTTCCGCCGGCGGCGTCAACGCGCTGATCGAGATCCTGCCCGGGCTGCCGCGCGAGTTTCCATACCCGGTGGTGACGGTGCTGCACGTGATGCGGGCGCGCCAGAACCAGCTGGTGGACGTGTTCAGCCAGCGCCTCGACCTGCGCGTGGAGGAAGCGGCGGACAAGGGGCAGCCCGCGCCCGGCACGCTGTATTTCGCCCCGGCGGACTACCACCTGTCGCTCGAGGAGGACGGCACGTTTTCGCTGAGCCTGGAACCGCCGGTGCATTTTGCCCGCCCGGCGATCGACATCACGATGGAATCGGCGGCCGACGTGTATGGGCCGGAACTGATCGGAATCCTGCTGACCGGCGCCAACCACGACGGCGCCGCCGGCATGGCCGCCATCGGCGCCGCCGGCGGTCTGACGGTGGTTCAGGACCCCGCGGAGGCTCAGGTGAACGTGATGCCGAATGAAGCGATCCGGCTGCGCACGCCGGACCTGGTGCTGCCGCTGCGCGGTATCCGCAGGCTGCTGCAACTGTCGATGGAGAACTTGCAATGAATAGTGTGCCCAACAAGGAATGCAGCATGGGATTGACAGGCGGCCCCGTTGGAAGCCCCGCCGGCAACGTCACGAAACTGCTGATCGTCGACGATCTGCCGGAAAACCTGCGCGCGCTGAACGCCATCATCCGCGACGACAACCGCGCCGTGTACCAGGCCATGTCCGGCGAGGAAGCGCTGGCGCTGCTGCTCGAACACGATTTCGCGCTGGCGATCCTGGACGTGCAGATGCCGGGCATGGATGGTTTCGAGCTGGCAGAGCTGATGCGCGGCACGGACAAGACGCGCCATATCCCGATCGTGTTCGTCAGCGCGGCCGGCAAGGAACTGAACTACGCGTTCAAGGGCTATGAAACGGGTGCCGTCGATTTCCTCTACAAGCCGCTCGATCCGGACGCGGTGCGCAGCAAGGTCAACGTATTCGTCGACCTGCATTGCCAGCGCATGGAGATCCGCCGCCGCGTCGAGGAACAGCATGCCATGATGAACGAGCTGCGCGGCGCGCAGGAAGAGCTGCGCTACGCGCTGCGCATGCGTGACGAATTCATGTCGATGGTGGCGCACGAACTGAGGACGCCGCTGAACACGCTGTTCCTGGGCACGCAGATGCGCAGGATGCAGCTCGAACGCGGCAACCTCGAAGCGTTCGGCAAGGAAGCGCTGGAAAAGATGGTGGAAGGCGATGGCCGCCAGATCCAGGCGATGATCCGGCTGATCGACGACATGCTGGACGTCTCGCGCATCCGTAGCGGTGTGCTGTCGATCCGCCCCGCCTGGACCGAGCTGCAGGCCATGCTGCACCGGCTGACGGACGACCTGGCGCGCCAGGCGCAGGATGCCGGCACCACGTTCGAGCTCGAAGCACCGGATACCGTGAGCGGCTGGTGGGACGAATTCCGCATCGAGCAGGTGATCGTCAACCTGCTGACGAACGGGCTGCGCTACGGCGGCGGCAAGCCGGTGCGCATCCGGCTCTCGGCCACCGAGACCACGGCCCGCATCGACGTGATCGACCAGGGCGCCGGCATCGACGAAGCGATGCAGGCACGCATCTTCCTGCCCTATGAGCGGGGCGCCGGCAATGGCGTGCCTTCCGGGCTGGGCCTGGGGCTGTACATCTCGCGCCAGCTGGCCGAGGCGCACCGCGGCACGCTGACGGTGGCCAGCCGGCCGGGCGAGGGTTCCGTGTTCACGCTGGTGCTGCCGCGCGAGGAGCAGCCGGCCTGAGGGCTGCCCCGCCACGCGCATGCCGTGCGTGGCCTTTCGTTCTTTCGTTATTCTTTCTTTCGTTATTCGTTCTTTCGTGCTGACGGCTTTTGCCGCCTTTCGTACAATGCCGGGAAGGAGGGCGCACGGTGAAACGCGATTTGCCCATCGACGGTGGCAGGCGGGAATGGCTGGTGCGGCGCAACTGTTCGCTGACGCCACGGCAGACCGTGGCCGTGTGGGCTGCGCTGCTCGCGCTGTCGCTGGCCGTCGGGCTGTTCTTTGCCGTGCAGGGCGCCTGGTATGTGCTGGCCTTCTCGGTGCTGGAAATGGCCGCCGTGACCGCCGCCTTCGTCGTCTACAGCCGGCATGCCACCGATTCCGACCGCATCGTCCACGAGAACGGCATGCTGTTCGTGGAAAAGATGCGCGGCGGCCGAAGCTCCACCATCCGCCTCGACACCTGCTGGCTGCGCATCGTGCCACCGGCGCGGCGGCGCGACCCGATCCAGCTCATCGCACGCGGCATCACCGTCGAGATCGGCACCTGGCTGCCCGAGGAGCCACGGCGCGCGCTGGCCCGGGAACTGCGCAAGGAACTCGCCCAGTAAAATGCGTACCCCAAAACTGGGGACGTACCCCTGTTTGCAGGCAATAACGCAAGAGTGCAGGAGTTTCCTGAAAACCAGGGTACGTCCCCAGTTTTTCCTGTTTGCGTAAAAAAACCTGCCGCCGGCGAACCGGGGGCAGGCAAAAGGCTTGGAGATACTCCAGGTTGAAACGCTGTCTTCGCTCCCTCAGAAGCGGTATCCGATGCCGGCGCCGAGCAGTACCGGGTCGACCTTGACCTTGCTGGCCTTCGCGCCGCCGATCAGCACATCGCTGCGCAGTTGTATCTTCTTCACATCCACGTTCAGCGACCAGTGCCGGTCCAGTTTGAAATCGATGCCGGCCTGCGCGGCCAGGCCGACGCTGTCATGCTCCAGGCTGCCCTGGCCGTCCAGCAGCCTGTTCTTTGAAAATGTCGTCCAGTTGACGCCCAGGCCCACGTAGGGGCTCACCGTTTTACCGGGTGTGAAGTGGTACTGCGCGAGCAGCGTCGGCGGCAGATGCCGGAAGCTGCCGATGCCCTGCCCGTCGAGATAGACCTCGTGCTTTTGCGGGTAGGTGAGCACCAGCTCGGCGGCGATATGCGGGGTGAAGAAATAGGCGATGTCGATTTCCGGAATCGTCCGGCTTTCGACGCCGATGCGGTCGGCCGCGCCGCTGCCGGCAAGCGGCGTGGACTTGTCGGCCGGGTCGATATGCACTGCGCGGGCGCGCACCAGCCAGTTCCCGCCGTTGTCCTGTGGTTGCGCAATGGCCGGGCTTGCGAGCATGGCGGCCGTGATGGCGATGACTGCTAAGACTGCTTTTTTCATGATGATTCCTCTTCTCTGTTCACTGTGTCAGCGGCGCCAGTGTAAAAAAGCTCATCCGTAAAAACATTGATCCAAATCAAAATTGCCGGAACGAATACAGATAGGCAAAAAACACGTAATATATTTGCGCGAAGCACCCAACCTCTTCAGGAGACAAGGCATGAAGCTGAACGTAAACGGACAGGTCCGCGAGTTCCAGGCGGAAGACGATACCCCGCTGCTCTGGGTGCTGCGCGAGCAGCTTGGCCTGACCGGCACCAAGTACGGTTGCGGCATCGCCCAGTGCGGCGCCTGCACCGTGCATATCGACGGCGAGGCGATGCGCAGCTGCGTGCGCCCTGTCTCCACCGTGACGGAGCAGATGAAGATCGTCACCATCGAAGGCCTGTCGCCGGACGGCTCGCACCCGGTGCAGAAAGCCTGGGCCGCGCTGGACGTGCCCCAATGCGGTTTCTGCCAGAGCGGCATGATCATGGCCGCCACCGCGCTGCTGAAGGAAAAACCCAGGCCCACCGACGCCGACATCGACATGGCGATGACCAACATCTGCCGCTGCGGCACCTATAACCGCGTGCGCAAGGCGATCCACGTGGTGGCGCGCGGCGGCGATGCGAAGAGCGCCGGCCTGGCGATCGAACACCGCGAAGGGAGCAAGGCATGAGCACTGTCACCAGCCCGGCCGACGCCCCCGTCGCCAGCCCCGCACGCCGCCGCTTCCTCGGCCAGTCGGCGGGCCTCGTCGTGGCCTTCCACATCCCGTTCGCCGCGCAGGCACAGGCCGCGCAGCCGCCCGAGATCAATGCCTGGGTCGTCGTGAAGCCGGACGACACGATCGTCATCCGCATCGCGCGTTCCGAGATGGGCCAGGGCACGCTGACCGGCCTGGCGCAGCTGGTGGCCGAAGAGCTGGATGCGGACTGGAGCAAGGTGACCACGGAATACCCCACGCCGGGAACCAACCTGGCGCGCAAGCGCGTATGGGGCAGCTTCTCGACCGGCGGCAGCAATGGCGTGCGCGGCTCGCATGAATATGTGCGCAAGGGCGGTGCCGCCGCGCGCGCGATGCTGGTGCAGGCCGCGGCCACGCAGTGGGGCGTGCCGGCCAGCGAATGCAGCGCGGCGAAGAGCGTGATCACGCACGCGCCCAGCGGCCGTACCGTCACGTACGGCAAGGTGGCCGAGGCGGCCGGCAAGCTGGAAGCGCCCAAGGACGTCACCGTCAAGGATCCCAAAGACTGGCAGATCGCCGGCAAGCGCCTGGCCCGGCTCGACACCGTCGACAAGACCACCGGCAAGCAGGTCTACGGCATGGACCTGGCGATGCCCGGCATGCTGAACGCTGCGATCAAGGATTGCCCCGTGTTCGGCGGCAAGGTGAAAAGCTTCAATGCCGACGCGATCAAGGACAAGCCGGGCGTGAAGAAGGTGCTGCAGGTAGGCGACTCCGCCGTGGCCGTGGTGGCCGATACCTGGTGGCGCGCCAAGACCGCGCTCGACGCGCTGCCGATCGAATGGGACAAGGGCCCGAACGCGAACCTGTCCAGCAAGGACGTGGCAGCCACGCTGAAGGCCGGGCTGGATGCGCCGGAGGCGGCTGTCGGCAACGCGAACGGCGATGTGAAGGCCGCACTGGCCGGCGCGGCGCGGCGTATCGAGGCCGTGTATTCGTATCCGCACCAGAACCACGCGACGATGGAGACGATGAACGCCACCGCGCGCTGGACGCCGGAACGCTGCGAGGTATGGACGCCAACCCAGAACGGCGAAGCGGCACTGGCCGCCGCATCGGAAGCGGCCGGCCTGCCGCAGGAGCGCTGCGACGTCCATAAAATCCACCTGGGCGGCGGCTTCGGCCGGCGCGGCGCGGTACACGACTGGGTGCGCCAGACGGTGCAGATCGCCAAGGAAATGCCGGGCACGCCGATCAAGCTGATCTGGACCCGCGAGGAGGACATGCTGCACGGCCGCTACCACCCGGTCACGCAGTGCAAGCTGACGGCCGGGCTGGACAAGGCCGGCAACGTGACAGCGCTGCACATGCGCATCTCGGGCCAGTCGATCGTGGCGGCGCTATTCCCCGGCAATATCAAGAACGGCAAGGATGGCGCCGTGTTCCAGGGGCTGAATGCGCCCGGCACGGATGCGTCGATCGGCTACACGGTGCCGAACCTGCTGGTCGACCACGCGATGCGCAATCCGCCGGTGCCGCCGGGCTTCTGGCGCGGCGTGAACCTGAACCAGAACGCCATCTACCTGGAATGCTTCATCGACGAGATCGCCCATGCGACGAAGCAGGATCCGCTGGCGCTGCGCCGCAAGCTGATGAAGGACAGCCCGAAGCACCTGGCCGTGCTGAATGCGGTGGCCGAACGGATCGGCTGGAGCAAGAAGCCCAGGAAGGGTGTCTATCGCGGCCTGGCGCAGACGATGGGCTTCGGCAGCTACGTGGCCGCGTGCGCCGAAGTCTCGGTGGACAAGGAAGGCAAGCTGAAGATCCACCGCATCGTGGCAGCCACCGATCCGGGCCATGCCGTGAATCCGCAGCAGATCGAGGCGCAGGTGGAAGGCTCGTTCGTCTATGGCCTGTCTGCCGCGCTGTACGGCGAGTGCACCGTCAAGGACGGCCAGATGGAGCAGACCAACTTCGATAGTTATCCGGTGATGAAGATGGACGAGATGCCGGCGGTGGAGACGATCATCGTTCCGTCCGGCGGTTTCTGGGGCGGCGTCGGCGAGCCGACGATCGCCGTGGCCGCACCGGCCGTGCTGAACGCGATCTTCGCGGCCACCGGCAAGCGCATCCGCGACCTGCCGCTGAAGAACCACAGTCTCAAGAAGGCGTAGCGGGCGATGGCCCGCGGCCAGGGGGGAGCATGACATCTATGGCCAAGGTGGCCGAGGGGACTGACCCCGCTATTGTTGCCGCTTCCCCGTGGCTACTAACGGTGGCCAGGGGTCTGTCCCCGGTGGTGTTGGCGCTGGCATCCCATGCCCATGCGTTCGACGGCATCCCCAACCCGCTGCCCGGCGCCACGACCGGCGACCCGCAGCGCGGCCGCGCCATCGTGGCCGACCGCCATGTCGGCCTGTGCCTGCTGTGCCACTCGGCGCCGATTGCCGAGGAACGCTTCCAGGGCGACCTGGCGCCCAGCCTGGCCGGCGCCGGCGCGCGCTGGACAGTCCCGCAACTGCGCCTGCGCATCTCGGACTCCTCGCGCCTGAATCCGCAAACGATCATGCCGTCCTACTTTCGCACCGAAGGGCTGGCGCGCGTGGCACCCGCCCATGCGGGCAAGACGATCCTGAGCGCCCAGCAAATCGAGGATGTCGTAGCCTACCTGTCCACGCTGAAGGATGCTGCGCCATGAATTCGACAAATGAGCCGCGGAACAAGCTTCCGAGCCGCCACCGCCGCCAGCTGCTTGCCGCCGGCACGCTGCTGGCACTGGTGCGCCCGGCTGCCGCTACGCCGCAGCAGATGGCGTCCGCGATCTCGGCCTACACCGGCAACAAATTGCCGCAGGCCGGCCGCGTGACCTTCGAGATCGCCCAGCTGATCGACAACGGCAACGCGGTACCGGTGACGATCCGCGTCGACAGCCCTGTGACGCCGCAGGATCACGTGATTGGCATCGCCATCTTCAACGAGAAAAACCCGGAAACCGATGTGGTGAAATTCACGCTCGGTCCGCGCGCCGGCAAGGCGGAGGTGTCGACCCGCATCCGCCTGGCCACATCGCAAAAGCTGGTGGCCGTGGCGAAGATGAGCGATGGCAGCTGCTGGCAGCAAACGGTGGACGTGATCGTCACGCTGGCCGCCTGCATCGAAGGCGAGGTGATGTAGTGGCGCGCGCCTTGATCCATATGCCGAAGACGGCGAAGGCGGGCGAGGTGATCGAGATCCGCGCGCTGATCGCGCATCCGATGGAGTCGGGCTATCGCCCGGGCGCCGACGGCAAGACGGTAGCGCAGGACATCATCCGCCAGTTCACCTGCCGGTACGACGGCGAGCAGGTATTTGCCGCCGAGCTGCATCCGGCGATTTCCGCCAATCCGTACATCGCGTTCTTCACGGTGGCGACAACGACCGGCACGCTGGAATTCACCTGGTCCGGCGACAACGGTTTTTCCCAGGTGGAGCGCATGGCGCTCGCCGTCGCGCCATGAAAGCGCTGCTTGGCGCCATGGCATTCGTGACCTTGGCCGCGGCTGGACAGGATGCACGCAAGTCCGGTTCGGAGTTCATGGGCGAGTCCACCCGCGCGATGCAGCGCGACGATACGCAGAATCCTGCCATGCTATGGGTAGCGAACGGGGAGGCTGCCTGGCAAACGGGCGCGAAAAACAGCTGCGCCTCCTGCCATGGCGATGCGAAGACGAGCATGCGCGGCGTGGCGGCGCGCTTCCCCGCGTTCGACAAGGGTGCCGGCCGGGTGATCACGCTGGGCCAGCGCATCGAACAGTGCCGCGTCGGCAAGCAGGGCAAGCCGGCATCGGCACCTGATGCGGACGAACTGCTGGCGCTGCAATCGTATATCGCGCTGCAATCGCGCGGCATGCCCGTTGCGCCGCCACGCGATGCCGGTACCCGCGCGGCGGCCGAACGGGGCAGGCAACTGTTCGGCCAGCGCATCGGCCAGCTGAACATGTCCTGCGCCCAGTGCCACGACGCCAACTGGGGCCGCAAGCTGGCCGGCGCCACGATCCCGCAGGGCCACGCCAACGCCTACCCGATCTACCGGCTGGAATGGCAGGGCATGGGCAGCCTGCAGCGGCGGCTGCGCAACTGCATGACCGGCGTGCGCGCCGCCGTGCCGCGGCCCGATGCGCAAGAGCTGGTCGACCTGGAAGCGTGGCTGGCCTTGCGCGCGGAAGGCATGCCGATGGAATCCCCGGGAGTACGCCCATGAAGATGATGACGCTGATGGTGCCGATGCTGCTATGCGCTCCGGCGCTTGCCGCCGAACCGGTGAGCGCTGGCGAGCGGCTGGCCGCCACGTGCACCGCCTGCCACGGCACGCGCAGCAACACCGCGGGCTCGGCGCTGCCACCACTGGCCGGCCAGCCGAAGGAAACGCTGCTGGCCAGCCTGAAGGCATTCAAGGATGGCAGCCGCCCCGCCACGATCATGACGCAGCTGGCCACGGGGTACACGGACGAACAGCTGGAACAGATCGCCGCCTGGTTCGCCGCGCAGAAGGGAGGCCGGCCATGAAGCGCCGCGACCTGCTGCAGGCGGCCGGCGCGGCCGTGGTGCTGGCCGGCTGCGCGACCGTGGCGCCGCGCGCGAAAGCGCACGTGGTCGTCATCGGTGGCGGCTATGGCGGCGCGGCCGCGGCGCGCTACGTGCGGATGTGGAGCGCTGGCGAAGTGGACGTGACGCTGGTGGAGCCGAATCCGGCTTTTGTCTCCTGCCCGTTGTCGAACCTGGTGCTGGGCGGCTCGCGCCGCATCGGCGACCTGACCCATGGCTACGATGCACTGGCCAGCCGCCACGGCATCCGCATCGTGCGGGACAGCGCCACCGGCATCGATACCGGCAAGCGCACGGTGGCGCTGGCCGCCGGCAGCCGGTTGACGTACGACCGCCTGATCCTCTCGCCCGGCATCGAATTCCTGTTCGGCGAACTGCCGGGCATGACGGCCGACGGCCCGATCCTGCATGCGTGGAAGGCCGGCGCACAGACCGTCGCGCTGCGCGCGCAACTGGAAGCGGTGCCCGATGGCGGCGTGTATGCGCTGACGGTGCCGCCCGCGCCCTATCGCTGCCCGCCCGGCCCCTACGAGCGGGCCTGCCAGGTGGCGCATTACTTTAGCCGCCATAAACCGCGCGCGAAGGTGCTGCTGCTCGACGCGAACGAAGACGTGGTGTCGAAGGGGGCACTGTTCAAGCGAATCTGGAAGGAACGCTATGGCGGCATCGTCGAATATCGGCCCGGCTTCCGCACGGTGGAAATCGATGCGGCCGGCAGCACTGCCATCTCGGAACTCGGCGAGAAAGTTCGGGCCGATGTGCTGAATGTGATTCCGCCGCACCGCGCCGGCGAGATCGCCTCCGGTGCCGGCCTGGCCAACGTCAACGGGCGCTGGTGCGAAGTCGATTTCCTCACGTTCGAATCGGCGCGGGCGCCAAACGTGCACGTGATCGGCGACGCGATCCAGACTGCGCCGCTGATGCCCAAGTCCGCCCACATGGCGAACCAGCACGCGAAGGTCTGTGCCGCCGCGGTGATCGATCTGCTGGCCGGCCGCGCACCGAATCCGGCACCGATGCTGACCAACACCTGCTACAGCTTCGTGTCGGACCGCGACGTGATCCATGTCGCGTCCGTGCATGCCTACGATACGGCGAAGAAGACGCTGCTGGTAGTGCCGGGGTCCGGCGGGCTGTCGAAAGAGGCCAGTGCGCTGGAAGGAGCATACGCTGAGAACTGGGCGGCCAGTATCTGGGCCGATACTCTGGGCCGATACGCTGGGGTGAACACTTCGCTATAATCGCCGGCCCGCCTGTTACCGCAGTTTTTTCATGTCCATCGACTGGTTCTCGCCGGCGCAATGCGTCGGCTACGTTGCGTTCGTGCTCGGCGTCGGCTCCTTCCTGCAGACCGACGACCGCCGCTTCAAATTGTTCATGGCCGGCGAATGCCTGGCCTACGTGGTGCACTTCGCGCTGCTCGGCAACCCGACTGCGGTGGCCAGTTCCACCATGTCCCTGCTGCGCTCCTTGCTGGCGCTGCGTACCCGCTCCGTGTGGGTCGCGCTGGCGGTGGTGGCGATCAATATCTGCCTCGGGCTGTACTTCGCCAAACAGCCCAGCGACTGGCTGCCGCTCGGTGCATCGTGCCTGGGTACGCTGGCGCTGTTCCTGTTGCAGGGAATTCCGATGCGGCTGGTGATGCTGGTAGGGACCTGCTTCTGGATTGCCAATAACGTCATTTCCGGCTCGGTCGGCGGAACGGCGCTGGAGGTGGTAGTGGCCATCGTCAATCTGGTGACCATTGCGCGGATGGTGCGGCGAAGGAATGCAGCGGTCGCCTGATGTCCATCTGATAGCCACTTGATGTTGCTCGGCGTCAACGGGCGCCAGATTTTGCTGTGTAAATATTGCCTCTCGTCATTAACGGGAGGCAAGGATGGGCAAGCTCCTTCAACTGAAATTCGACCTGGCCGACGCACCGGTATCCACGCTGGATCCGGTGGTCAGGTTGCCGCAACATTCTTCCCCCTCTCTGCCTTTCTGCTCCGTGGTACAGGTGGAAAACGCAGCCAGCGGCGCGCCCTCCACCATCCCGCGTGGCACGGCGCTGACGACGAAGGCACAACCGGCCTGCCGCTTCCGTACCGTATACGAGGTGGCGCTCGCACCGCTCGCGATCGCGTCCGCGCGCTTCGTTCCACACCTCAAGGTGCCGCCCGTGCTGGGCGTACCCGACGAAACGGCTTGCGCGATCGTCATCGCCATCGAAAGCACCGACCCTGCCATTGCTCTCGATGCAGCCGTTGCCGGCCCGGTGCGGCTGTTCATCGACGCCGATCCCGCCACGCGCGCAGCCCTGCACGATGCACTGTTCATGCGCGCGCTGTACACCTGCGTGAATGTTGGCCGCGAGTGGTTCGAGCTGGCCGCGCTGCCGTTCGCGCCGGTGGGCTATGCCGAAGATGAAACACTGCTTCCCGCGCCGGTGGGCGACCCGCAAACAGTTGAACCGCAGGGTCTCACCGAGTACTTTGCATTCCCCGAAAAATTCGATTTCTTCGATATCGACCTTGCGCCTGCACTGGCCCGCTGCCCGGCCGGCACGCGCCGGCTGGCGCTGCATGTGGCGTTGCCCGAGCTGCCCAACGCCAGTGCGCTGCGTCCGCTGGCGCCTTCGATGCTGAGACCAGGCTGTACGCCGGTCATCAACCTGTTTTCCTCCGCAGCGAAACCGATGCCGGTTGCAGCGGAGCGCGAGCTGAGCAGCACAGATGGCGATACTCCCGCAAGCCTGCCGATCGGGCACCCCGATGGCGACCTGGCCATGGATGGCGCGGCGGCCGGTTATCCGGTGCGCTTCCTGCGGCGGCCGTCCATGTTACGGCCGGCTGCCTGCCTTGATGACCATTCCCGCTTTTCGAATGAACGTGGCCTGCCTGCGCTGCTGGAACTGCTGCGGCGCCATGCCCCCGCCGACAACCCGTCGGTGCAGCGGCAGCTGGCCGGCATCGTCGGACTCGATCAGCGCGCTGTGGAGGATTGGGTGTGCTTCCCGCAAGGCGCCGCCTGGATGCAGGGCACCGAGATCAGGCTGACGATCAATGAGGCGGCGTTCGGCCGGTCCAGCATATTCGTGTTTGCGCAGGTGATGACGGAGTTGTTCGCCAGCCATGCGCAGGAGGAAGGTTTTGCGCGGCTGGTGGTGCTGACGCTCGATGGCGAAGAGCGGGTGCGGTGTTACGCGCGGACGGGTTGCGCGCTGCCCTTCTAAACGTCCGCGGCAGGAGCCTTGCGTGACTCTGCAACCTGCATTCTTTTTTGTGAGACCGATCCATGGACAAACTTCTTCCGTACTTCGAGCGCGAGATGGGAATCTTGCGCCGCAACTTCAAGGAAATGATCTCGCGCAATCTCTCGCTGGCTTCAAGGCTTGGGGTATCGGCCGGGCAGGATGCCGATCCCGTGACCGAGCGCGTAATGCAGGGCACTGCCTTGCTGTGCGCGAAGAATGCGTGGAATCTCGACTATTACCACACGCGCCTGACCAACGACCTGCTGGCCATCCTCAGCCCGTTCTACCTGAACCCTGTGCCTTCCTGTTCGGTGGCGCACTTTGACGCGGGCATGCAGCGCGTGAGCGCCACGATCCCGCGCGGCACCGAGTTCCATTTCAAGTCAGAGCCGGCATGCCGGTTCCGCACCGCCTATGACGTGACCATTCCGGCGCTTGCGCTGACTGCCAGCTATACGGCCCGTGTGGATGCGCCACTATCCCTTGGCTTGCCATCGGGCGCGGGCGGTGCGATCAGGATCGTCATCGAAAGCACGGATCCAGCCATTGCACTCGACAAGGCAACCGCCGAGCCGGTACGGGTCTTCATCGACACCGATGCCGCCACGCGCACGGCCCTGTATGACGGCCTGTTCGCCCGTACGCTGTGCACCTGCGTCGAGTCGGAACAACAATGGTGGAAGCTCAGTAAATCGCCATTGGCACCGGTGGGCCTTTCGCGCAGCGAAGCGCTGTTGCCGACGCCGAGGCGACAGGAGGACAGCCTGCGCCTGCTGGCCGAGTATTTTGCATTCCCGGAGAAATTCGACTTCTTCGATATCGACCTGAAGTCCGCACTCGCCGGATCCCCGAATGGCGCGCAGCGTGTGGTGCTGTACCTGATCGTGCCGGACCTGCATCAGACGTCCACGCCGCAGTTGCTCCGCGCCTTGCCGGCAACGGCGTTGCGGCTCGGCTGCACGCCTGTCGTGAACATGTTTTCCAGTGCATCGGAAGCAATCCGGATAAAGGAGGAACAGGACGTCTATCCGCTCATCGTGCGGCGTTCGAACGATGCGGAGATCACGATCTACAACATCGATTCGATGAAGCTCTTATGCGCGGTGGACGGCAGCAATGCGGCAGTCGACCTGGAATGGGCTGGTGAGCAATGCGTGGCGCCAACGAAACGCTGGACTTTCAAGCGGGCGAACCCCACGCTCGGTACCGAAGACACGGTGTCGTTTCTCGACCACCGGCGCAAGCCGCTCCAGCTGGCTGAAGGAACGGCGACAGCGCAGCTTACCTGCACCAATGGCACGCTGCCTGCGACGCTGCCGGTGGGCCGCGCCAGCGGCGACCTGGTCGGCAATGAATCGGCTGCGACTTGCACCATCCGCGTGCTGTGCACGCCAACCACACCGCTCGTCCTGGCCGACAAGCCGGACGATCACTTCGAAGTGCTCGGCGCCGGTAATGCCGGCGGCCGAGCCATGGCCCAGTTCGACCTGGCAAGCCTGCTCGGGCTGCTGCGCCTGCACGCGAGGCCCGATTGCGCGGTAACGGAACGTCAACTGGCCGGCATCGTCGCGGTGGATCGCCGCGAAATCAAGGGGGCGTTGCCCCACGACTATGGTTCGTCGCTGGCCTATGGCTACCAGATACGGCTGACAGTCGATGAAGCAGCGTTCACCCATCGCAGCATTTACGCGTTTGCCCAGGTGATGGATTACGTCCTCGGTTACTACATCGCCTGGAGAAATTTCACCCTGCTCATCGTGCAAACGGCCGACGGCCGCGAGCTGGTGCGATGCGCCCAGCGCCAGGGTTCCCAGTCGCCGGCTTAGGAGGCCTTGATGGAACTTCTCAATGCATTCGTCAATTTCCTGGTCTCGCATCGCGACCTGGTCACCAGCGACCGCCCGGTGCGGCTGCGTCTCGATCATCCGAAGGTGATGATGGAGGACGTGCTGCTGCCACAGCGCGTGGAAGGCCATGAATCGCTGTGCGGCGGCTTCGAATACCGCGTGCTGTGCGTGGCGCTGGACGCCCGCCTGCCACTCAAGGAATTCATCGCGCTGCCGGCCGCGATCGACATCGTCACCGATCGCGGCAAATTGCGCACCGTGTGCGGCGTGGTCACCGAAGCGCGCGCTGGCGACAGCGACGGCGGCCTGGCCAGCTACCAGCTCGTAATCCGCGACATGCTTGCGGTAATGGAAAAACGCACCAACACGCGCGTATTCCGCAACCTGAATGAAGTGGAGATCCTGTATCGGCTGCGAGATGAATGGCATCACAGTAATCCTGTCGTGGGGCCTTGCTTCGATGTCATCACGGACAACATCTTCGACGACATGCAGTACCCGAAGCGCGAATTCACCATGCAGCACAACGAGTCGGATGCCGCGTTCATCCGGCGGATCCTGCGCCGGCGCGGCATCTCCTGGATCTTCGAACCGGACGTGGAAAAGCACTATCCGTCCCACCGCATGCGCCTGTTGAACCGTTTCGAAAGCGTGCGTGCAAATGCCGCCGGTACCGTGCGCTATCACCGCGACGCATCGACGGAGGAGCGCGACAGCATCACTGCCTGGACCGCCGTGCGCACGCTGCAGCCGACGACTGCAACACGGCACAGCTGGAACTACAAGACGCCGTTGTCGCTGGATGGCATGCGGGTGGAAATGCTGGGCCAGTTGACGCAGGGGCCTATCGAACGAACCCTCGCCGCCACGCTGGACGACTACCAGGTGTGGGCGCCGCATGCGGGCGACGACCGCAAGGACTTGACGGCGCTCGGCGAACTGGCCATGGACCGGCATGACTTCGAGACCAAGTGCTTCATGGGCGAAGGCGCCGTGCGCGATTTCCGCGCCGGAGAACATTTCGCGCTGACTGGCCACCCCGAGATCGACCGCCACGAGGCAATCGACCGCGAATTCGTCATCACCGAGCTGCAACTGGCCATGCAGAACAACCTGCCGCGCGACCTCGCCGACCGTGTGGCCAGGCTGTTCACGCGCAGCGGCTGGGCCAACGACGACCTGGGCAAACACCCGGTCAAGATGCGCTTTACCGCCGTGCGCCGTGGCGTTCCCATCGTGCCTGCCTATGACCCGCGCACCGATCTGCCGCCGGTACACATGCAGAGCGCGCTGGTGGTGGGACCTGCCAAGGAAGAGGTGCACTGCGATGCCATGGGCCGCGTGAGAATCCGCTTCCCCGCCACGCGGGAGCGGGACCATGCGCATGCATCCGGTACTGGCGCGACCCACACTGATCGCGATTCCGCCTGGGTGCGCGTGGCGAGCAGTTGGGCAGGCAATGGGCCGGGATACGACCAGTGCGGTGCGGTGATGCTGCCGCGGGTCGGCAGCGAAGTACTCGTAGCGTTCCTGGGGGGCGATCCTGACAAGCCCGTGATCGTGGGGCAGATGTACAACCAGGTGGCCACGCCGCCTGAACTGAGCAGTGGCGGCGGCCTGCCGGGGAACCGGCATTTATCGGGGATACGCAGCCGAGAGGTGCTGGGCGGGCGGCAGGGGAATCAGTTGCGGTTCGACGATACCAAGGGGCAGATCAGTGCGCAGTTGAGTAGTGACCATGGGGAATCGCAGTTGAATCTGGGGTTTTTGACGCAGCCGAAGAAGAATGGGTATGCAGAAAAGCGCGGGGAAGGGGCGGAGCTTTTTAGTGAGCTTGCTGTGGCTGTCAGAGGCGTCGAAGGTGTTCTCATCACGGCAGAGAATGGCGGTGGATCGGAAGGCAAGCAACTGGAACGTGCAGGCATGGTCAAAGTCGCGGCCGGGTTAGGGAAATTGGCTGGGCAATTGTCGAAACTTGCCGAAAGGTTTGCCAAGGATGAGCCAATCAACGCCGAGCTGAGTGCCCTCGTTGAGAAAGTGGACAAACTCGACGAAGTCAAAGGCCGGGTTATCGCCATTAACGGACCGGATGGCGTTATCGCGACAAGTGGCCAGTCGCTGGCGATTGGTGCCGCTCTGGACACCGACCTCGTCTGCAGCGAGCAAATGAGACTTTCAGCGGGAGGCAGCACATGGATACGCGCAGCCCTTGGCGTCAGCGTTTTTACGAACCAGGGGGGCGCCAAGCTTATCGCTGCAGGCGGAAAGGTTCAGGTCCAGGCGCAGAACGATGAGCTGGAAGTGCTTGCGAAAAAAGTCATCGAGATCATCAGCGCTACCGACTGGATAAACCTGAAGGCAAAAAAGGGCGTTCGCATTAACGGCGGCGGTAGCGAACTTGTGCTGAGCGCGGAAGGGATAAAAGGCTACACCAGCGGCGACAGCGAAATGTATGCGGCCGATCATCAGACGATGAAAGGCCAGGATAGAAAAGCGACCTTTCCCGGTTCGGATGCCTGTGCAATGCAGGCCAAGGGCGCCGCTGGAACCGGGGCTGCAACTGTTCCTGTGAAAGGAGAATGACGATGCTGATCGCACCGACCCAATTGCCTTTGCCTGTGCCAAATGACGGTTATCTATTGATCGAGCCATCGAATCTGTCCGCTGAGCTGAAGGAGTTATTACCGGTCACGCACCCCTGCGTACCGCCCTTCTTGTGGGCAGCGGAGGAATCGATGCCTCGTCTATTGAGACTAGACAATTTAACGCACTCAGAACAGGAGGTCGTATCTCAACTGCTAGAACAGGAAAAGTCGGAGCAATACCCGCCAGTGGTATGCGCATGGCTGCAAACCGATAGCGGTACGGAAGAGCTGGCAAATTGCGTGGCCAGATTTATCAATGGCACCGGGGAAGATTCACGTGAGGTGATATGGCGATATTACGATCCTCGTGTGTTCATTCTTACGGCTTACCTTTTTTCAGAACAAAAGGGAAATGCACTTCTTGGCAATGTTCAACGCTGGAACTTTCCTTGGCGTCGGCAATGGTGGTGCGTTCAGCGTACGTTGCCCTTCGTGCCATCAACCGCTGATTTGGCTCTTGGGTGGCCCGAAAGTTCTCACTGGGATTTGTTGAGCAAAAGCAGGCAATTTTTTCGACTTCATGCTCGGCTTCATATGTATTGCCCGTTGTCCGAGCAGTGCCTGGACGAGCTTAATGACTCAATTGCTGCATTTCTGGAAACGGCGAGCTACCTCCATCGTGAAGATGATGAACAGCGATCGGAGTTTGCCTATATTTCTACGCGTTACGGAACTATCTTTCGTGAGTGCCACGAACTGATACCGAGTTGGGAAAAGTTACGAAAGCGCGAAATTACCTTGCAGCAAATGATGTCAAGTATTACTTCCGCCGATATCAATATCATGGAAAGAAGAATTAACGAAATAAGGAGATATAAATGACGAATGCTGCCTGTAGCTATTGCGGAAGAAAAGGGATCCTTATATATCCAGTAAGATATGCTGTTGCTTGTCCAAACGGTAAAGATGATGTGCCTGGTTTGTCTGGAAACTTCAAGATCGTTGGGGCACCAGCTGATATATCGCCAGCAAAATATACACTTAGAGCGCTAAGAACTGGCTATCTCTACACTTATGAAGAGAAGCGAAAGCGGCTTAAAGCCTACATTATTCTTCCTAACTCCGCGCTTTGGGAGTTTCCTGTCGAGTACGTTCCAACCGTAAATCCAAATTCAATGGATTCTTGCTGTCTGGACCGTGTTAGCGTGGCATTGTCCTACTGTATAGACATCGAGCCTCTACCTTGCGAAATGATGGGAAATATCTGGATTGGGTGGTCTAACGTTTTGTGGACAAAATCCACTATTTCGAAAGTGCCAGATTTGAATTGGCGGAAGAGACATATGCAGTGCATTGACGGTCAAGCTATGATGCGTGGCACTGCTGTTCATGCTGCTAAATTCAAAGAGTATGTGTCAAATGTGCCCTATTTTTCTAGTAGCCAGGCGGATATGAGAAATGCATTTGACTTCAGTAATTCACCATTGAAGCGAGAATTGCGTTTGCAGGATGCAGCAAAGAGTGTAGCAAGTGTTTTGCATGAGAAATGCCCATACGGCGGATTCATCGTTGCTGTAAATGATCCGGTAGGAATTTGCACCGATCTGAGTGATTTAACGCTTCCAACTGATGATGCTGGATTTGACGAAAAATGTTACTGGGGTCAAGTAAGTAGCACTTTGCTTGATTATGTTGAGAATGCCGTTAATTCCAATGAGCGAGAAAAGGAAGCTAAGCGGATAAGTCTTGAAAAAAGTGCTGAAAGAAATCCAACTTTAAGTACATATTTACGCTGGGCTAAGTATCCCAAAAAAGACTCGCATCATAATATTAAAGGCGATAACGTGCGGAGGCCTGGTGCGGATTGGAGGAAATTTGCGTCTCCAGAGGGAAAGTCTTTAATTGATATTGATAAAAGAAAAAAATTTCTTTCAGCTGATTATGAGGCCGCGCTTCAAGCTTTCCAACCGATTGCTACTTGTCTCGATACACATCATACGGCATGGCTACGTAGTGACCAGTTGAGTAATTGGATGCAGGGTGTTCATGATTCTGCTGATATACGCAGCGGCGAGTGTTACCGCGAGTCACTAGCACAGTGTATAAGTAAATCTGCTGGAAATCAGAAATGCGCAGAGCTACTTAAAAGATGGCTTGCGGAAGGGGAGCCCTCTAATGAAAAGAATCTATATCTACGCGCGCTCTTGTTCAATCAAAAAGAAATAATAGACGCAGTCGAGCCACATCTAAAAAGTAGTGATGTGCCCATGGAGTCAATTTTCAATATATATAAGAGGGCGGTAGAGTTAGTGTCGAATAGGCGGGAGTTGAATTCATTTGACCGACTGGCTTTGTCAACGGTAAATGTGATAATTGCAGGGCTTGCTAGAGGATCATCTATTATTGCGCGTAATGCTGTTTTGGTTGGGCTATCTCTTACAGGAGGAGTCATAATTAAGCCGAGTTCTGCAAACGCAAATGAAATTAGGAAATGGATAACCAATGAGTGCCAGAAGGCTGGTGTTCAATTCAGTGAAAACCACTTAAAAACGACGGTTGCCGCGGCCAAGACTGCGAGACTAGCACTTGAAGAGTATAAGAATAGCTCGGCGAGCGTGGCTCTAGAGCTTGATATAGACCAATTACACCGGCAAGGATTGATTACGCCGGATGTAGTTCGCGTGGTAAAAATTCCTGGTGTTGAGCAAGCAAAACGATGGATCTCGTCTAATTCGCCAATGGAATTCAAGCTTGGAGTAGTTGCAATAGTATTGCAAATGGTGGCATTAAGCTTTGCCATGCGAGACTTGGCGGAAAATGATGAGACTAATCGTTTTGAAACGCGATGGAAAGCTGCATTCGGCACTGTAACTCTTCTTTCATCTATTTCTGAGACTGCAATGGCTACTCTTGCTGTAAGATCAACGCATCCGCTATCTGCCTTTATAAATTCTCATTGGGGAATCACTCGCGAAACCGCATTGAAATACGTGTTTGGAGCTAGGGTTGTCGGCTTTATAGCGGGCGTCGCAGTAGCGTGTTTAGATATTTGGAAAGCGTTTCTGGCCTTTGAAGAGGAAAATTACGTTAAGAGCCTTTTCTACGGAGTTGTTGGTGTAACTACAATCGGGTTATCAGTTTCAGTACTCGTAGGTGCTATAGGATTTTGGTGGGTCTTGGTCGCCGCTGTAATTTTCGCCCTAGTTTCGCCGCTACTGAACGAAGTCGCTCTTCAGCAGTGGGTTGGCAGATCGTTTTTCGGTACAGGCAACGAAAAATTTCCGAATCTGGAATCTGAACTGAAGGCCTATAAAAGCGCGGTTGGAGGCTAATATGGACGAACGCCTGAATGGTTATAAGATTGGAAATCCAATACCTGAAACGGATATCGTACGCAGGCTTGATATAGGAAAGTATGTTGCACCTATTGCCATGGATTCTGCGACAACATATCGGATTAATGCAACATTCATGGATGTAACAGACCAGCCATACCTGAGGCGACATCTTATCTCATCAGCTTCTTTGATATCGGTTTCTGGAGTTTTACTTGGAATATATCTGTGGGTATTGCCGGGAATACTTGAAAAACCCGTCATAGAATTTGCCCATACAGTCCTGAGATTGTTATCGCTTGTTTGCGTCATTGTTTTCGGAGGGCTGGCAATATGGTGTGGTCGGGAGGAGTTGTTTTCACTCTCCAGAAGACCTATCAGATTTAATCGGCGGTTAAAGAAAATTTACGCAGTGCGTCGCCGACGATTTTTTGGTGGCGCGGATAAAGGCGACGTCGTATGGGAAATTCCATGGTCAAAGGATACTGTATTTTGTCTAAGTCCCGGCAAGGATGGATGGGGGGAATACTACCATATCGTGTGTTATCAGCTGGATACGAATGGCAACGTGACACGTGCTCTTGCACTCGGTCGCCGTTGGGAGTCTTATGAATTAGAGGCTCTTCTAGCACAATGGAATTACTGGTGCATGTACATGAACGATGGGCCTGATAGACTTCCGCCACCAATGTTGTATCTTGCTGAGAATGAGAGTTTAATAGAGTCGTTCTTTATTTGTATGTATACGTTTGGTTTCTCGCTACCTGGTTTAGTGAGGATTATTGCTATGCCATTCATATTGCCAACATTTATCGGCCGGCGGCTTTCCTTGGCTACTTGTCGACATCCACAGTGGCCAAGTGAAATATGTCAGGCTAATGAAATCTCTATAATGGATTTCAACGAGCCGCAGGGAGCCACTCCTGTAGGGTGGAAAGCCACTATTGATGCGAGGCTTCGTGGAGCCTGGCCTACCAATCCGCATGTCGAGGTCGCAAATTGGGCGGGGCTGGATGCTCAAAAAAATGCTCAACATTGGGCTGAGAGATAGCTAAGAATTTTCAAGGAGGTAACTGTTATGAAAGACAGCAAAGGCCGCGGCATCATCCGCCTGGGAGATTCCACCACCCACGGCGGCAAAGTTCTCTCCGCCAGCACCGATTTCAAAGTCTACGGCAAGCCGGTGGCACTCGAGGGGGACACAGTAAGCTGCCCCCAGTGCAAGGGAGTCTTCCCGATTCAACCCGAGCAGGGCGACAGGAAACACAACGGAAAGCTGGTCGCCTACGACGGTGACAAAGCCGCCTGTGGCGCCAAGCTGATCTCATCGGTGTAACGAAAATCCAGGCAATAAAAAAGGGGCCGCAAGGCCCCTTCCCATTTACCAGCGCAACAACATCAGACGTCGATATTCCCCGCCCGCAGCGCATTCGTCTCGATGAAGTTCCGCCGCGGCTCGACATCGTCGCCCATCAGCGTCGTAAAGATCTGATCCGCCGCGATCGCATCCTCGATCTGCACCTTCAACAGCCGGCGCACGGTCGGATCCATCGTGGTTTCCCACAGCTGCTCCGGATTCATCTCGCCCAGACCCTTGTAGCGCTGCTTCGACACGGTACGTTCCGCTTCATCGCGCAGCCACTGCATCGCTTCGTGGAAGTCCCGCACGGCGAATTCCTTGGTCCGTTCGCCTTCACCACGGCGAATAATGGCACCCTCGCCGATCAAACCGGTGAAGGTTGCAGCGGCGGTGGACAAAACGCCGTAGTCGGCGCCGCTGACGAAGTCCTCGTCGATCGTCGACACCTTCACGTTACCGTGATGCAGGCGCTCGATCCACAGCAGGTGCTTGTCCGACAGGTCGTCCGAACGGACCGAGACGGTAACGGCCGGGTCGTTGATATTGTCGGCCAGCGCCTGCGCGGAGGCGCGGGCGGCGTCGGTGGTCGACAGGTCCAGCGTCACGCCGGTCATGATGGCGGTCAGCGCGGCGCGGTCGATCACGCGGGTCAGGCGCAGCATCACGGCGTTTGCCAGGTTGTACTGGCGGGCCAGTTCGGTCAGCGGCTCGCCGGTGATCAGGTCGGCGCCGTCGCGCGGGGTCAGCACGGCGGTGTTCAGCGCCACCGTCATCATGTAGCTGGCTTCTTCCGTGTCGTCCTTCAGGTAGCGCTCGTCGCGGCCGGCCTTCACCTTGTACAGCGGCGGCTGGGCGATGTAGATGTGGCCGCGTTCCACCAGCTGAGGCATCTGGCGGTAGAACAGCGTCAGCAGCAGGGTGCGGATGTGGGCGCCGTCGACGTCCGCGTCGGTCATGATGATGATGCGGTGGTAGCGCAGCTTGTCGGCATTGAATTCGTCCGGGCCGATCGAGGTGCCCAGCGTGGCGATCAGCGTGGTGATCTGTTCGGAGGACAGCATCTTCTCGAAGCGCGCCTTTTCCACGTTCAGCACCTTGCCGCGCAGCGGCAGGATCGCCTGGAATTTACGGTCGCGGCCCTGCTTGGCGGAGCCGCCTGCCGAGTCACCCTCGACGATGTACAGTTCGGCCAGCGCCGGGTCGCGTTCCTGGCAGTCGGCCAGTTTCGACGACAGGCCCAGGCCATCCATCACGCCTTTGCGGCGAGTCAGGTCGCGGGCCTTGCGGGCCGCTTCGCGGGCGCGCGCGGCTTCCACGATCTTGCCGCAGATGATTTTGGCGTCGTGCGGCTTCTCCTGCAGGAAGTCGGTCAGCGTCTTCGCCACGATCTCCTCGACCGGGCCGCGTACTTCCGAGGACACCAGCTTGTCCTTGGTCTGCGACGAGAACTTCGGTTCCGGCACTTTCACGGACAGCACGCAGGTCAGGCCTTCGCGCATGTCGTCGCCGGAGATCTCCACTTTCGCCTTCTTGGCGAAATCGTGTTCGTCGATGTACTTGTTGATCACGCGGGTCATCGCCGCGCGCAGGCCGGTCAGATGGGTGCCTCCATCTCGCTGCGGAATGTTGTTGGTGAAGCAGAGTACCTGTTCATTGAAGGCATCGTTCCACTGCATCGACACGTCCACCGAGATATTCGTGTTCTGGTCCGACATGCGGTCGCCGGTGGCCTGGAACACGGTCGGGTGCAAGACCGTTTTCGCCTTGTTGATGTACTCGACGAAGCCGCGCGTGCCGCCTTCGAATGCAAAGATTTCATCCTTGCCGGTGCGCTGGTCGGACAGCTTGATGTTCACACCGTTGTTCAGGAACGAGAGTTCACGGATGCGCTTTGCCAGGATCTCGTAGTGGAATTCCACGTGGCTGAAGATCTCTTCGTCGGCCCAGAAGTGCACGTCGGTACCGCGCTTGTCGGTTTCGCCGATGACCTTGATCGGGGAAACGGCCACGCCGTCGCGGATTTCGATTTCGCGGTTCTGCGGCACGCCGCGCACGAATTCCATCTGGTGCACCTTGCCGTCGCGGCGCACCGTCACGCGCAGCAGTTTCGACAGCGCGTTCACGCACGATACGCCCACGCCGTGCAGGCCGCCGGATACCTTGTACGAGTTCTGGTCGAACTTGCCGCCGGCGTGCAGTTCGGTCAGCACGATCTCGGCGGCGGAGCGCTTCGGTTCGTGCTTGTCGTCCATCTTCAGGCCGACCGGGATGCCGCGGCCGTTGTCGGTGATCGAGATCGAGTTGTCCGAGTGGATCGTCACGTGGATCTCGGTGCAGTAGCCGGCCAGCGATTCGTCGATCGAGTTGTCCAGCACTTCGAAGACCAGGTGGTGCAGACCGGTGCCGTCCGAGGTGTCACCGATATACATGCCGGGGCGCTTGCGGACTGCTTCCAGGCCTTCCAGGATCTGGATCGAGGAGGCGCCGTAATCCTCGGAGTTGACCTGCACTGGTACTAGGTTTTGGCGTTCGGACATGGACTACTTTCTCAAAAAACGATTACTGGAACCTCGATACCCCTGCCGCGCGGCGCCGGCTGGCGGCGCCGCGCATTCGGTTTGTCGAAGCCCTCTGCAGTTAAAACGCGGTTCGATCAGATCCGCATCGGCATCACGACATATTTGAAGTCGGGATTGTCCGGAATCGAGATCAGGGCGGACGAATTGGAGTCGCCCAGTGCCACGTTGACCTGGTCGCACTTCAGGTTGTTCAGTACGTCCAGCAGGTAGGTGACGTTGAAGCCGATGTCGAGGCTGTCGCCGCCGTAGTCGATCTCCAGTTCCTCGACCGCTTCTTCCTGGTCCGCATTAGTGGACGAGATCTTCAGCGAACCCGGGCTGATGATGCAGCGCACGCCCTTGAAC
Source organism: Pseudoduganella sp. jia 9 (assembly GCF_055502615.1). Lineage (NCBI taxonomy): Bacteria > Pseudomonadati > Pseudomonadota > Betaproteobacteria > Burkholderiales > Oxalobacteraceae > Pseudoduganella > Pseudoduganella sp. jia 9. Next base: position 20,162 of record NZ_JBUPWE010000015.1, on the reverse strand, counting down.
TTGTCGCTGGTCATGATGGCGGCGCGCTGCAGGGAGCGTAGCAGCTCGTCGCGGCTGATCGTGAAGTCGTTCTTGTAGCCCTTCGGGATCACGCGCGTGTAGTCGGGGAACTTGCCCTCGACCAGCTTGGAGATCAGTTCGATGTCCGTGAAGCCCAGTTTCACCTGGTTGGCGGCGATGTCCAGCTGCACGGCTTCATCGTTTTCTTCCAGCAGGCGCTGCAGCTCGATGATGGTCTTGCGCGGGATGATCACTTCCTGGCGCTCGAAGGCCTGTTCGGTCTTCACCTGGCAGAAGGCGAGGCGGTGGCCGTCGGTGGCGACGGCGATCACGTTCTCGCCGTCGAGCACCAGCAGCAGGCCGTTCAGGTAATAGCGGATGTCCTGCTGGGCCATCGCGAAGTGCACCATGTTGAACAGGTGCTTCAGCGTTTTTTGCGGCAGCGTGAACGAGGCGTTGAAGGTTTCCGCTTCCTGCACGGTGGGGAATTCCTCGGCGGCCAGCGTCTGCAGCGCGAAGCGCGATTTGCCGCTTTGTACCGTCAGGCGCTTGTTCACCAGCGTCAGCGACACGTCGCCCGATTCCGGCAGCGCGCGCAGGATGTCCAGCAGCTTGCGCGCGGCGACCGTGGTGCCGGTCACTTCGGCGCCGGAGCCGATGTTGGCGTTCGTGGTGATCTGTACTTCCGTATCGGTGGACAGGAACGAGACTGCTTCGCCTTCCTTGCGGATGAGGATATTGGCCAGAATCGGCATCGTATGCCGACGCTCGACAATACCGCTCACGATCTGCAGTGGCCGAAGTAGCGTATCTCGGGTGGTTTTGACCAGTTGCATGGATATCCTCGATAAAAGATTAATGACTCAATAATTGGTAATGCTAATTGTTGCTGGGCCAGAAGGCAAAGCGGCGCTGCAGACCCATGACAGAGGCGCGCGCCGCATGCAAATGCCTGCCCATCAGCCTTTCAGCGTCTGCTCCAGCACGTGCAGCTCGTGGTTGCACTCCGGGTTCTTGGTGCGGTCCTGCGCGATCTTGCGCACGGCGTGCAGCACCGTAGTGTGGTCGCGGCCGCCGAACAGCTCGCCGATCTCCGGCAGGCTCTTCTGCGTCAGCTCCTTGGCCAGGTACATCGCAATCTGGCGTGGCCGCGCGATGTTGGCGGGGCGGCGCTTCGAGTACATGTCCGCGACCTTGATGTTGAAGAAATCGGCCACCGTCTTCTGGATGTTCTCCACGCTGATCTGGCGGTTCTGCACGGAGAGCAGGTCCTTCAGCGCTTCCTTCACGATATCGATGGAGATGTCCTTGCCGTGGAAGCGCGAGTACGCCAGGATCTTGCGCAGCGCGCCTTCCAGCTCGCGCACGTTCGAGCGCAGGTGCTTGGCCACGAAGAAGGCCACGTCGTCCGACAGGGTCACGCCTTCCGACTTGGCTTTCTTCAGCAGGATCGCCACGCGCATTTCCAGTTCGGGCGGCTCGATCGCCACCGTCAGGCCGGAATCGAAACGCGAGATCAGGCGGTCGTCCATGCCGGTGATCTCTTTCGGATACGTGTCCGACGTGATGATGATCTGCTTCTTCGCGGCGATCAGCGCCTCGAACGCATAGAAGAATTCTTCCTGCGTGCGGCTCTTGCCGCCGAAGAATTGAATATCGTCGATCAGCAGCATGTCCAGCGAGTGGTAGTAATGCTTGAAGTCGTCGAAACCCTTGCGCTGATAGGCGGTCACCACGTCGCGCACGTACTGCTCGGCGTGGATGTAGCGGATGCGCGCGCCGGGCTGGTCGGCCATCACCTGGTTGCCGATCGCGTGGATCAGGTGGGTTTTACCGAGGCCCACGCCGCCATAGAAGAACAGCGGGTTGTACGACACGCCCGGGTTGTTGGCGACCTGGATCGCGGCGGCGCGCGCCAGCTGGTTGGCCTTACCGGTCACGAAGCTTTCAAACGTGAGGTCGGTATTGATGCGGCTTTGCTCGCGGCCACGCTGGTTCGCGTATTCGTTGCCGGCCGGCGGCGTGACCGGATCGCCGGTGCGCACGTCCGCCGGATGCATGGCCGGTGCGCCGGCGCCGTTCGGCACGCTGGCAGCGGTGCTGGTGCTTTCGGTCGGCCGGGCGCGTGGCGGGTTCAGGCTCGGGTTCAGCACGAACTGCACCTCGATCGGCGCTTCCCAGTATTGCGATGCAAGGGAAGTAATGCGGCTGGCGAACTGGGACTTCACCCAGTCGAGCTTGAAGCGGTTGGGCGCCGCGATGCGCAGCTTGCCGTTCTCGTAATCGAGCGGCACGAGTGGTTTGATCCACGCGCTGAATTGTTGCGGCGTCAGCTCCAGTTCCAGTTGGGCGGAACAGGTCTGCCAGAAATTTTCCATGAATCGTCTATCTGCAAAAGCTGTGGGAGGGCAGCATGTGTCGGCCGCGAGGTACCGTGAGGGTATACCGTGAGGTATACGACAACTGCATGGCAACTGCATGGCAACTGACGCATATGCGCCACACGTAACACGCTATTCTAACTCCGAATCCCACAAGTTATCCACAGGGTTGTGCTGGTAAACATGGAAAAATCGCCCCGCAAGCGCCTTTGCAACCCGGTTCCGCTGTTGACAAGGCATGCCTGAATGCTGATAATTCAGGGTTCCCCGCCCGTACTCCGTGTTTTTTCAGTTTACGATCAGCGCGGATCCTTGCGGGCGATGAGATTGGCCAGCTTGTGCCGGACGTGTGGGCATAAGTGCGCGAAATGTCATTGGCACCAATAACTGAAGGGACTACCTGACGTCCGGCCTGACTCGTCAGCGGTGCGGCAGCCCGATTTTGCATTTTTTTGCTTCTTTAGCGAGACCAACATGAAACGTACTTACCAACCTTCCGTCGTGCGCCGCAAGCGTACCCACGGTTTCCGTGCACGTATGGCTACCCGTGGTGGCCGTCAGGTTCTGAACGCACGCCGTGCCAAGGGCCGCAAGCGCCTGGCTGTATAAGCCATCGCTTGTTCGCTGAGCGTGGACAGCAGTTCCGACGGCTCGACAGGCGAAGGTTCACTCGACTTCGCGCGCGCTCGGCGCATCGTTAAAACGGATGAATTTTCATCCGTTTTTCGTTTGCGCCCAGCCCAGAAAAGCGCGCACTTCGTGCTTTATACCCGCCCGAATCAGCTGCCTCATGCGCGGCTGGGCGTTGTCGTTGCCAAACGCCTGGCACCTCGCGCGGTGACGCGCAATACCATCAAGCGCCTGACGCGCGAACTGTTCCGCACCACGGGCTTGCCGGCCATCGACTGCGTCGTACGGCTGTCCAGGGCGGTTAACACGAAGGCCGATCCAGCCACCAATGCCAAGCTGAAAGCCCTGCTGCGCATCGAACTGGCGCGCCTGTTCGCGGCGCAGTCGAAAGCACAGCGATGAAACGGGTGCTTCTCAAGTTCGCCATGCTTCTGCTGCGTGGCTACCAGATCGCCATCAGTCCGCTGATGCCGCCTTCCTGCCGTTTCTTCCCAAGCTGCTCGAATTACGCGCTCGAAGCGCTGCGCGAGCATGGCGCGGCGAAGGGCGGCTGGCTGGCCGTGCGCCGTATCTGCCGCTGCCACCCGTGGAACGCGGGCGGATTCGATCCCGTTCCGCCGAAGCATTCCTCAACGACCGCTTGCGGTTGCAACCACTCCTGATTTGACCCAATGGATCTCAATAAACGCACAATCCTGTGGATCGTCTTCGCTGTTTCACTGGTCGCCCTGTGGAACGAGTGGATGATCTCCACCGGCCGGCCGTCCATGTTCTCGGCTCCGCCGAAGACCGCGCAGGCCGATGTCAAGACCACCCCGGCCGGCGTTCCCGCTCCTGTCGGCACCACGACTGCCGGCGCCGCCGCGGTACCCGGTACCGCGGCTCCGTTCCAGAGCCAGGTCGTGACCATCACGACCGACGTGTTCAAGGTGGACATCGACACGCTGGGCGGCCAGATCAAGCGCCTCGAACTGCTGAAGTTCAAGGATGGCTACGATCCGACCAGGAACCAGCAGCTGTTCCAGCAAGTGGGCGACCGTGTATACCTGGCGCAGACCGGCCTGGTGGGCGCGGCCAACCTGCCGAACCACAACACCGGCTTCACCGTCCGCCCGGGCCCGCGCGTGCTCGACAGCGGCAACCAGGTGCAACTGGTGATGGATGCGGAGCAGGGCGGCGTGCGCCTGACGAAGACGTTCACGTTCAAGCGCGGCGACTATGTCATCGACGTGCGGCACGACGTGACCAACACCGGCGCGGCGCCCGTGAATCCGGAGCTGTACCTGCAGCTGGTCCACGACGGCAACAAGCCTGAAGGTTCCTCGTGGTTCAACCCGAGCTTCACGGGTCCCACGCTGTACACCGATGCCGACAAGTACGTGAAACTCACGTTCGAGAAGGTGGAGAAGGAAGACGCTTCGAAGCGCACCAACCCGAACTTCGTGCCGGACCATCCGGTCAAGGCCGACAACGGCTGGGTGGCGATCTCGCAGCACTTCTTTGTATCCGCGCTGGTGCCGCAGGCGAAGCAGATGCACGACATCTTCACGCGCAAGGTCGGCCACAATACCTATTCGATCGGCGTGGTGCAGCCGCTGGGCGCGCTGGCACCGGGCGCCACGGTGTCGAACACCGCCAAGCTGTATTCGGGCCCGCAGGCAGAACAGGCGCTGGAGCGCGTGTCGCCGGGCCTGGAGCTGGTGAAGGACTACGGCATGCTGACCATCATCGCCAAGCCGATGTGGTGGGTGATGGAGCATATCAACAGCGCCCTGCATAACTGGGGCTGGACCATCATCGCCTTCACGATCCTGATCAAGCTGATCTTCTTCCCGCTGTCCGCCGCCAGCTATCGCAGCATGGCGAAGATGAAGGTGGTCACGCCGAAGATGACGTCGATCCGCGAGCGCTACAAGGGCGATCCGCAGAAGATGAACCAGGCAATGATGGAGCTGTACAAGACCGAGAAGATCAACCCGCTGGGCGGCTGCCTGCCGATCGTGGTGCAGATGCCGGTGTTCATCGCGCTGTACTGGGTGCTGAACTCGTCGGTGGAGATGCGCGGCGCGCCGTGGCTGGGCTGGATAACCGACCTGACCAAGCCGGATCCGTTCTTCATCCTGCCGGTGCTGTATGCGATCTCGATGTACGTGACGATGAAGCTGAACCCGCAGCCGGCCGATCCGATGCAGGCGAAGATGATGCTGTTCATGCCGCTGGCGTTCTCGGTGATGTTCCTGTTCTTCCCGTCCGGCCTGGTGCTGTACTGGGTCGTCAACAACCTGTTCTCGATTGCCCAGCAGTGGGTGATCACGAAGAAGATGATGCCCGACGCGAAGTAAGCGCTAACCGGCTCGTGTCCAGCCTGCTGGATACGAGCCCGGCAGTAAAAATCGAAACCCGTGCGCGACACGGGTTTTTTTTCGTTCCAGTAAAATTTGCCCATGAATCTCGATACCTTCCCCATCGCCGCGATCGCCACAGCCCCGGGCCGCGGCGGCATCGGCGTCGTGCGCGCGTCCGGCAAGAACCTGCGGCCGCTGGCGCACGCGCTGTTCAACGGCACAGAGCTGAAACCGCGCCATGCCACGTATATTCCGTTCACCCAGGCGGACGGCACGCTGATCGACCAGGGCATCGCGATCTATTTCAAGGGGCCGCACTCGTACACCGGCGAGGATGTGCTGGAACTGCAGGGCCATGGCGGCCCCGTGGTGCTGCAGATGCTGCTGCAGCGCGTGCTCGAGGCGGGCCACGATGTCGGCCTGCGGCTTGCCGAACCGGGCGAGTTCACGCGCCGCGCCTACATGAACGACAAGCTCGACCTGGCGCAGGCCGAGGCGGTGGCCGACCTGATCGATGCATCCACCGAGGCGGCGGCGAAGTCCGCCTCGCAGTCGCTGTCCGGCGCCTTCTCGCAGGCGATCCACGCGCTGGTCGACCGTGTCACGCATCTGCGCATGCTGGTCGAGGCCACGCTGGACTTTCCTGAAGAGGAAATCGACTTCCTGGAAAAGTCCGATGCGCGCGGCCAGTTGCGCGGCATCGTCGAGGCGCTCGATCACGTCTTCCGCCAGGCGTCGCAGGGCGCGCTGCTGCGCGAAGGGCTGAACGTGGTGCTGGTGGGGCAACCCAATGTCGGTAAGTCCTCACTTCTCAACGCGCTGGCGGGGGCCGATGTCGCCATCGTCACACCGATCGCCGGCACCACGCGCGACAAGGTCAGCGAAACGATCCAGATCGAAGGCATCCCGCTGAACATCATCGATACGGCGGGCATCCGCAGCCATGACGAAGCGGTGGATATCGTCGAACGCATCGGCATCGAGCGCACCTGGGGCGAAGTGGGCAAGGCGGACGTGATCCTGCACATGCTCGACGCGAACCACGGCCCGACCCGCGCCGACGAATCGATCCTGGCCGGCTTCCCGGCGGGCGTGCCGGTGCTGCGTATCTGGAACAAGATCGACCTTTCCGGCCACAAGCCGTCGATCGATGCGAGCGGCGCTGCCACGCACATTTACCTGTCGGCACACGATCACGCTGGTATCGACCTGCTGCGCAAGGAATTGTTGCGCATTGCCGGCTGGCAGCAGACCGGCGAATCGCTGTACCTGGCCCGCGAGCGGCACCTGGTCGCCCTGAAATCGGCCGCGCGGCACCTGGACCATGCCGAACAGCATGCCGCGCAGACCGACCAGTCGCTCGACCTGTTCGCCGAGGAGTTGCGGCTGGCGCAAGTGCAGCTGGCCACGATCACCGGGGCGTTTTCGTCGGACGACCTGCTCGGGGTGATTTTCAGCCGCTTCTGTATTGGCAAATAGCAGAGGCTGCCATCGTTGGGAGAGTCGGTGCCGGTCACGGCTTTCCCAGCGCATGATGCGCTGGAACTATCAGCCGCTTCGTTTCCATTAAAAAATTTTCAGTCACTTCCCGTATCGTAGCAACCGCGCCGCGAATGCCCCAGTTACGTGTGCTGGCGCACGTAACCCTGCCAAATGGCCTGATTTAATGCTGCTATGATTGATTTGAGCAACAGACTCTAGCGCGGCAAGCGACAAGTTTTAAGGTGTTGATTTTCGTCACTTCCGCTTACATCCACTGACGTAATCTGGCTAGCAGTTGATGTGTCTGAATAGGGGAAGATCATGGAAACGACTGAACAAGTGGCGCCGGACAGTACGGTGTCGATGATGCCTGCGCTGATGCCGGCAATCGCCACCGCGCCGCAGCCGCGACAGAAGTTGCCGCCGAAGGGCTCATGCTGGTACTGCGAGAAGCCGCTCGACAGCGTTAAGCGCTTCTGCGGCCGCGACTGTGCATCGTCTTTCGACGAAGAAACGCAATACACCGGCTGACGCCGCTGCCTGCTATTCCCCACGCACTCATCCGTGCCGTTCGCGCTGGCCGGTAGCGCAGCCGGGCGTTTGGCCTATGGCTGCCGAACGGGCGGTTTGCAGCGCGGCGAACGCCCGGTCGAAATCGTCATCCCGTGCCGCCGCCATGATGGTTTCCCAAGTGGCAGTATCCAGCGCCTTTTCCAGCACCATTCCGTATTTGTCCAGCATGTCGAGTGCCGCGCTGTTACCTTCGTCAAGTAGCGAGCCCAGACGATCGAGCAGTTCAGGCACGCTGCGCATCGTTTCCCCCCGTATGAAAGAAGAGGGGGCGCCGGCACCTTTCGGCATAGCCAGGGCGATGCATGCCTGCAAGCGCTGCAGGGCCGCTTCGAGTTCGCCCAGCAGCCCATCGGCTGCTTCTCCGCGTGCCAGCGCTGTTTCCAGTGCGCCGGCAATCGCATGGACTTCACCCGCGCACAGAAGGCCGGCTGCTCCTTTCAGCGTGTGGATGGTGCGGCCGGCACCCGCTTCATCGCCGGCTGCCAGTTGCGCCGTAACGGCACGCGCGGCGTCGATATGCGTGGCGAAGCGCTTCAGCGCGCTGAAATAGATGCCGCTGTTGCCCATCAAGCGCGCGATACCGCGCTCGACGTCGAGTACCGTCCCGCACGTTCCACCTTGCGCCGTCATTGCGTAGTAAATGACCAGTTGCGGGTCACGCTCACGCTATCGACAATGCCGCTGAATGCGACATCGTAGGTGGTGCCGGCGTTGAGCCGGGCAAGAGGAACGATGGCGGCCGCCGACTTCGGCGTGTGCGTGTCCACCGCGTCGGCCAGCAGGCGAACCGCCAGGTCGGAACCGCCGCGTGGCCTGACCGTGAAGCTGGTGACTTCCAGCGTGGACGAAATATTCGCATGCACGCTGATCGGATAGCCTACCTCGTTCAGGTTCGGCACCGGGTCCGGCGATTCGCTGTCGCTCATGAAGTTGACGGGCACCGCGGTTTGCCCGCTGGCCGGGTAAACCGCCACGCTGCCGCGCGCGACGCCGGCGCCATAGCCGTTGCTGGCGGCGAAATTTGCCGTGAAATACGTGTAGTTGTTCGCGGTGGCGGCGCCCGCACCCATCTCCCGGAACACGGGTTCGAAGACCAGGAAGCGGTGATAGATCGCCGTGATCAATTCCTCGGCGTGGAAAAACCCGGAACGCTCGCCCGCGGCCGAAATCACTTCGCCGAAAGCATATTGACCCGTCGGGGTATAACCTGCGGCAACCAGCCGGTTGCCCAACGAGATGCCGGTAAACCCGGCGCTGCCGGGCTCCTGGTCATGCGACACGGTGTTATTGAGGCGCAGGTAATTCGAATGGCCCGCGGCGGCGGCGTCGATCAGCGCGTTGCGCGTCAGCGGGGCCAGGCCGACCTGGCTGCGGCGATAGTTGAACCACGCGAAGCCATCCGCCGCGGTATCGCCCGTAAGGGCCGGCGCGCCCGGCTGTCCGGCAGGGGCAACAGGAGTAACTGGAGGGAAGTTCTCGGCCGACGAGACGCCGTCACCACCACCGCCGCCGCCGCAGGCAGCCAGCGCCGCTGCCATCAGCAGGGCCGGCAACCTCGCTTGCAGCCGCTCATTCCACCGCATGTGCCATCGCACGTGCCATATATCCGTCGAGCACATGATCAGCTCCCCGCCTCGCCCCGGTCAGCCCGGCCATTGGGCGATTCTATGCCAATTCCGTCCAGGCGGGGCCGCTGCCGGACTTGCCGTTACGCTCGTTACCATTGAACGATACGGCGCGGCGGGTTCGACGCCGGCGTTACAATAAGGTCCACCCAACACAGGCCAGACTAATTGAACAACACGCGCACCCGGCGCATGCAGCGCGCCAAATTCGCCTTGCCCAGCTTCGTCACGCTGCTGTCGATCGCCTGCGGTTTCGGCAGCATCGTGATCTCGGTGGACAATGCGCACGTCGGCTTCCCCCAGGATTACCGGCTGGCGGCGGCGCTGCTCGTCCTGGCCGGCATTTTCGATGCGCTCGATGGTTTCGTCGCTCGCGCCACCGGCACCAGTTCGGAATTCGGCGTGCAACTCGATTCGATCGCCGACGTGATGAACTTCGGCATCGGCCCGGCGATACTGCTGTATTGCTATGCGTTCGTGCAGATCGGGCCTGCCGATCCCACGCTGCTGCGGGTCGGCGGCCTGGCCGCGTTCTTCTTCGTGGCCTGCGGCGCATTGCGGCTGGCGCGCTTCAACGTGAGCGTGGGGCGCACCGATCCGAAGTATTTCGTGGGCATGCCGATCACGGCGGGCGCTGCCTGCGTGGCGTCGGTGGTGGTGGCCTGGCCCTTTCCACCGGAGACCAGCCTGCATGGCTGGCTGGTGGTGGGGCTGCTGTTCGCCGTGGGCAGCCTGATGGTCTCCACGATCCGTTTTCCCAGCTCCAAGCAAAAGAAAAGCGTGGCCGCGCTGGTCCTGCTGCTGGTGAACGTGGGCTTGCTGGTCTGGCTGCGCTTCTACTATTTCGTGCTGTTCTTCGTGATCTACATCGTGGGCACGCTGGCACTGAATCTCGCCTGGAAGCGCGGCTGGAAAGGTGTCCCGCCGCCGCTCGTCTACGAGGAGGAGTAAGCCGGAACTGCCGGTCAGGGCACTTCGTGGCCCTGCGCGGCGCGCAGGATCTCGAACCACTGGCTGCGCGACAGCTTGATCTGCGTTGCCCGCACCGCTTCCTCGATCGCCTCGATGCGGCCGCTGCCAGTCAACGGCAACGGCCTGGATGGCAATTGCATGATCCACGCGAAGACCACGCTGCCGAACGGCTGCTCCGTTTCGCCGGCGATGCGGGCAATGGTGCTGCGCAGCGCTTCGGTAGCCGGATCGTCGCAGAACAGGCGGCCGCCGGCCAGCGGCGACCAGATCATCGGCGCCACGCCCAGATCCTGCAGGCCGTCGAACGTTTCATCGTACATCGGCGCCGTATGCAGCGGCGAGAACTCCAACTGGTTGGTGACCAGGGGAATGCGGCGATGCAGGCACTCGAACTGGTGGCGGCTGAAATTCGATACGCCGAAATGCTTGACCTTGCCCGCTGCGCGCAGTTGTTCGAAGGTTTCGGCGATTTCGTCGAAATCCATCAGCGGATCGGGGCGATGGACCAGCAGCAGGTCGAGGAAGTCGGTGCGCAGCGCTTTCAGCGAATTGTCCACGGAAGCGGTGATGTGCGCAGCCGACGTGTCGTACTGCTTGATCGTGTGCGCCGGGCGTGCCGGCGACACGAGCTGGATGCCGCATTTGCTGACGAGCTGGATCCGCTCGCGCAGAGCCGGCCGCAAGGCGAGCGCCTCGCCGAACAGTTCCTCCACGGCGTACTGCCCATAGATGTCGGCATGATCGAAGCTCGTCACGCCCAGCTCGATGCATCCCTCGATCAGTGCCAGCCGCTGCTGCGGCGACATTTTCCATTCCGCCATGCGCCACATGCCGGCAACGATGCGCGACAGCGCGGGACCAGTTTCGGAAGTGCGGACGGCGGGGCAGGAGGTCATGGCAGCCTTCTTTCAAGTTGAATGGAACGACGATTATAGTGCTGTGCGAAAGCAAAAAGCCCGCCGGAAGGCGGGCTTTTTGCAGCTCAGGAGCAGCTTATTTCAGCCAAAGGCGCATCGAATCCCATGCGCGGCCGAAGATCGAAGCCTGTTCCACCGTTTCCAGCGCAACCACCGGCAATTCCAGCAGCGGTTTGCCGTCCACCATCATTTTCAGCTTGCCCACGTTGGTACCGGCCGGAATCGGCGCCACCAGCGGATCCTTCCGCTCCAGCACAGGCTTCATCTTGGCGGCCACGCCTTTCGGCACGGTGACCATCACATCCTGCCGGAAGCCGATCTTCATCGTGTTTTGCGAACCCTTCCAGATCTGCGGCGTATCGACCGCCTGGCCCTTCGCATACAGCTTCACGGTATCGAAGTTCTGGAAGCCCCAGTTCAGCAGCTTCTGGCTTTCGGCCGTGCGGGTCGCATCGGAATTGGTGCCCATCACCACCGAGATCAGGCGGCGCTCCAGGTTGCCGTTCGGGCGCTTGGCCGAGGCCACCATGCAGTAGCCGGCCGATTCGGTGTGGCCGGTCTTCATGCCGTCCACGGTCGGATCGAGCCACAGCAGGCGGTTGCGGTTCTGCTGGGTGATCTTGTTGTAGGTGAAGCTCTTGACGGAGTCGATCTTGTAGTACTGCGGGAATTCCTGGATCACGTGCTTGGCCAGGACCGACAGGTCGCGTGCGGTGGTGAAGTTGTCCGGGCTGGGCAGGCCATGCGGATTGGCGAAGCGCGTATTCGTCATGCCGAGGCGCTTTGCCTCGCGATTCATCAGCGTGACGAACGTGGCTTCGTCGCCGGCCACCGCTTCGGCCAGTGCCACGGCGGCATCGTTGCCCGATTGGACCATCAGGCCGTGCAGCAGGTCGTCGATCGACACCGGCACGGCCGGATCGATGAACATCTTCGAGCTGGAAGAGTCGACCTTCCAGGCACGCACGGAGACATTGACCTTCTGGTTGATGTCCAGCTTCTTGTCTCGCAATGCCTCGAAGGTGAGGTACGCGGTCATGATCTTGGTCAGCGATGCCGGCTCGACACGCAGGTTAGGATCCTGTGCGGCGATCAGCTGGCCGCTGGTGGCATCGAGCAGCAGCCAGGACTTGGCGGCAATGGTCGGTGCAGGGAGGGTTTGCGCAACGGCGGAAGAAAGTAACAAGACACTGGAAGCCAGTGCCGCGAGCAGTTTTTTCATGGATCTGGAATCTCTATGTGAGGCATAAACCGGGAACCATTTTGTTCGGGGAAAAAAATGGCCCGGTCATTATAGGCGCTCAGGCGTCTTCGGAGTCGTCCCGTTGTTGCGCTTCCTGCGCCCGGCCCAGCCACAATGCGATCACCCAGCTCTTGATGTGATTGAGTTTGCGGTGGAAGAAGTGGTCGGCGCCAGGGATGACCAGCACCGGCACATCCTGCGGACGGGCCCAGTCGAGCACGGCCTGCAGGGGAATCGTATCGTCGTTCTCGCCGTGAATCAGGATCGTGTTCGGTGCAATGTCGGCCATCTGCCATTTGCCGGCAGCGGCGCCCACCAGTACCAGGCCCTCGACCGGCGTGCCGGCGGCGGCCAGGCGCTGCGCCAGCTGCGACTGCACGTAGGTGCCAAACGAGAACCCGGCCAGTGCCACCGGCAGGTCGGGAAATTTCTCGACCATGTGCCGGTACAGCAGTTCCATGTCGTCCGTTTCGCCATGGCCGCGGTCATGCTCGCCCTCGGACTGGCCCACGCCGCGGAAGTTGATGCGCGCCACCGCGTAATCGAGCGCCACGAAGGCGCGCGCCAGCGTTTGCGCGACCTTGTTCTCCATCGTGCCGCCGTACAGCGGATGCGGGTGCGCCACCAGGGCGATGCCGCGCGGCTTCCTGCCGTCCAGCGGCAGGTCGATCAGGCCTTCCATCAGGCCGGCATTGCCCTGCATCGTGAAATGCTTGGTGTTCTTGTTCATCATTACTTGATCTTCAGCCTTTCCACGGGTGTGCCACCGACCAGGTGGCCGTCGATGATTTCATCGATGTCGGAAGTGTCCACGTAGGTGTACCACGTGCCCTCGGGATAAACGACCAGCACGGGGCCGTGCTCGCAGCGGTCCAGGCAGCCGGCCTGGTTGATGCGCACGCCGCCCGCGCCGTTGATGTCCAGCTGCTTGCAACGCTTCTTCGCGTGCTTCTGTGCCTGCTCCGCGCCACGCGGGCCGCAGCTCTCGCGGCCGTCTTCCCGCGTGTTCATGCAGAAGAACACATGGTGCTTGAAATAGGGGGTCTCGCTCATGCCTGCCTCGCTTGTTTGCTTCGCTGATGCCTCGATTGAAGCCAAGCCGTAATGATACCCGCGATCAGGATTTATTGAGTTTATGAGACGGCAGCCACAGGAACCACAGTGCGCAGAAGGGCCACAGCAGGGAGAGGAACTGGGCTGCGCCATTAAAATTGAGGAATTTCCCCTGTACCCAAGCCTGCATGGTGGCGCTGAAGTAGGGATTGACGGGCGTGCTGTTGACCACCACGATGCCGAGCAGGATGGTGGCGATCGCCAGGCGGCGCTGCGCCGCCAGCGGCGCGAACGCCAGGCCGGCTACCATGATGCCGCCGATCAGGAAGCCGCCCTGCGCGCCGGGCGTGACCCAGGCGAACGCATTCTCGGGCGTGAACAGCAGCGCCGATGCCAGCGTTTTCGTCAGCACGACCGTGGCCAGCAGCGCTGCGGCCAGCAACACGCGCGGTGCGGGGCGCCGCATCAGGCACAGCAGCGTGAGCGCGCCGCCCACCATGCCGCACGCGGTGATCATGGTTTCGGACAGCCAGTACTGCTCCACCGTCAGCTCCGGATCGGGGCGCACGTAGGCCAGCAGGTCGATATCCATTTCCAGCAGGGAGCTCAGCCAGCCGGACAGCGTCGGCAACACCTGGCCCTGGCCGAACAGGAACGAGGTCGGGTAGATCTGCGCCAGGGGCCACAGGGCCACCAGCACCAGGCCCTGGCTGGCGTGCAGCGCGAACCAGCGCTGCCTCAGGCGATACAGGTGGCTGGTATCGAGCAGTTTGCGCGCCGTGAGTACGCCGATCAGCCCGCCCAGCGCGCAGCCCGCGGTGTTGGTATAGAAGTCGAGGTTCGATGACACGCGGCTGGGCAGGAAGGTCTGCACCGCTTCCATCAGCCCGGATATGAATGCACCGAGGATGGCCGCGGCAATGAACGCCAGGATGCCGCGCAGTGCAGGATGCAGCGCATAGGCGATCAGCATGCCGAACGGGATGTAGCCGATCACGTTGACCGTGGCGTCGAACTTCGTCCAGTAGCGCGGCATCGACGTGTGCTCGAGGAAGATGAGCGGCGACAGCCCCTGGTTGTGCCAGCCGGAGAACGGGTACCAGCTGGCGTAGATGATCAGCAGCAGGTAGGCAAGCAGGCTGGCGCGGGCCACGGGCGAGCCGCGCTGTGGCCGCGTTTCCGCCGCGTGGACCGGCAATTGCCCGTCCGGCGCCGGTACAGGCGCGGGCGGTGGTGGCGTGCCTGCCGCCGTACCGGCGCGTTCGTCCCCGGTCATGCTCAGCGCGGCGGCAGCGTGGCCAGCCAGGCGAGAAGATCGGCCGCGATCGCGTCCGACGTGGCGGCGAGCGCGCTGGCGCCGCCGGCTGCGTCGGCGCTGGGTGCCGGGGCCGAACGGGTGAACGTGCGCTGGTCCACCAGCTGGTGGCCACGGAACAGCGAGGCGCGCAGCGAGATGTTGGCGGTGCTTTGCGTGGCACTGGCGAAGTTATGGGAAAACTCGTCCATTTCCAGGCGCAGTACCGGCAGGCCACCCGTTGCATCGGTGGTGGACAGCACCTTCACCCCGCCCTGGGCGATGCGCGCCTTCAGCCGCTGCGACAGCAACTGCAGCGGCGTGGCGGCCCAGCGGTTATAGGCATAGGGCAGGGCCTGCTGCGCGTTGGCATAGGTGAGGCGGTAGAACATGCGGTCGGAATCGAGCGTCGCCGGGCCGCTCACGTCCGCCACGATCAGTGCGGGGAAGCTGGCGGCGGCCGGCGTCGGTGTCACCGGGGCGGCGACCGGACCGAAGTCGAAGCTGCTGGGGGCCGGGCTCTTGGTCGTGGCGCAGCCGGCCAGCAGGGCCATCGCAGCCAGCGCGAGGGCGGCGGTTTTGCCCAGGCCGGGCCGGGAGCGGAACTGTTTCATGGTGTGGTCGTTCATCGCGTGGTTTTCACTCCATCGTCACTTGGCCGGCGCCGTGAAGCCGGGTTCGCCGGGGCCTGGTGCGACGTCCGGTGCGCCGAACAGGATGCTCTGCGGACGGTCGTTCAGGGTATTCATCGTACGGCGCACGGCGCGCATCGACGAGCGTGTCTCATCGGTCAGCGCCGTGATGCTCGGCAGCGTTTCCAGCTGCGCGCCGGTGGTCACCGCTTCCACGCCGCCGACGGCACGGTCCACCGAATCGCCGATGCGCGTCAGCGTGCCTTCGGGGCCGTGCAGGCTTTGCGACAGCGCCGTTACGTCCTGTGCCAGCATGTTGACGGAATCGATCGCGGTTTCCGCTTTCGCGGCCAGCGCAGGCAGCCGCTCGAGCGTCGGCTCCAGTTGGTTGGGCAGCGCCTTGTAGCGGTTGACGGTCTCGCTGACGTCCGAGAATGCCGCCAGGATGGTCTTGCGGTTTTCATCGCTGAGCAGGTCGTTCAGCTTTTCCGTCACTTCTTCGGCCTGCGACAGGATGGCGGTGCCGCGCTTCTCCAGCTGGTCCAGCAGGCCGGGACGCAGCGGAATGCGGGCCGGGTCTTCTTCATTGGTGGCCAGGCGCTGCGAGCCCACCGAAGCATCGTCCAGCTGGATGTAGGCAATGCCGGTCACGCCCTGGTAGCCCAGCGTGGCATAGGTGGTGCGCGTGATCGGCGTGGCCGGATCGATCGACAGGTGGATCAGGATCTGGCCGGCCATCTTCGGATCGAAGTCGATGCCGTCCACCTTGCCTACCTCGAGGCCGCGGTAGCGCACGGCCGCCTGCGGGTTCAGGCCGGGTACCGCCAGCGTGGTCGCCAGCAGGTAGGGATCGTATTCCACCCGGTCGCGGTTGAACCAGATGCCGAACAGGATGGCAGCCGTGAGCAGGGCCAGCGTGAAGATGCCGGTCATGAAGGCGTGCGATCGGTTTTCCATGTGTGCTCCTTGTCTGCTTATTCTGCTTACTGTCTGCTCTCGCGCGCTACTGCAGCGCTTCGAGTGCCCGCTTGCCGCGGTCGCCGAGGAAGAATTCCTTGATGAACGGATGGTCCACGCTGATCACGTCGCGTGTCGGGCCTACCGCGATCACGTGCTTTTCGGCCAGTACCGCGATACGGGTCGACAGCGCGAACAGCGTATCCAGGTCGTGCGTTACCATTACCACCGTTAGCCCCAGTTCGCGGTGCAGCGACTTGATCAGCGAAACGAAGCTTTCCGAGCGGTCCGGGTCCAGGCCGGCCGTGGGCTCGTCCAGGAACAGCAGCTTCGGCTCCAGTGCCAGCGCGCGTGCCAGGGCCACGCGCTTGACCATGCCGCCGGAAAGGTCGGACGGCATCTTGTTCGCATGCTCGGGGCCCAGCCCCACCATGTTCATCTTCAGCAGCACCGCATCGCGTACCAGCGCATCCGGCAGCACGCGCAGCTCGCGCATCGGCTGCGCGATGTTCTCGAACACGGTCAGCGCCGAATACAGCGCGCCTTCCTGGAACAGCATGCCCCAGTGGTTGCGCAGCAGCTGCAGCTGGGCGGGCTTGGCTTGCGTGATGTCCTCGCCGAATATGCGCACGCAGCCCTGCGACGGACGTTCCAGGCCCAGCATCTGGCGCAGCAGTACCGTCTTGCCGGTGCCGGAACCGCCGACGATCGACATGATTTCGCCATCTTCGATGGTCAGGTTCAGGTCATTGTGGATGACGGTCTTGCCGAACCTGGTCTGCAGCTTGGTGATCTCGACGACGGGCACGCTGCCGTCCAGCGTCAGCTCGTTCGGTCCCGCCGGACAGCTGCGGTCGATGTCTTCTTCTTCCGCCATCAGAATCCCACCCCGTTGAAGACGATCGCGAATACGGCATCGGCCAAAATCACAACGGTGATCGCGGTAACGACGGAGGTGGTGGTGCCGCGGCCCAGGCTCTCGGTATTCGGCTGGATGCGCAGGCCGAAGTGGCACGACACCAGCGCGATCAGCATGCCGAACACGGCGCCCTTGCCCAGGCCGATCATGTAGTTCGCCAGCGGCACCGCATCGGGCAGCTTCTGGATGAAGTAGCGGGCCGAGAGATTCAGTTCCAGCTTGGCCGATACCATGCCGCCGATCAGGGCCATCGTATCGGTCCAGATCACCAGCAGCGGCATTGAAATCGCGAGCGCTACCACCTTCGGCATCACCAGGCGGAAGCCGTGCGAAATGCCCATCACGAGCATGGCATCGAGTTCCTCCGTTACCCGCATCACGCCCAGCTGTGCGGTGATCGACGAGCCGGAGCGGCCCGCCACCAGGATCGCGGCGAGCAGCGGGCCTAGTTCGCGGATGATGCTCATGCCGAGCAGGTTGACGAGGTAGATATCGCCGCCGAAGTTGCGCAACTGTTGGGCGGAGAGGAAGGACAGCACCACGCCGATCAGGAATCCCACCAGCGCGGTGATGCCGAGCGCCTGGAAGCCGGCATGGAAGATGTTGGCGGAAATTTCCTTCCACGGCCCACGCTGCGGCGCGGCGGCGAAACGCCACAGGTCCTGCACGACCTGGCCGATCAGCTGCACGAAGCCTTGCAGGTGGTCGACGAAGTGCAGCACGCCGGCGCCCAGCGTGGTGATCCAGTTCATGTGCAGGCCGCGCTGGCGGGGCAGTTCCAGCTTGCCCGTGGTTTCCAGGCGCCTGAAGAACTCTTCCTGCCCGGGCGCCAGCTTCAGGGTGGCGGGCCGCTTGTAGTCCCAGGCCTGCCAGAACAGCTGCGCACCGATGTGATCCATGCTGTCGATCGCGGAAAGATCCCATTGCGCATCGGGGCCGGCCCGGTCCAGTTGCCTGGAGATGGCCTTGATGGTCTTGCGTCGAGCCAGTACATGGACCTGCCATGTGCCATCGGCGGTCACCGTCGCTCCCGACGTGCCGCCGGGGTCAAAAGTTAAGGTTGGCTCTCGTGCAATGGGCATGTCGCCAGTGTAAGTGAGATTCGTTTCGTTCGCTACAGCCCCCGGCTCTACCGTGTGTCAGAGCGCGCTTACGTGCGTCGCAGCGCGTTCATGCGCCAGGTGGCGCGCCTGCCGCTGCGGCGCGGCCAGCGATGGTGCGGTTGCCGGTGCTTTCTGTTTCACGCCGTGGCCATCGCTTGCCAGCAGTCCGTCCACGTCGGCGACACCCTGCTCGCGCAGGTACTTGCCCGTCAGTGCGGCCAGGCGGTCCAGCGCGATGCGGTGGGTGGCGTCCGTGTTCGCATACAGCCAGTCGGAGAAGGCCATGAAGTTGGCGAACGGTCGTGCGCCCAGCAGCGCCGGCGTCACGTGCGTGAAGCGGCCCGAGTTCGCCACCAGGTCCCAGTAGCGGGCAAAGCGCACCAGGCGCTGCATGGTGGCGAAGTCGATGTCCCGGTTCGCCAGGATGGTGTACGGCGGATGCGGGTCGAACACGAGACCGAAGGCTTCCGTGTGGCGGATGATCGGCGTGCCGCGCAGGCGCTTCAGGATGCCGAACTGGATTTCGTGCGGGCCGAGCGTCCACAATTTGTCGAAACCCTCGGCAAAGCTCTCCACGGTTTCACCTGGCAGGCCGGCGATCAGGTCCACGTGCATGTGTACATGGGAGTGCTCGCACAGCCAGCGGATGTTGGCCGCGGCCTTGTCGTTATCCTGCTTGCGGGAGATATTGGCCTGTACCGCAGGATTGAAGCTCTGGATGCCAATTTCGAATTGCAATGCGCCGGGCGGGAACTTGGCGATGCCTTCCTTCAGCGCGTCGGGCAGGTGATCCGGTACCAGTTCGAAGTGGGCGTAGACCGGGTCCTCCGGGTTCGCGGCCAGCTTGTCGAGGAAGAACTGCATGATCTTCAGGCTGGTCTTGATGTTCAGGTTGAAGGTGCGGTCGACGAACTTGAATACGCGGGCGCCGCGCGCATGCAGCGCTTCCATCTCGGCCAGGAAGGTATCGATATTGAATGGCCAGGCAGTCTTGTCCAGCGCGGACAGGCAGAACTCGCACTTGAACGGACAGCCGCGCGAGGCTTCGACATACAGTGTGCGGTGCGCGATATCGTCGTCGCTGTAAATGGCGTAGGGCAGTGCGATGTCGGCCATCGGCGGCTGCACCCCGGCGTGGATCTTCATCAGTGGCTTCGGTCCGCGCAGGATCTCGCCGCACAATTTCGGGAACGTGACGTCGCCCCAGCCGGTGACCACGTAATCGGCCAGGTGCACGATCTGCTGTTCGTTCGTTTCATGCGAGACCTCGGGGCCGCCCAGCACGATCACGATGTGCGGCGCCACGCGTTTCAGCGTGGCGACCAGCTTCGTGGTTTCTTCCACATTCCATATATAGACGCCAAAGCCGACGATCTTCGGGCTGTACGCAAGAATGCGTTCCACCAGTTCAGTTGTCTTCGCACCGATGACGAATTCCTGGATATGCGTTTCATTCTTGAGCTCGCCCATATTGGCGAGCAGATAACGCAGGCCCAGCGATGCATGGGTATAGCGGGCATTGAGGGTGGAAAGCAGGATGGTCATGAGGCTTCTGGGGCGAATTCGCGGAATGGGGCATTTTACCTCTTGCGCGACTGCTGGCCTTTCGTTATAGTTCTGTCCCTCGCAGCGAACAACGACGCAGCGAGCAGTGGAAAGCCCGGCGTAATGCAAGCCGACGCTGGAAACTGAGGGGTTGACGAGATGCATGAAACACCTGATAATCTCGCTTCTCTGCTGCTGACAAACACAACGATTTGTCGCCGGGTCCAAGGGATCCGCAGCAAGCCTTCAAGGGCAGAATTCTTTAACAATCAACAGTCGATAAGTGTGGGCGTTTGATGTGATGTGCCCCGGACTTCGGTCCGGAAGCTCAAAATATATAGCATCAAACGCTTACACAAGAAATAAACGTAATCATCTTCGGATGATTCGTCAGTATCTTGAGTGAGTGACCCCGACAGCAATGTCGGACAACAGAGATTGAACTGAAGAGTTTGATCCTGGCTCAGATTGAACGCTGGCGGCATGCTTTA
>NZ_JBUPWE010000014.1:0-257180 GCF_055502615.1 Pseudoduganella sp. jia 9 | reverse complement strand
TGCATTTACTCTTTGATGAGAGTTACCCTCGCTTTACTTCTTCCGGATTGAGATCGATTGCTGCTCCATCGAGAGCAATCGATCGTACAAGTCATGCCTGATGACCATAGCAAGTCGGTCCCACCCCTTCCCATCCCGAACAGGACCGTGAAACGACTTTGCGCCGATGATAGTGCTGCAACCAGTGTGAAAGTAGGTTATCGTCAGGCTGTTATATAGAGAAACCCCCGTCCAGTGATCTGGCGGGGGTTTTTCGCATTTGAACGCATGCTTTGCTGTATGCCGCAAACTGGCTCCATGTCCCGAACCAGCGCTCCGCCGGGCACTGCCCGACGTCACTCTGTTGGATTTTATTCATTTGTTGCAGCCTGTCACCGGTTTTGACCTTTGAACTCACGCGTTTCAGCTCGCTGCTTTGGAGCTAACTGAGCTATTGAAAAGCCCCTGTTCAGTCACCTGACAGGGGCTTTTGCTTGACTCAACGGGAACCAGGGCGGTGCGTCAAATTCCCCAGACGATGTTGTCGCCGCCGTCGCGCGCCGTGCGCAGCATTTCCAGCAGCGGATAAGCGCGCTGCGCGAAGCCGATATGGTTTTTCTCCGCCATTTCGGCCGTCTCGTCCTCTTCCGGGAGGTGATGTGGGTGCGAATGGCTTGCGTGTTCCGCATCCACTTCGGGATGCAGTTTGCTCAGCGCGACTTCCTGCTCGAGCAATTGCACCGCGTGCGCAGCTTCCGCCGCGGTGATGACACCTCGCGTGTGGTTCTTGTTCAGTACATCCAGGATCCGTTGGGCATGTTCCTGGTACATCGTGACCTCGGGCGAGGATTTGGATTTGAATGTGATTAACATGGCGCTTCCTGATATGTTGTTTTAGTGCTCCAACGATATCACGGCGTGCTGCAAGCCATCGGCGCGCACGCGATCGTTTCAGTTCAGCTTAAAGGAACGGATGAAGGTGTCAATGTTCTCCGCGTCGACGGCGCCGTCAGGACCGATAACCACCACCTGATAGGCATGCTTGTCGCGCGTGACGAACCTGCCGTGCAACTGCATCGGCCGGCCGTTGCTCGCGCCATGCGCCTCGATATCGACGCCATTCTCTCGCGCGGCCTGCTTCGAGACGCTACCGCCTATATTGCGCACCATGGCGGTCTGCATCGAGCGTGCGGCCCGTTCAGCCTCGGAAGCGTCCGCCAGCGTGGCACTGCCGACCGCGAATACCGTGCCGTCGACTTCGGCGGCCGTCATCGTCATCGATGCCTCGCGGCCATCGAGCGAGACCGTGCGGGTATGTGTCGCCGGCTTGCCGGGGAACATCACGGAGTACTGCGCATCCGGTGCGTGGTGATCGCGCCAGTCGAACTTCGGGCTGCAGGCGCTTACCGCCGTGGCAACAGCCACCGCGATGGGAATCGAGAAGTGAAGTTTCATTGGGCGATGGTAGCAGCGTCGCGCGCCTGGCGCCATCGAAGCGCTGCCCGGGGGAGCGGGTCTCAGGGCGAGCGCAGCACGCGCCGGAACTGGACGGCCTCGGCCACGTGCCGTGCCTGCACCGTCTCGGAATTGTCCAGGTCGGCAATCGTCCGCGCCACACGCAGCACGCGGTGATAGGCACGGGCCGACCAGTGAAATTGCAGCATCGCCTTGTGCAACATATCCTGTCCAGCGCGCTCCGGTTTGCAGTGGCGATCGATCTCGCGCGAGCTCAGGTGCCGGTTGCTTTTTTGCTGGCGGGCGAGTTGCCGTTCGAATGCCGCTTCCACCCGCGCGGCGATGACCTGCGTGGACTCGCCGTCTTCGGCCGTGTGCAGCTTTTCCGTCGGCACGGGGCCGACATCGATCTGCATGTCGATGCGGTCCAGCAGCGGGCCGGAAATCCGGCCCTGGTAGCGATCGATCGCATCCTGGGAACATTTGCATTTCCCCGCGAGATGCCCGTGGTAGCCGCACGGGCAAGGGTTCATTGCCGCAACGAGCTGGAAGCGCGCAGGGAACTCGGCCTGGCGAGCGGCGCGCGAAATGGTCACGCGGCCGGACTCGAGGGGTTCGCGCAGCACTTCGAGCACGCGGCGGTCGAACTCCGGCAATTCATCGAGGAACAGCACGCCGCAATGCGCCAGCGAAATTTCTCCTGGCCGGGGCACGCTGCCGCCGCCCACCAGCGCGACGCCTGACGATGTGTGATGCGGCGCGCGGAATGGCCGCACCTTCCAGGCCGCCGCCGTGAACGTTCCTGTCAGCGACTGCACCGCGGCCGCTTCCAGCGCTTCGTCGTTCGTCATCGAGGGCAGCAGGCCTGCGAAGCGCGATGCCAGCATCGTCTTGCCGGCACCGGGCGGCCCCACCATGACGATGCTGTGGCCGCCGGCAGCCGCCACTTCCAGCGCCCGCTTGGCATGCCATTGCCCTTTCACTTCGGCGAAATCGGGATGCCCGGCGAGTACCGGCCGGGGCGCCGGACGGTGCCGCGCGATCCGGGCGGTATCGTCGGCCGCACAGAAGTGGTTGCATACCTCCAGCAGCGTGGCCGCCGGGTACACCGCGGCGCC
This sequence comes from Pseudoduganella sp. jia 9, assembly GCF_055502615.1. Taxonomy (NCBI): domain Bacteria; kingdom Pseudomonadati; phylum Pseudomonadota; class Betaproteobacteria; order Burkholderiales; family Oxalobacteraceae; genus Pseudoduganella; species Pseudoduganella sp. jia 9. The sequence continues at coordinate 254,628 of NZ_JBUPWE010000014.1, read as the reverse complement.
TTCGACCAGCGCGGCTTCGTCGGCATTGGCCAGCGGCAGGATGAAGGCGCTGTGCACGTGCGCCCGCTGCATCGCGAATGTCATCGCCAGCGCGCCGCGGATCGGCCGCAGTTCGCCGGTCAGCGACAATTCGCCGGCAAATTCGTAGCGGGCCAGTGGGGGAGCGGGGATCTGGCCGGAGGCCGCCAGGATGCCGAGCGCGATCGGCAGGTCGAAGCGGCCGGATTCCTTGGGCAGGTCGGCCGGTGCCAGGTTGACGGTAATGCGGTGTGCAGGCATGTCAAAGCCGGCATTGACGATGGCGGCGCGCACGCGGTCGCGTGCTTCCTTGACTTCGGTTTCGGCCAACCCGACGATGTGAAAGGCCGGCAAGCCGTTGGCGAGGTGGATTTCAACGCTGACTTCAGGCGCTTCGATGCCGTTCAGCGCACGGCTTTTCAGGACGGCCAAGCTCATGATTCCCCGCTGCAAGCTGTGAGTAAACGAGACGATCCTGCATCGTAGGCGCTTGCAGCGGGCGCGGCCTTGCGCCGCGATAAGGCGGAAAAATCTTACAACGGGGCCTTTTCGGCAGCGATTTTTGCTTCCAGCTCGGCCAGGCGGGTTTCCAGCAGTTCCAGGCGGGCGCGCGTCTTGGCCAGAACTTGCGCCTGGATATCGAACTCCTCGCGTGTCACGAGATCGAGCTTGGAAAAGCCCTGCGTCATCATCGCCTTGACATTGCGCTCGATATCCTTGGCGGGCGAGTTTTCAATGACGTTGTTGATCTTGGATTGCAGGTCGGTGAAGAAGGCGTTCATGTCCACGATGGGCTCCAGGTGAGTTTTTTCGCACGAATGCACCACAATGGTGCCAGTACGAAGATTATTTGGTGCGAAAGCGGTGTTGCGCTCCGCGGCTCGGCTTTAGGCTCAGCAACTATTCGCTGGCACGCATTCTGCTTTAGCTAAATGGACAACGAGTCAAACGAATTTTAAACCGCAATAAAAGTTCACTCAAAAGGAAATCGCCATGTCATACCCGAGCAAGCGCTCCGCCCTGTCCATCGCCGTCCTGTTCGCATGTATCGCGGCAGGCCAGGCTCAGGCACAGGAAGCCGCCGCGGCACCCGAGGCGAAACCGGACAACGAGATCAGCTTTAACGCGGCCGTCACCAGCGAATACCGTTACCGCGGCATTTCGCAAACCCGCATGAAACCCGCGCTGCAAGGCGGCGCCGACTGGGTCAACAACCCGACAGGTTTCTACGCCGGCACGTGGCTGTCCACCATCAAGTGGGTCAAGGACGGTGGCGGCGATGGCAGCGTCGAATGGGACGTCTATGCCGGCAAGCGCGGCGACCTCGGCTCCGGCTTCACGTACGACGTGGGCGGCCTGGGCTACCTCTACCCATCGAACTCACTGCCGACCAGCGCAAACACGTTTGAATTGTACGGCCAGGTGGGCTATGGCCCCGCCACGCTGAAATATTCGCACTCGCTGACCAACCTGTTCGGTTTTGCCGACAGCAAGAACAGCCAGTACCTGGATGCCTCCATCAACCAGGACCTGGGTGGAGACTTCACGCTGAACCTGCACCTGGGCCGCCAGGAAGTCAAGAATAACGATGCCGCCAGCTACACGGACTGGAAAGTGGGCATCACCAAGGACCTCGGCATTGCCGCGTTGTCGCTGGCCTTCTTCGGTACCAATACCGAAGCGTACTACTCACCGAACGGCAAGAACCTGGGTAAATCGGGCGCCGCGCTGACCCTGTCCAAAACCTTCTGAAACACAAACGAGGCCTGCCATGAAAATGATTACCGCCATCATCAAGCCCTTCAAGCTGGACGAGGTGCGTGAAGCCCTTTCCGCGATCAACGTGCAAGGGATAACCGTGACCGAAGTAAAAGGCTTCGGTCGCCAGAAAGGCCACACGGAGCTGTACCGCGGCGCCGAATACGTGGTCGACTTCCTGCCCAAGACCAAGATCGAAGCGGCGGTCGACGATGACATCGTCGAGCAGGCCATCGAAGCCATCGAAACGGCCGCGCGTACCGGCAAGATCGGCGACGGCAAGATTTTCGTTTATAACCTGGAACAGGTGATCCGTATCCGGACCGGCGAAACCGGCAACGATGCGCTTTAAATAAAAAGGGGAATCCGATGAAGAAAATGATAACGAAGTGGCTGGCCGGGGCTGCCATGCTGATGGCGTTCAGCGCCGCGCCGGCCTGGTCGCAGGATACGACGGCCGCCGACGCACCGGCCGCAACCGCCACCGCCACCGCCGCGGCACCTGCTGCCGCGGAAACCGCGCCTGCGCCGGCACTGGCGGCTGCGGCACCGGCCGCCGCCGAAGCGGCACCAGCCGCCGCGCCCACGCCGCACAAGGGCGATACGAGCTGGATGTTCGTGGCCACGCTGCTGGTCATCATGATGTCGATCCCCGGCCTGGCCCTGTTCTACGGCGGCCTGGTGCGGTCGAAGAACATGCTGTCCATCCTGATGCAGATCTTCACGATCTTCTCGCTGATCATCGTGCTGTGGTGCCTGTATGGCTACTCGATTGCGTTCACCGAAGGCAATGCGTTCTTCGGCGGATTCAGCCGTGCGCTGCTGAACGGCATCTATGACCCCGTGGCCGGTACGTTTGCCTATGCGGCAACGTTCAGCAAGGGCGTCGTCATTCCCGAATTTATCTTCGTCGCCTTCCAGGGCACGTTTGCCGCCATCACCTGCGGCCTGATCGTCGGTGCCTTCGCCGAGCGCGCGAAATTCGCTGCCGTGCTGGCCTTCATCGTGATCTGGTTCACGTTCGCCTACCTGCCGATGGCGCACATGGTCTGGTTCTGGGCCGGCCCGGATGCGATCACCGATGCCGCGTCGCTGGCCACCGTGACCGCCAAGGGCGGCTACCTGTGGAGCCACGGCGCGCTGGACTTCGCCGGCGGCACCGTGGTGCACATCAATGCCGCCGTTGCCGGTCTGGTCGGTGCCTACATGATGGGCAAGCGCGTCGGCTACGGCCGCGAATCGATGGCCCCGCACTCGCTGGTGATGACGATGATCGGCGCGTCGCTGCTGTGGGTGGGCTGGTTCGGCTTCAACGCCGGCTCCGCGCTGGAAGCGGGCGACATCGCTGCGCTGGCCTTCGTGAACACGCTGCTGGCCACCGCCGCCGCCACCGTGTCCTGGCTGTTCGCCGAATGGATCTTCAAGGGCAAGCCGTCGATGCTGGGTGCCGTCTCCGGCGCTGTGGCCGGCCTGGTGGCCATTACCCCGGCGGCCGGTTTCGTCGGCCCGATGGGCGGTCTGGTCATCGGCCTGCTGGCCGGCGTGGTCTGCCTTTGGGGCGTGAATGGCCTGAAACGCATGCTGGGCGCCGACGACTCGCTGGACGTGTTCGGCGTGCACGGCGTGGGCGGTATCCTGGGCGCGGTGCTGACCGGCGTGTTCGCGGCACCGTCGCTGGGTGGCCAGGGCATCTGGGATTACGTGGCCAACAAGGCTTCGGCGGACTACTCGATCGGCGGCCAGGTGGTCACGCAGCTGATCGGCGTGGGCGTCACGATCCTGTGGTCGGGCATCGTCGCCTTCATCGCCTACAAGCTGGTGGACGTCGTGATCGGCCTGCGCGTGCCGGAAGAGCAGGAGCGCGAAGGCCTGGACATCAACAGCCACGGCGAATCCGCGTATCACATTTAAATCCGCGTTTTAGCGGTCCAAAGCGCCCTGCGGGGCGCTTTTTTGCTTTCCACACCTTTAAAATGGCATTGTTGCCCTGATTTGGTGAGTCCGCCTTCACTTCTGCAAGGCGGGCACGCAGTTCGCCTCTCACTACAAGGAAGTAAGCATGGTTCCCCACCTCGTCACGGCCCTGACCGGACCGCTGCTCGATCTCGAAGAAAAAATACTGGCCGCTACCCCCGCCATCGAGCGCTGGTTCCGCCTCGAATGGCAGGAACACACGCCGCCGTTCTATTGCTCCGTCGATCTGCGCAATGCCGGCTACAAGCTGGCTCCGGTGGACACGAACCTGTTCCCCGGTGGTTTCCATTACCTTGCCAGCGAGATGCTGCCGCTGTCGGTGCAGGCCGCGATGGCCGCGATCGACAAGTATTGCCCGGACGCGCGCAACCTGCTGGTGATCCCGGAGAGCTACAACCGTCACCCCACCTACCTGGAGAACATCGCCCGCCTGGCGCAGATCTTCCGCCAGACCGGCCTGCACGTGCGGCTGGGCACGCTGGACCCGGCGATCACGCAGCCGACGCCGCTGGCGCTGCCGGATGGGAACATGCTGGTCGTCGAGCCGCTCGAGCGCTCCGCCAACGGCCGGCGCGTCGGGCTGAAGGATTTCGATCCGTGCACGATCCTGCTGAACAACGATTTGTCGATCGGCACGCCGGACATCCTGCAAAACATCCATGAACAAAGCCTGCTGCCGCCGCTGCACGCCGGCTGGGGCCTGCGCCGCAAGCACAACCATTTCACGGCCTACGATGAAGTGGCCAAGAAATTCGGCAAGCTGATCGGCGTGGACCCGTGGATGGTGAACCCGTTCCACGCCCGCTGCGGCGAGGTCGATCTGCAGACCGGCGAGGGGCAGGATTGCCTGGCTGGCAATGTCGATGCCGTGCTGGCCAAGATCCGCAAGAAATACAAGGAATACGGCATCAAGGAAAAGCCGTTCGTCATCATCAAGCCCGATGCCGGCACGTATGGCAAGGGCATCATCAGCATCCGCGATGCGGCGGAACTGAAAGACCTGTCGCCGGCGCAGCGCGAGAAGATGTCGGTGGTCAAGGATGGCCAGGTCGTCAGCGACCTGAACATCCAGGAAGGCGTGCCCACCTTTGAAAGCATCAAGGACGCGGTGGCCGAGCCGGTCGTCTACATGATCGACCGCTACGTGGTCGGCGGCTTCTACCGGGTGCATGCGGAACGGGGCGTGGACCAGAACCTGAACGCCCCCGGCTCCGAGTTCGTGCCGCTGGCCTTCGCGCAACAGCACGCGATACCGGACCTGAAGGCGAAACCCGGCACCGCCGCGCCGAACCGCTTCTACGTGTACGGCGTGGTGGCCCGGCTGGCGCTGCTGGCCGCATCGCTGGAAATGGAACGCACCGATCCGAATCCCGAGGTGTACTGAGGCCGGTTCCCGCTGCCGATGCCGCTTGGGAAACTCGGCTAAAATCAGCCATTACCTCGAATGGATGTGCCCATGAAAATCGCTTTCCTTGCCGACCCGTTGGCGAACTTCAAGATCTACAAGGACTCCACGTACGCCATGATGGCCGAGGCCGCCAAGCGCGGCCACGACGTCTACGCGTTCCAGCAGCGCCACATGGCGCTGGAGAACGGCATCGTCCGCGCCTGGGTATCGCGCATCACGATGACGGGCGGCGGCCAGGAAGACTGGTATGAAGCCGCACCATCGGAAGACGTGGCGCTGTCCGAATTCGACGTGATCCTGGAGCGCAAGGATCCGCCCTTCGACATGGAATACGTGTACGGCACCTACCTGCTGCAGCTGGCCGCGAAGCAGGGCGTCAAGGTGTTCAACAGTCCTCAGGCGATCCGCGACCACAATGAAAAGCTGTCGATCGCGCAATTCTCCCAGTTCACGTCGCCGACCATCGTCACATCCGACGAAACGCGGCTGCGCGCTTTCCATGCCGAACATGGCGATGTGATCTTCAAGCCGCTGGACGGCATGGGCGGCACCGGCATCTTCAGGGTAAAGGCGGATGGCCTGAACCTCGGCGCCATCATCGAAACCCTGTCGCAGAACGGCCGGCAGACGATCATGGCGCAGCGCTACATCCCGGAAATCGTCAAGGGCGACAAGCGCATCCTCGTCATCGGCGGCAAGCCGGTGCCGTTCTCGCTGGCGCGTATTCCGCAGGGCAGCGAGATACGCGGCAACCTGGCGGCCGGCGGCATCGGCGTGGCGCAGCCACTCACCGAGCGCGACCGTGAAATTGCCGAGGCAATCGGTCCGGTATTGGCTGAGCGTGGCTTATTGCTGGTAGGATTGGATGTGATCGGCGATTACCTGACCGAGGTAAACGTCACCAGTCCGACCTGCTTCCAGGAGATCACGCAGCAGACGGGCTTCCAGGTTGCCGCCATGTTTATCGACGCGCTCGAACAGGCGGCCTGACAAGGACCGATATGGTTGGTATTTTGCTAATGACCCATGCGCCGCTGGGAGAAGCTTTCCTGGCGGCGGTGGCCCATGTGTTTCACAACAAGGTCGATCACCTCGAAGCGATCGACGTGGTGGCGGACCAGGACCTGGGCGACGTGCAGGCACTGGCCGCGGCGGCCATCAGGCGGCTGGACGACGGTTCAGGCGTACTGGTGATCACCGATGTGAAGGGCGGTACCCCGGCCAACTGCTGCAACAGACTGGCCGACGCGGGCCACGTCGAAGTCATCGCCGGCATCAGCCTGCCGATGCTGCTGCGGGCGATTACCTACCGCATGGATACGCTGGACGTGGTGGTGGAAATGGCGCTGGCCGGAGCGCAAAGCGGGGCGGTACGGGTGGACAACCGCATTCGCGTCAATTAAACACTTCGGGTCGATTAAACACTTCGGGTCAACCAGATAAACAAGAAAACATGATTCAGCAAGAACTCGAAATCATCAACAAGCTCGGCCTGCATGCGCGCGCGTCCGCCAAGTTCACCCAGCTGGCAGCCAGGTTCAAAAGCGATGTCTGGCTGTCCCGCAATGGCCGGCGCATCAACGCGAAATCGATCATGGGCGTCATGATGCTGGCTGCCGGCAAGGGCGCCAAGGTCACGCTCGAAGCGGATGGGGCCGACGAGCAGGAATGCATCGCCGCGCTTGCCGGGCTGGTCAACGACAAGTTCGGCGAAGGCGAGTAATGGGCACCGTGAAAAACCGTTGCGAGCGGCAGCAGTTGTGGCCGAGAAGCGCAATCGTACTCGGGTACGATGAGCATCGCAGGCCGCAAATGCAACGCGCAGCAGGTTTTTCCAGGTGCCCGAATGCCGTTTGACCGGGGAGTACCGATGGCATCGTTCACACTGCACGGCATTCCGGTTTCGCGCGGCATTGCCATCGGCCGGGCCCAGATGCTGGCGCCGGCCGCGCTGGACGTCAAGCACTACCTGATCGCCGAAGAACACGTGGAAGCGGAAGTGGTGCGCCTGCAAACGGCGCTGGCCACCGTGCACCGCGAGCTGCAAACGCTGTGGAATGAACTGCCGAAGGATGCGCCGACCGAACTGGGCGCGTTCATCGACGTCCACGCGCTGATCCTCTCCGACCCGATGATCTCCGAGGCGCCGCTGGACATCATCCGCAGCCGCCACTACAACGCCGAGTGGGCCCTCGTCACGCAGATCGAGGAACTGTCGGCGCAGTTCGACGAGATCGAAGACCCGTACCTGCGCGAGCGCAAGGTGGACATCCAGCAGGTCGCCGAGCGCGTGCTGAAGGTCCTGCTGGGCAGCGAGCCGCTGCCCATGCCGGTGGAGCCGGACGACGACGAGTTCCAGGCACAGATGGTGGTGGTGGCGCACGACATCTCGCCGGCGGACATGCTGAAGTTCCGCGACCGCTCGTTCATCGGCTTCGTCACCGACGTGGGCGGCCAGAACTCGCACACCGCGATCGTGGCGCGCAGCCTCGATATCCCGGCCGCCGTCGGCGTGTCGCAGGCGTCCAACCTGATCGAGCAGGATGACTGGGTGATCATCGACGGCGATGCAGGCGTGGTCATCGTCAGCCCCAGCGCGCTGGTGCTGGAACAGTACCGTGAGCGGCAACTGGCCGCGCAGCGCGCCCGGAAGAAACTGTCGAAGCTGAAAAAGACGCCCGCCGTCACGAAGGACGGCACGGCGATCACGCTGCTGGCCAACATCGAGCTGCCGGACGATTGCGGCCCGGCGCTCGAAGCCGGCGCCAACGGCGTAGGGCTGTTCCGCTCCGAATTCCTGTTCATGGGCCGCGCCAGCGACATGCCGTCCGAGGACGAACAGTTCGAGCAGTACCGCCGCGCCGTGGTGGCGATGAAAGGCCGGCCGGTCACCATCCGCACGCTCGACATCGGCGCCGACAAGCCTCTCGACACGACGGAACACACGGCGCTCAACCCGGCACTGGGCTTGCGCGCGATCCGCTACTGCCTGTCCGAGCCGCAGATCTTCCTCACGCAGCTGCGCGCGATCCTGCGTGCCTCCGCGTTCGGCAAATTGCGCATCCTGATCCCGATGCTGGCCCACGCGCACGAGATCGACCAGTCGCTGGCGATGATCGAGCTGGCCAAGGCCGAACTGCGCGAAGCGAACATCAAGTACGACGCGAACGTGGACGTGGGCGCGATGATCGAAATTCCCGCCGCGGCGCTGGCGCTGCCGATGTTCGTGCGGAAGATGAAGTTCCTGTCGATCGGCACCAACGACCTGATCCAGTACACGCTGGCCATCGACCGGGTTGATTATGAGGTGGCGCACCTTTACAATCCCCTGCATCCCGCCGTACTGCAACTGATTTCGATGACCATAGCCGCCGGCCACAAGGCCGGTATCGACGTTGCCGTGTGCGGCGAGATGGCGGGCGACGTGAAGCTCACGCGCCTGCTGCTCGGCATGGGCCTGCGCGATTTTTCGATGCACCCGGCGCAGCTGCTGTCGGTGAAGCAGGAAATCCTGAACAGCGACATGGCCCGGATCGTGCCGCAAACGCGCAAAGTACTTCGTTCCATGGAACCGGACGTCATCGCGGATGCCGTCCTGTCGCTGCAGACGATGTAGAAACTACAGCGGGTGCCCTCATTCGGGCCCCGCCACCATCACTGGCCCGCGGGGCCGCGCAGTACACAATCCAACAATTCGATAACATGTCCTCAATAGGAATCGTTTCTCCGCAAACCATGGCGTTCGCGGAACCCTTGCCCCTGCAAAGCGGTGCGTCGCTGCGCGACTACACGCTGATGTATGAAACCTACGGCACCCTGAATGCCGACAAGTCGAACGCGGTGCTGATCTGCCATGCACTGAACGCCTCGCACCACGTGGCCGGCTGGTATGCCGACGATCCGAAGAACGTGGGCTGGTGGGACAATATGGTCGGACCGGGCAAGCCGGTCGACACGAACAGGTTCTTCGTCATCGGCGTCAACAACCTGGGGTCGTGCTTCGGCTCCACCGGCCCGATGCACGCCAATCCCGCCACCGGCAAGCCTTACGGCGCCGCGTTTCCCGTGGTGACGGTGGAAGACTGGGTAGCCGCCCAGGCCCGTCTGGCCGATCGCCTGGGCATCGCGCAGTTCGCCGCCGTGATGGGCGGCTCGCTGGGCGGCATGCAGGCGCTCGCATGGAGCATCATGCACCCGGACCGGCTGCGCCATTGCGTGGTCATCGCTTCGACGCCGAAGCTGTCGGCGCAGAACATCGCCTTCAACGACGTGGCGCGGCAGGCGATCCTGTCCGACCCGGACTATCATGGCGGCGACTTCTACGAGCACGGCGTGGTGCCGAAGAACGGCCTGAAGGTGGCGCGCATGGTCGGCCACATCACCTACCTGTCCGATGACGACATGGCCGAGAAATTCGGCCGCAAGCTGAGAGACATGGCCGAGGATGGCGGCTACAAATTCGGTTTCGGCATCGACTTCGAGATCGAATCCTATTTGCGCTACCAGGGCGACAAGTTCGCCACCTATTTCGACGCCAACACCTACCTGCTGATCACCAAGGCACTGGATTACTTCGACCCGGCGCGCGTGCACGACGGCGACCTGACGCGCACGCTGGCGAAGACAAAGGCAAAATTCTTCCTGGCGTCGTTCACCACCGACTGGCGCTTCTCTCCGGAACGCTCGCGCGAAATCGTGCAGGCGCTGCTGGCCAACCGCCGTGAAGTCACTTACGCGGAAATCGATGCGCCGCACGGCCACGATGCTTTCCTGCTGGAGGATCCACGCTACATGGGCATGGTGAGGGCATATTTCGGCCAGATTCACGGCCAGATTGCCGCCGAATCGAAAGGAGGTGCGGCATGACGTTCGACGACCTGAAACGCACGCGCCCCGACCTGGCTTTCATCGCTCACTGGATACAGCCCGGCGCGCACGTGCTGGACGTGGGCTGCGGCGACGGTTTCATGATGGACTACCTGCAGACCGACAAGCGCTGCACCGGCTACGGCCTGGAACTGGCGGACGACAAGGTACTGGAAAGCACCCAGCGCGGCGTGCGGGTAATCCAGCAGGACTTCGAGAAGGGCGGGCTGGCGCTGTTCGGCGACAATTCGTTCGACACGGTACTGTGCCTGTCTGCGCTGCAGATGATGCAGCACGTGGAAGCGCTGCTGCGCGACATCGTCCGCGTCGGCAACGAGGCGATCGTGTCGTTCCCGAACTTCGCCTACTGGCCGCACCGCGTGGCGCTGCTGAAGGGCCGCATGCCGGTGTCGAAGACGCTGCCGTACCAGTGGTACGACACGCCGAACGTGCGCTGCGCCACGATCGAGGATTTCCGCGCGCTGGCCGCCGAAGTGGGCGTCGAGGTGATGGAATACGTCGCACTGGCCGAAGGCAGGATCGTCGACGTGCTGCCGAACCTGCGCGGCGAACTGGCCGTGTTCCGGCTGCGCAAGCGGAATGGGGCCCGATCCTGATCTGGCGTATGGTATCGTGTGGCGAACGGCCGTGAAATTTGTCAGAATGTCACGGTCGCATGGATACAGAACATGAAATCACTCAAACACAGCCTGGCCTTCATCGCCCTCGCCGCCAGCATGCACACGGCGGGCGCCCATCAATCCACGCCGGCGCATCAGGCAGCCCAGGCGGCCCCCGCGACGGACGGCATTCCCGTCACGCGCCTGTCGCGCCTGCGCGTGCTGTCCGACGAGCAGGCCGTGAACCAGCAGTCGAAGCTGCAATATGACGCGCTGCTGAAGGAAGCCGACCAGAAAGACGCGCTGGTCGACGACAGCCATCCGCAGGTACAGCGGCTGCGCGCCATCGCGAAACGCATCATTCCCCACGTGGGCCGCTGGAATCCCGAAGCGGCAAACTGGAACTGGGAAGTCAACCTGCTGAACTCCGATCAGGTGAACGCGTTCTGCATGCCCGGCGGCCGCATCGCCTTCTTTACCGGCATCCTCACCAAGCTGAACATGACAGACGACGAAGTGGCCATGGTGATGGGCCACGAGATCGCCCACGCGCTGCGCGAGCATGCGCGCAAGCGGCAGGGAGAATCGCAGGTGGCCGCCATCGCCGGCAAGCTTGGCGGCATCGCCGCCTCGGCGCTGTTTGGCATCGATCCGAACCTGACGGACTTCGGCGGCCGCATGGCGGCCCAGGCGGCCGTGCTGAAATTCTCGCGCGGCGAGGAAACCGAGGCCGACCTGGTCGGCATCGACCTGGCCGCCCGCGCCGGCTTCGATCCGCGCGCCGGCGTCGCGCTGTGGCAGAAGATGGGTGCCGTCAACGCGCGCGCGCCGATCGAATTCCTGTCCACCCACCCGAGCGGCGAAACCCGCATCGCCGAAATGAACAAGAGCATGCCGCTGGTGCTGCCGGTGTATGCCCGCACGCGCGGCACCACGGTGGCGAAGCTGCCGGCTTACCGCACTACGCCACTGCCGAAGATGTAAGCCGCGCCGCTTCTTTCCTGCATGTCTTCCACCGTCAAGTTCCATGGCAAGGCGCCATTGCCGATGCGCGATGGCGTCACGCCCAGCTACCTGTGGCTGCCCGAGGGCGACTGGCCCGACCTGATCAGCTTCATGGTGGCGAATTACCCCGCCGTGAGCGAAGCGCAGTGGCGCGAGCGGATGGCGCGCGGCGACGTGGTCGACGCGCAGGGCAGGGCACTGCAGCCTGCGTCGCCGTACAAGCGCAACCTGCGCATCTTCTATTACCGCGAGCTGGAATACGAGGCGCCGATCCCGTTCGACGAAGAAGTGCTGTACCAGGACGAGCACATCGTGGTGGCCGACAAGCCGCATTTCCTGCCCACGATTCCCACCGGCCGCTTCCTGAAGGAGACGCTGCTGGTGCGCCTGCGCGCGAAACTGGGCATCGAGGAACTGGTGCCGATCCACCGGCTCGACCGCGAGACCGCCGGCATCGTGGTCTTTTCGCGCAATCTCGACAGCCGCGGCGCTTACCAGTCGCTGTTCCAGCAGCGCGCCGTGCAAAAGGAATACGAAGCGCTGGCCGGCCCGCTGCCGGGCCGCGAGTTCCCCTTCAGCTACCGCAGCCGCATGGTGCAGGGCGATAAATTCTTCACGATGAAGGAAGAGCCGGGCGAGCCGAATTCGGAAACGATGATCGATGTCGCCGGGCAGCGCGGAGAGCACGTGCTGTATCGCCTGTGGCCGCACACGGGCCGCCAGCACCAGTTGCGCGTGCACCTGGCCGCGCTGGGCATCCCGATCGTCAACGATGCGTTCTATCCGGTGGCGCTGCCGTGCAAGGGAGAGGATGTGTCGGCGCCGTTGAAACTGCTGGCGCGGGCCATCGGCTTCCCCGATCCGCTGAGCGGGGAATGGCGCTACTTCGAAAGCCGGCGCAGCCTGTAGCGGGTGTCAGACTTCCATGCCGCCGTGGACAGCGATGCTGCTTCCGATCAGCAGAGTCGTGCCATCGTTCACCCAGGTGACGTAGCTGCCGTCATTGCCTTCCCAGAACCAGCCGTCATCGTCCAGCACCACCGTGTCGGATTCATCGCCGTCGACTGTCAGAGGACCTTCGCCGGCAATCGATCGCACCGCGTCGACCGTCACATGGATGGTGCGCACTGTCCCTTCGGCTTCCCCCAGGTCGATGTTCTCGATGCCGTTCAGGCGGCCGGCAACCGCGGTCAGGTCGATGTCGGCAATGGCGATGTCCAGCGTGTCGTTGCCCTGACCGCCATCGACGTACGCAAAACCGGTGCCGCCGATACCGATGCGGTCATCGCCGCCCTGCGTAAACAGCGCCTCGCCATCGCCGATGTCGAAACTGCCGCCGTAGCCGTCCGCCACGTAGACGGTGCTGGCACCGTTGAATGATTCGCCCAGGTTGCCGGCTTGGTCCGACACGCGCAGGCCGATGGTGCCGCCATATCCGATCTCGACGTCATGCAGGTACAGTTGGCCGTCCAGCGCGGCGCGCTGCCAGGTTTCGCCGCGATTCGCCGTGAACTCGACCACGTCGCCTTCGTCGAGCTCACCCACCAGCCGTCCCGTGATCATCGTGATGCCGCCGGCAATGAACTCGAACGAGCCATAATCGATCGCCGCGAACGGCGCCGTCACGTCGATCGTCACGGCGCCCAGCGTGCCGGTCTCGCTGACCTGGGCGTCCTCGCCGGATGCGTACTGGCGCACGCGGATCTCGCCTTCCCCGTAGGTCGCGGACACTGCGTCGAGCATGAAGTAATCCTCCACGCCCGGCTGCCAGCTCTCGCCGCCATCCACGCTGTATTCCCACGAGCCGCCCGGCTGCAGGCCGGCGACATTGATGCGCAGGTCGTTCGTGATGCCATCTTCCGCCTCGCCGCCGGGATCCGAAGCGCTGGCGCTGTCCAGGTTCAGCGACAGTTCCGGCGTGACGGGCACCACGATCACGCCGCCGCCTTCCTCTTCCACCGTATCGAAGCGCAGCAGCACCGCCTCGGCGGCCCAGCCCTCGTTGCCCGCCGCATCGTGCAGCGCGCCTTGCGTCGCCAGCTGGTAGTGCGTGCCCGGCGCCAGCGTGTGCTTCAGCGTCAGCGTCATTTCGCGGCTCTCGCCATTCCACTGCAGCTCGCCGGCTTCGCCGTTGAATTCCTGGATATCGCCGGATTCGCTGGTCAGTACCAGCGTGGTGGAAGCGCCCAGCACCACGTCTTCGTCGAATGTCAGCGTGATCGTCGGCAGCGTGCCGTCGACAACGTCGCCTTCGTCCGGCGCCGTATCGGTCAGCGTGGGCGCCGTGGTGTCGATCGTCAGGTCCAGCATCCGTTCGCTGTAGTCGCCGGGCAGGGCGTTACCCGCGATGTCGGTGATGCGCACGAAGAACGTGTGCTCGCCTTCGGCGCCGCGCAGCATGTCGCCGGTGAGCCGTACCCGCACGGTGGACGCGAGCAGGTTGCCGCCGGCATCGAAATCGCTGGCCGCCAGCACCGTGCGGCCCACGGGCGGGCCTTCGAAACCGTCTTCCTGCACTTCGATCACGTCGCCGGGGCGGTAGCCCGTCCTGCCGGCCAGCGTCACCACCACCCATGGCTGCGTGGCGCTGGTGATGGCGTCGCCGGCGCTGCCGGAATCGCTGTCGGCGGCGAGCGCGATCGTCGCGTCCCGGGCGGAAGGTTCCGGTGCGATGGTGTCCACCACGTACTGCTGCGCCACGCTGGTGCGCACCGCGCCGCTGGCATCCACCACGCGCACGATGATCGTGCCGGCACCCGTCGGCAACTGCAGGCCGCCGGCAAACCAGCTGCCTTCGCCTTCGCCCCCCTGCGCATCGACGAACGACATGCCGTCGACCGATACCTGCACCCTGTCGCCCTCGTTCAGCGGCAGCGAGCAGGCGATGTCCAGGCCCTGGTCGCTGCCGGTATTGGTGATGAAGTCGGTGTTGTCGATGCCGCTGTCGTTCCACAGCGCGAACGTCAGGCCGGCCGGCGTGGCGTAAGTGAACGGCGTTGCCGCCGCCTCGCCGGTGCCGTGATTGCCGGCACCGTCCACTGCGGCGGACGGCGCGAACACGACCGAACCGCTGCCTTCGCTGTTCGCGTCCGGTACCAGCCTTGCCGTCCACGTGACCCCATCGTCGGTCGCCAGTCCTTCGAGGTGGCCGCCCTCGACCGTGAAGGCCGCCAGCGAGATGCCGGCCACGGCTTCGCTCATCGTCAGCGTCAGCAGGGCATGCTCGCCCGTCTCCAGGTGGACGTCGGACAGCGCCAGCGATACCACGGCGGGCGGCGTGGCATCGGCGGGCGGCGGCGCCGGCGCGGCGGTGGTGAAGTCGAGCCGGTTGGCGTCGGCCAGTCCGGCGTAGGCATTGCCGGCGAGGTCGGCCAGCACGCCGGCCTCCATCACCACGCTGTAGCGCGTGCCGCCAAGCAGGTCGGCGCTGGGGTTGACGATGACCTTGTTGCCGGAGATCGTGACCTGGCTGCTGTCCGCAATATCGATCGTGCGCGTATCGGTGGCGTTGACGATGCGCGTGTGCAGCAGGCCATCGCGGCCGAGGTAGGCCTGCGTGGCGCCGTTCGTCACAAAGATCTTGCCGCTGCCGGCCTTGACCGTCTCCGAAAACGTCAGCTCGATGCCGGCACCGACGGCAACCGTGCCGCTATTGTCGGCGGGCGTGGCGGCGCTGAGCAGGGGACGGATGGTGTCGATTGGCATGCGATGCTCCAGGAAGGCGTGGACAGTCCTCTATCATAGCAAAGCGGCACGTTACTTTTCCTTATGGAAATTGCATCCAGTCAAAAAAACAACGGCCGGCAAGCGCCGGCCGTTGTTCTTTCAGCTGAGTCGACTCAAGTGATTCAACGCTGGTATTCGATGATCAGCGGCGCGTGATCGGAAAACTTCACATCCTTGTAGACCGACACCGCCTGTGCGCATTGCGCGATGCCGGGGGTGGCAACGTGGTAGTCGATGCGCCAGCCCACGTTCTTCGCATAGGCCTGGCCGCGGTTGCTCCACCACGTGTACTGATCCGGGCGCGGATCCAGGCCGCGGTGCACGTCGACATATCCGCATTCGTCGAAGACCCGGGTCAGCCACGCGCGCTCTTCCGGCAGGAAGCCGGAATTCTTCAGGTTGCCCTTCCAGTTCTTCAGGTCGATTTCCTTGTGCGCGATGTTCCAGTCGCCGCAGATGACGACTTCACGGCCTTCGGCGCGCAGCTCGACGAGGTGGGGCAGGAACAGTTCCATGAAGCGGAACTTGGCTTCCTGCCGCTCCGGCGACGACGAGCCGGACGGGCAGTACACCGAAATGACGGTCAGGTCGCCGAAGTCGCAGCGCACGTAGCGGCCCTCGGCATCGAATTCGGGGCTGCCGAAACCGATCTTCACGGCATCCGGTTCGATCTTGCTGTAGACCCCGGTGCCCGAGTAGCCCTTCTTCTCGGCGTAGTGGAAATGGCCGTGGTAGCCGTGCGGATTGCGGAACTGGTCCGTCATGTCGCTGGCCTGGCATTTGAGTTCCTGCACGCAGATGAAATCGGCGGACTGGGTGCCCAGCCAGTCGAAAAAGCCCTTCTTGGCGGCGGAGCGGATGCCATTCAGGTTGGCGGAGATGATCTTTGGCATGGATTAAAATACGGGCACTTTTGAACAGGACCGGTATATGACTAATAATTTGAGGCAAGAGTTTATCGCGTTTTCCGTCTCGGCGGGGGTGCTGAAATTCGGCGAATTCACGACCAAGGCAGGGCGCCAGTCGCCCTATTTCTTCAATGCGGGCCTGTTCCACGATGGCGCCACGCTGGCAGGGGTGGCCGGTTTCTATGCGCAGACCCTGCTTGATTCCGGCGTGGAATTCGACATGCTGTTCGGTCCGGCCTACAAGGGCATCACGCTGGCCTCGGCCACGGCGATGGCGCTGGCCGGCAAGGGCCGCAACACGTCGTTTGCCTACAACCGCAAGGAAGCCAAGGATCACGGCGAGGGCGGCACGCTGGTCGGCGCGAAGCTCACCGGCAAGGTCGTCATCATCGATGACGTGATTTCAGCCGGCACCTCGGTGCGCGAATCGGTGGAGATGATCCGCAACGCCGGCGCCGAGCCGTGCGCGGTGCTGATCGCGCTGGACCGGATGGAGCGGGGCGGCAAGGATGGCGTGGTGTCGGAACTGTCCGCGGTGCAGGAAGTCAGCCGGAATTATGGCATTCCCGTCATCTCGATCGGCAACCTGGCCGACCTGCTCGGCTACCTGTCGGCCGATCCGGCACTGGCGCAGCACAAGGATGCCGTGGCAGCGTACCGCGACCGCTACGGCGTTGCCTGAATCGGATTGCCGCACGACAACTAATTGTTCGCGGCTGTCGCCAATTGTGCTTAAATATGAGAAACAATGTGGAGACCCGAATGAACACAGCATCCCTGAAAGTCTTTGGCGACGAGGCCGCCGTTGCCGACGCGCGCGACGGCCTGCCCAGCGAACCCGAGCTCAGCTGGAAGAAGGGCGACGTACGCCCCGACGGCCGCGTGCGCATCGACCACGGCTTCTACGTAAGCCTGGGCCAGGACGCCAATCCAGCCACGCTGGTGCGCCACCTGCGTGCCTGGCTGCATGAATGCGAGTCGCGCGGCATCACGTTCGACGTGCCGCCCCTGGCCGCCGAACTGCGCATCGCCATGACCAACGTGGGGCCGGACGACGCGCTCGATTTCTCGATCGCCGACCTGACTCTGTTCGTCGAGATGGGCATCACCCTCAGCATTACGGGCTGATGCGTTTCGCCGAAGACCGGCTCGACTCTTTCCGGGGCCGCGCCGGCGTTGCACGCACCGTACACATCTGGGAACCGCCCGCGTCGGCCACGCCACCCCTGTTGCGCTGCGTCCTGCTGGCGCTGCACGGCGGCATGGCCCATGGCGGCGACTGGGTCACCCCGGCGCTGTATTTCCGCGCACGCGGCATCGCCACCGCCGCCTTCGACCTGTGCGGGCACGGCGCCGGCAGGCGGGCCGATATCCCCGATTTCGATATCTTCATCGAGGAGACCGGGCTGTTCCTCGACTGGGTGCGGGCGCGCTGGCCCGGCATTCCCGTGTTCGTCATCGGCCATTCGATGGGCGCCCTGGTTGCCACGCGATTCGGCCTGGCCGGCGGCAAGGAAGTTGCCGGCTTCATCCTCTCGTCGCCGTATTACGTGAACGCGGTGGCCGTGCCGGCCGCGCTGCAAAGACTGTCCGGCCTGCTGGCGAAAATGGTGCCAACGATGAAAGTGCCGCTGGCATCGCTGACCGATGCGCTCACGCATGATGCCGCCATCACCGCGCGCCACCACCGCGACGAAGCGGACGGCATCCGCGCCGCCGAAATCACCATACGCTTCGGAAATGCACTGCAGGGAGCGCAGCGGGGCCTGTCGCTGGACGGCTGGCGCCATCCCCTGTATGTCGTGCTGGCCGGGCAGGACCAGCTGGCGGACACCCATGCGGCCGAACGGTTGCTGCAGGCCGTGCCGCCGCACCTGCTGGCCTGCCGCGTCGAGGCCGGCAACCGCCACGAGAATTTCAACGAGCTCAACCGGGACGAACTGTTTGCCGACATCGCCGCGTGGATCGAGCGCACGCTGGAAGGACGCGACGGTTAAAAAGTCCACATACCGCCGGTCGAAATGGCGCTAGCATCGAAGACTCCCACAGGACAGGAGGATGCCATGGATTCGATCAATCGCAACCAGCAGGAAAACACCCACAAGGACCTCGCCGGTAACGAGGCGGTCAAGCGCATCAGGCACATCGTGGACGATGCGGAAAGCTGCTTCTTCGTCAGCAGCGGCACCGACGCGCGGCCCATGTCCGTGCTCGACGTCGACGAGACGGGCAGCCTGTGGTTCATGAGCGCCTCCGACAGCCACAAGAATGCGGAAGTGGCCGCCGATCCGAAGGTGCGCCTGTACTTCCAGGCCTCGAAACATGCCGGCTTCCTGTACCTGGACGGTATCGCCACGATCTCGACGGACCCCAACCGCATCAGGGAACTGTGGAGTCCGGAGCTGGCGACCTGGTTCACGGAAGGGCTGGGCGACCCGCGCATCACGCTGATCCGCGTGGTGCCCACGGACGGCTACTACTGGGACAACAAGCACGGCAACCTGGTGGCCGGGCTGAAGATCATGGTGGGCGCCGCGATCGGCAAGACGATGGACGATTCGATCGAGGGGCGGGTGGCCCCTTGACAGCCGGCGTGCTCAGCGCAGGCCGCGGGTGACTTTCGCCACGTAGGTCGGCAGGCGCCACGCGCCGCCGGCCGCCACCAGCCGGCACATGCCGGTCGTCGCCGCTTCGGTCAGCGCGAAGCGGCGGCCGTCCCACACCCATTCCTGGTGTGCCCAGCAGTCGCCCAGGCCGCGGCCCTTTTGCGACGACGAGATCGTGCCGGCCGCGTAATCGCTGCCGCCAGTCGTCACCAGCACCGGCTTGAACGGTGCCGTCGTGCCGGTGACCCAGTAGGCCGTGCCTTCGTTATAGGCGCCGGTCCAGCAGGGCAGATACACCAGCAGCTTGTTTGTCGCCAGCCGCAGCACGGCCAGCTGGTCCGGTGCGAACGCATTGCAATCGTCGGCCCCGATCGTGCCGCGCAGTTCGCGCAGCAGCGCCGTGCGGGCGGCGGCAGGCAGGTTCAGTTCGGTGGACCCGGCCGCTGCCGGCGAGATTTCGGGCGCCGGCAGCGGCGCGGCCACGCCATCCTCGGCCTTGCCGCCCTTGCGCAGCAGCGCGCCCGGGGTATCGACGCGGCCCTGGAATTCATCCATCTTCAACAGCACGGCGGAAGCCCCCTTGCCGGACAGCGCCCATCGGTGGCTGCCATCGGTCCATTCGACCCGGCCGCTTCCGGCCACGGCGGCGACCAGCGCCTGCGCCTGGGCGGCCGTCAGCGTGCCCCGCATCTCCTTGCGGCCGATCGCTACGTCGCCCAGCGGCCGGCCATCGATCTTCATCGCGACGGTATCGCCGCGCGGCGCCGGTGCCTGCTCATCGTAGCTGCCCAGCTGCAGCGTGGCGGCCACGGCGCGTCCGGCCCCGGCTTGCCGTTCCAGCAGCACCGACACGGCCGGCGTGGCCGCATCGTCGGCCTGGTAGCCCGCGGCTCGGCACGTGCGCGTGTTGTCGCAGGCGACCTCCCAGTCGTGGTGGGAAAAGTGGATGCCGGCCGGTTGTCCGGCCAGGGAAGGGAGGGCATGCGCTGCCAGCAGCGCGGCGATCAGGATTTTCATGGCGCCACGATAACAAAAAAGCGCTGTTCGTGTTAAATCGGTGAACTTCCGGGCAGCACCATGGTCTGACCTCCTGTTGAGATACTTCATGTATATCAGGAGGCGAAATGGGCGCAGCCGATGTCGGCGTGGTGTTGAAGGTGCTGGAACAAGTCCAGCTTTCCGGCGAAGAAATCGCGTTCCTGCAGGGCGTGCTCATCAATCTCGCTCAACCCGGCCAGTGCCTGCGCCTGATCGAGGAGGCCGCGGGGAACCGATCATGCCCCGTCTGCGGCGGGAATCGGTGCCACCGCTGCGGCCAGGCCAATGGCCTGCAGCGATATCGCTGCGTCGCCTGCCGGCGCAGCTTCAATGCCCTGACCGGCACGCCGCTCGCCCGCCTGCGGCTGCGCGACAAATGGCTGTCTTATCTGCAATGCTTGATCGACTCGGCCACAGTCCGGAAGGCTGCCGCGCGCGTCGCGGTGGCAAAATCCACCAGCTTCCGCTGGCGCCACCGCTTCATCGCCGCCGTGCTGCAGGAGCCGCGTCCGCGTTTGTCCGGCATTGTCGAAGCCGATGAAACTTATCATCTTGAGTCATGCAAGGGCTCACGGAACCTGGATCGCCCGCCGCGCAAGCGCGGCGGCAAGGCGTCCCGGCGCGGCATCAGTGCGGAACTGGACTGCATCCTCGTTGCCCGCGACCGCAATCGGCAAACCTGCGACTTTGTGACCGGCCGCGGCCCGGTGAGCGCCGAGCAGTTGACCAGGCACCTGCTGCCAGTGCTGGCGATGGACGTCCTGCTCGTGAGCGACGCGGCCAATGCCTATAAAGCGTTTGCACGGCGGGCCGGCATCACACACGAGGCGGTCAACGTCCGGGCCGGCATCCGGGCACGCGGCGCCATCCATATCCAGGGAGTGAATGGGTGGCATAGCCGCTTCAAGACCTGGCTGCGCCGGTTCAACGGCGTGGCTAGCCGCTACCTGGCCCATTACACGGGCTGGCAGCGCGTGCTCGACGCCGCCCGGTTGACGGCCCCCACACATTGGCTTCGCTCTGCCGTGGCCGCTGATCGCTAGCGGCGCCGACGCACGCGACAGCGACAGGCGTGGAAAGTTCCGTACTCACAGGCAAAACCTACTTTACGCGAACAGCGCCAACAAAAAAGGCGCCGAAGCGCCTTTCCTGAATATCCATCACGGCCTCTTCCGGTCAGCCCGCCAGCTTTGCTTTCAGCAGTTCGGTCAGCTGGGCCGGGTTGGCCTTGCCCTTCGATGCCTTCATCGCCTGGCCGATCAGCGCGTTGATCGCCGCTTCCTTGCCGGCGCGGTACTGCTCGACCGACTTGGCGTTGTTGGCGATGACTTCGTCGACGATGGCGACCAGGGCGCCCGCGTCGGACACCTGGCCCAGGTCTTTTTCCTTGATGATGGCATCGACCAGCGCGGCGTCATCCGAATTGGCTTCCCACAGCGCCTGGAATACTTCCTTGGCCGCCTTGTTCGAAATGGTGCCGTCGGCGATGCGCTTGAGCATGAGCGCCAGCTGCGCCGGTTTCACGGGCGCATCGGCGATGTCGACATCGTTGCGGTTCAGCGTCGACGACACGTCGCCCATCAGCCAGTTGGCCGCCGCCTTGGCGTTTTCCTGGCCGGCCGCTGCCACCACCGCTTCGAAATAGGTGGCCATCGCCTTCGACGATGTCAGCACCAGCGAATCGTATTCCGGCAGCTTGTATTCGCCGACGAAGCGCTCGCGCATCACGGCCGGCAGTTCCGGCATCGCTGCCTTCACGCGCTCGATCCAATCTTCGGAAATGGCCAGCGGCGGCAGGTCCGGGTCGGGGAAATAGCGGTAATCCTGCGCATCTTCCTTGCTGCGCATTTCGCGCGTTTCCTTGCGGTCCGGGTCATACAGGCGCGTGGCCTGCACCACCTTGCCGCCATCCTCGATCAGTTCGATCTGGCGGCGCACCTCCACGTTCACGGCTTCCTCGATGAAGCGGAACGAGTTCAGGTTCTTGATTTCGCAGCGGGTGCCGAATTCGGTTTGCCCCTTCGGCCGCACGGACACGTTGACGTCGCAGCGGAACGAACCTTCCTGCATGTTGCCGTCGCAAACGCCCAGCCACATCACCAGGCCGTGCAGCGCCTTCGCATAGGCCACCGCTTCCTGCGCCGAGCGGATTTCCGGTTCGGACACGATTTCCAGCAGCGGCGTGCCGGCGCGGTTCAGGTCGATGCCGGACATGCCGTGGTAATCCTCGTGCAGCGACTTGCCGGCGTCTTCTTCCAGGTGGGCACGCGTCAGGTTGACGGTCTTGGTGACGAACTTGCCATCCTTCTCGAAGCCGAACGTCAGCGAACCGCCCTGCACGACCGGGTCGTCCATCTGGCTGATCTGGTAGCCCTTCGGCAGGTCGGGATAGAAATAATTCTTGCGGGCGAAGATCGATTGCGGCGCGATTTTCGCGCCCACGGCCAGGCCGAAGCGGATCGCGCGGTCGACCGCCTGCTTGTTCATCACCGGCAGCACGCCCGGCAATGCCAGGTCGACGGGGCTGGCCTGCGTGTTCGGCTCGGCGCCGAACGCCGTCGGCGAGCCGCTGAAGATTTTCGAATCGGTCGTGAGCTGCACGTGGTTCTCGAGACCGATGACGACTTCCCATTCCATAGTTGTTATTCCTTGTGATCTCTTGAATGCGATCAGGCAGCGGCCGGAGCGCGCGCGTGCCAGTCGGTCGCCTGCTGGAACTGGTGGGCGATGTTCAGCAGTTTCGCCTCGGCGAAGTAATTGCCGATGATCTGCAGGCCCACCGGGCGGTTGGCATTCTTTTCGCCCTGGCCGAAGCCGCAGGGAATCGACATGCCGGGCAGGCCCGCCAGGCTGGTCGACAGCGTGAAGATGTCCGCCAGGTAGTTCGCCACCGGATCGTCCGCCTTCGAACCCAGGTCCCAGGCCACGGTCGGGGCCACCGGGCCCATGATCACGTCGCACACGGCATCCGGGCCGGAGAGCACCCTGGCGAAATCGTCGGCGATCAGGCGGCGGATCTTCTGCGCTTTGACGTAGTAGGCATCGTAATAGCCATGGCACAGCACGTAGGTGCCGACCATGATGCGGCGCTGCACCTCGGGGCCGAAGCCCTGGGCGCGCGTCTTTTTATACATGTCCTGCAGGTCCTTGTAGCCCTCGGCACGGAAGCCGTAGCGCACGCCGTCGAAGCGCGACAGGTTCGACGACGCCTCGGCCGGCGCGATCATGTAGTAGGCGGGGATCGACAGCGCGGTGTTCGGCAGCGAGATATCGACCAGGGTGGCGCCCAGTTTCACGAACTGGTCGAGCGCCGCGCGCACGGCCGCTTCCACGTCGGCAGCCAGGCCTTCGCCGAAGTACTCCTTCGGCACGCCGATGCGCAGGCCGGCCAGCGGTTCGTTCAGGTTGCGCGTGAAATCCTCGTGCACGCCGCCCTGTTCGGGCGACAGGCTCGTCGAGTCGCGCTCGTCGTAGCCGGCCATGGCGGACAGCAGCAGGGCGCAATCCTCGGCGGTGCGGGCCATCGGGCCGCCCTGGTCCAGCGACGAGGCAAAGGCGATCATGCCGAAGCGGGACACGCGGCCATAGGTCGGCTTGATGCCGGTGATGCCGCAGAACGCGGCGGGCTGGCGGATCGACCCGCCCGTGTCGGTGCCGGTAACGGCCGGCGCCAGGCGCGCCGCCACGGCGGCGGCCGAACCGCCCGACGAGCCGCCGGGCACGGCGTTCGTGTCCCAGGGGTTCTTCACCGCGCCGAAGGCCGAATTCTCGTTCGACGATCCCATCGCGAATTCGTCGCAATTGAGCTTGCCCAGGTGGACCATGCCCACGCCATGCAGCTTCTCGACCACGGTGGCATCGAACGGGCTCACGTAATCGGCCAGCATCTTCGAGCCGGCGGTGGAGCGCCAGCCGCGCGTCACGAAAATATCCTTGTGGGCGATCGGCACGCCGGTCAGCGGGTGCGCATTGCCTGCGGCAAGGCGGGCATCGGCGTCGGCGGCCTGGGCCAGGGTCAGCGCGCGATCCACGTGCAGGAAGGCGTTCAGGTCGCTCGCTTCGATACGGTCGAGATAATGCGTCGCCAGTTCGGTGGCGGAAATCTCTTTCGACTGCAGCAGCGTGGACAGTTCTTTGAGGGTCTTGGTATGGATCATGATGTTCTTGTAAGGCCAGCGGCGCGTGATTTAGGCAAGCTGAGGCAAGCTGAGGCAAGCGCCTGTTAGTCGATCACCTTCGGCACCAGGTACAGGCCATCCTCGGTCTTCGGTGCCACCTGCTGGTAATCGTCACGGCGGTTCGGTTCGGTAGGCGTGTCCTCGCGCAGGCGCAGCGCGACCTGCATGTGCGCGGCCAGCGGGTGCGCCAGCGGCGGCACGCCTTCGGTATCCACGGCCCGCATCTGCTCGGCCAGCGCGAAGATGCCATTCAGCTTGTCCAGCATCGCCGCGGAATGCTGCTCGTCCATTTCCAGTTGTGCCAGCTTGGCAATGCGGTTTACGTCGGTCGGTGTCAGGGCCATGTCGGGAGCGCGCAAAGCGCGAGAATAAAAGCTGAGGGTTTCGATAAGACTTTTGTAACATCGGCCATTTTCACCCTAAAACCCCGGCAAACCTGCATAAACACTGGCTTCGGGGTCCGCACATTTGAGTGGATTCAGGGCAAATAGCCCGTGAATTATAAGGTAGAATGCCGGGTTGATGCGTTGCCGGCATCCCGGTGGCCGCCGCGCCCGGCAGGACCCCGCTCCCGGGGCACCGCATGACAGCTCCGTATCACAGAACACGCAGCACAGGACAATTCGACAATCGCCCACGCGCGGGCAGCGCTACAGGATACTCATGTTTGGTTTTTTACGCAGGTACATCTCGTCCGATCTGGCCATCGACCTCGGCACGGCAAATACCCTCATCTACGTCCGCGGTTCGGGCATCGTGCTCGATGAACCGTCGGTAGTGGCGATCCGCCAGGAAGGCGGCCCGAATGGCAAGAAAACGATACAGGCGGTAGGCAAGGAAGCCAAGCAGATGCTGGGCAAGGTACCCGGCAACATCGAGGCGATCCGCCCGATGAAGGATGGCGTGATCGCCGACTTCACCGTGACCGAACAGATGCTCAAGCAGTTCATCCGCATGGTGCACGACTCGAAATTCTTCCGCCCGTCGCCGCGCATCATCATCTGCGTGCCGTGCGGCTCGACCCAGGTGGAACGCCGCGCGATCCGCGAATCGGCACTCGGCGCCGGCGCTTCGCAGGTCTACCTGATCGAGGAACCGATGGCCGCCGCGATCGGCGCCGGCCTGCCGGTCTCCGATGCGACCGGTTCGATGGTGGTCGATATCGGCGGCGGCACCACGGAAGTGGGCATCATCTCGCTGGGCGGCATGGTGTATAAGGGCTCGGTGCGCGTGGGTGGCGACAAGTTCGACGAAGCGATCGTCAACTACATCCGCCGCAACTACGGCATGCTGATCGGCGAACAGACGGCCGAGGCGATCAAGAAGGCGATCGGCTCCGCCTTCCCGGGCTCCGAAGTGAAGGAAATGGAAGTCAAGGGCCGCAACCTGTCCGAAGGCATTCCGCGTTCGTTCACGATCTCGTCGAACGAGATCCTCGAAGCGCTGACCGACCCGCTGAACAATATCGTGTCGGCCGTGAAGAACGCGCTGGAGCAGACGCCGCCGGAACTGGGCGCGGACATCGCCGAAAAGGGCATGATGCTGACCGGCGGCGGCGCGCTGCTGCGCGACCTGGATCGCCTGCTGATGGAAGAAACCGGCCTGCCGGTGCTGGTGGCCGAAGACCCGCTGACGTGCGTGGTGCGCGGTTCGGGCATGGCGCTGGAGCGCATGGACCAGCTGGGCTCGATCTTCTCTTACGAGTAATCGCTGCCCTGATCGCGGTTGCGATCTACATTTGCAATTGATTGCAACCAGGCGTTAGCAATACCCGGGCGGCCCGTGCCATGTGCGCGGCCGCCTACGTCCATTCAGGATCTATGGAATACAGTCCGCCGCCACTCTTCAAGCAAGGGGCGTCCGCGCGCGCCAAGATGATGATCTGCGCGTGCATCTCGATCGCATTGCTGCTGTTCGACTCGCGCGTGGGCGCGCTGACCGTGGTGCGCCAGGTAGTCGGTACCGTGCTGTACCCGCTGCAGGTGGTGGCGATGCTGCCGCGCGATGCGCTGGTGGGCGTGGGCACCTATTTCTCCACCCTGTCCGGCCTGGAGAAACAGGTGCGCGAGCTGAAGACCCAGCAGATCGCCATGGCGCAGACGCTGCAGCAGGCGCAGCTCACGCAGGCCGAAAACGCGCAGCTGCGCAAGCTGCTGGAAGCCCGCGAGAAGGTACCCGGCAAGACCATGCTGGCCGAAATCCTGTACGACGCGCGCGACGTGTTTACCCGCAAGGTGATTCTCAACCGCGGCACGCAGCAGGGCGTGGCGGCCGGCCTGCCGGTGATCGACAACCAGGGCGTGGTGGGGCAGGTGACACGGGTGTTTCCGTTCACGTCCGAAGTCACGCTGCTGACCGACAAGGAACAGGCCATTCCGGTGCAGGTGCTGCGCAACGGCCTGCGCAGCGTGGCCTATGGCCGCGGCCAGTCCGGCAACCTGGACCTGCGCTTCATGGCGCCGAATGCCGACGTGGTGGTGGGCGACATCCTGATCACCTCCGGCATCGACGGCGTGTATCCCGCGGGCCTGGCGGTGGCTCGCGTCACGCAGGTCGAGAACAGCGCGAACGGCATGTTCGGCCGCGTGGTCTGCCAGCCGCTGGCCGGCATCGAACGCAATACGCAACTGCTGATCCTGATGTCGCTGCCGGAAATACCGCCGCGGCCGCCGGAAGAAGATACGAGCAAGCCGGTCAGGAAGAAGAAGGCGGCCGATACAGCGGCGGGTGCGCAGGGAACCGCGGCCGCGGGTACGCCGGCCGCCGCCGCGGGGGCACCGGCCACTGTGCCGGCGGCACCGGTCACCGGCGCCACCACGGCGCCGGCGGCTCCGGGCCTGCGGCCGGCGGGAGCACCGCAACCGCAGGCGGCCACGCCCGCCGCGCCGCCGGCGGCAACGGCCGCGCCGCGTGCCAATGCGCCGGTTGCAGTACCCGCACCCGCGGCCCCGAGGGAGAACCGATGAACCGTCCGCAGTACATCCTGCTGCCCGTCAGCCCCATCTTCATCGCGATCAGCCTGATCGCGGCCTTCCTGCTGAACCTGATGCCCTGGGGGCAGTTCATCGCCGCGCCCGACTTCGTCGCGCTGGTACTGGTGTTCTGGGGCGTGCACCAGCCGCGCCGCGTGGGCATCGGCACCGCGTTCTGCCTCGGCCTGCTGATGGACGTGCACGATGCCACGCTGCTCGGCGAGAACGCGCTGGCGTACACGCTGCTGTCCTATTGCGCGATCA
Organism: Pseudoduganella sp. jia 9; assembly: GCF_055502615.1. NCBI lineage: Bacteria > Pseudomonadati > Pseudomonadota > Betaproteobacteria > Burkholderiales > Oxalobacteraceae > Pseudoduganella > Pseudoduganella sp. jia 9. The sequence goes on along the minus strand of NZ_JBUPWE010000014.1, from coordinate 227,287 downwards.
TGATGCACCGGCGCGTGCTGTGGTTCCGCATCAGCACCCAGGCGATGCACGTGCTGCCGCTGCTGCTGCTGGCACAGGCAGTGCAGTTGCTGGTGCGCTTCATCGTTTCCGGCAAGTTCCCCGGCTGGTTCTATTTCGTCGAAAGCTTCGTGTCGGCGCTGTTGTGGCCCCTGATCACGATGCTGCTGCTGGCGCCGCAGCGGCGCGCGGTCGACAAGGACCATACCCGTCCGATCTGATGGGCCACAGGCATTGAGCACTCCATGACCGAGCTGAAGAACAACGAGCGCGAACTGCACCTGTTCCGGGTGCGGCTGACGCTGCTCGGCTCCCTCGTCTTCATCTGCTTCGCGCTGCTGCTCGCGCGCCTGGTCTGGCTGCAGGTGATCCGGCACAGCGACTACATGGCGCAGGCCGAGGACAATCGCATCGCCGTGGTGCCGATCCAGCCGAACCGGGGCCTGATCCTGGACCGCAACGGCGTCATCCTGGCGCGCAACTTTTCGGCGTACACGCTCGAGATCACGCCTTCCAAGCTGCGCATCCCGCTCGAGGAGATGATCGATGCGCTGGCGCTGATCGTCGAGGTGACGCCGAAGGACCGCCGCCGCTTCAAGAAGCTGATGGACGAGTCGAAGAACTTCGCCAGCGTTCCACTGCGCACCCGCCTGTCCGACGAGGAAGTGGCGCGCTTTACCGCGAACCGTTTCCGCTACCCCGGCGTGGAAGTGCAGGCGCGCCTGTTCCGCAACTACCCGCTGGGCGAGACGGCTTCGCACGTGATCGGCTACATCGGCCGCATCAACCAGAAGGAAGCCAAGGCGCTCGAGGAGCGCGAGGAATCGGCGAACTACAACGGCACCGACTACATCGGCAAGGAAGGCCTGGAAAAGAGCTATGAAAAGCACCTGCATGGCATTACCGGCTACGAGGAAGTGGAAGTGTCGGCCGGCGGCCGGGCGATCCGTACGCTGTCGCGCACGCCGCCCACGTCCGGCAGCAACCTGATCCTGTCGATCGACATCGAATTGCAGAAGGTCGCCGAGGAAGCGTTCGGCGAATGGCGCGGCGCGCTGGTGGCGATCGAACCGTCCACCGGCGATGTGCTGGCCTACGTGTCGCGGCCCGGCTACGACCCGAACCTGTTCGTGGACGGCATCGACACGCAGAGCTGGAACGAACTGAATACATCGCTGGACCGGCCGATGGTGAACCGGCCGCTGTCCGGCACCTACGCGCCCGGTTCCACGTTCAAGCCGTTCATGGCGCTGGCCGCGCTGGAAACGGGCAAGCGCACGCCGTCGCAGGCGATCTTCGATCCGGGCTACATGTTCCTCGGCACCCACAAGTTCCGTGACGACGTGGTGGGCGGCCACGGCACGGTGGACCTGCGCAAGTCGATCGTCGTGTCGTGCAACACGTACTACTACCAACTGGGCCGGGACATGGGGATCGACATGATCCACGATTTCATGAAACCGTTCGGCTTCGGCCAGAAGACCGGCATCGACCTGGATAACGAAAAGACCGGCGTGCTGCCGTCGCGCGAATGGAAGCAGTCGCGCTACAAGAAGAATCCGCGGGCCGGCAAGTGGGTGGGCGGCGACACGATTTCCGTGTCGAACGGTTCCGGCTACAACTCCTACACGCCGCTGCAGATCGCCCACGCGGTGGCGAACCTGGCCAACAACGGTGTCGTGATGAAGCCGCACCTGGTCAAGATCATCGAGGATGGCGGCACGCGCGCCCGCACGCTGACGGTGCCGAAGGAAAGCTACCGCATCCCGCTGAAGCAGCAGAACATCGACCTGATCAAGGATGCGATGGTCGGCGTGGTCAGCGAGCAGGGCGGCACCGCGACCCGGGCCTTCGCCGGGGTGCAATACACGGTGGGCGGCAAGACCGGTACCGCGCAGGTCGTCGGCATCCGCAAGAACGAGAAGTACAACGCCAAGACGCTGGCCGAGCGCCTGCGCGACAATGCGCTGTTCACCGCCTTCGCACCGGCCGACAAGCCGCGCATCGTGATCGCGATGGTGGTCGAGAACGCCGGCTTCGGCGGTGCCGTGGCCGCGCCGATCGCCCGCAAGGTGCTCGACTACTACATGCTCGGCAAGCGGCCGGCCGAAAAGAACACGGACAAGGTGCCGAAGGAAGATGCCGAAGTGTTCGAGCCCATCGAAGGCCCGCTCGCCGAGGAAGAGGCGGCACTGGCGCGCGAACAGCTGGCTGCGCAGCAGGGCCAGGCCGGGCAGGGCGCGCAGGGAGCCGCGCAGGCGCCCGGGCAGCCGGCGGCGGCGCCGGCACAGGGCGGGGCGCAGGGCGGGGCAAGCAATGCGCCGCAGAACGCGGTACCCCGGCCGGCGGCCGTGCCGCCAGCGCCGGGACTGGTGCCGGTACGTCCCGCGACCGCGGTTCCTCCGGCTGCGCCGCGAACCGCGCCGGCGCGTCCGGTGACACAGGCGCCCGCCCCCGTACCATCTCGGCCGCAGCAACCGGCGGCCATCGCGCCGGGGAACAGGGAATAATATGCGCATCAACGAACGACGCTCGCTGTGGCGGCGCCTGAAACCCTATGTGGCGGTGTTCGATCCACCGCTGCTGCTGCTGCTGATGCTGCTGCTGACGACCAGCCTGATCACGCTGTATTCGGCCAGCCTGGGCATCGAAGGCAAGATCGAGGACCAGTTGCGCAATATCGCCATGTGCGTGCTGGTCATGTGGATCACGTCGAACATCTCGCCGCAGAACCTGATGCGGATCGCGGTGCCCGCCTATGCGGTGACCGTGCTGCTGCTGGTGGCGGTGGCGCTGTTCGGCACCATCAAGCTGGGCGCGCGGCGCTGGCTGCATATCGGCATCATCGACATCCAGCCTTCCGAGCTGGCCAAGATCGCCGTGCCGCTGATGCTGGCCTGGTACTTCCAGAACCAGCAGGGTCATCTGCGCTGGCACTCCTACGTGGTGGGCGCGTTGCTGCTGCTGGTGCCGGTGGCGCTGGTGATGCGGCAGCCGGACCTGGGCACGTCGCTGCTGGTGGTCGCCGCCGGCTTCGCCGTGATCTATCTCGCCGGCTTGCCGTGGCGCGCGATGCTGGCGCTGGCGGTGGCCGGCGCCTGCTTCTTGCCGGTGGCCTGGTCGATGATGCACGACTACCAGCGCGAACGCGTGATGACACTGATCGACCCCACAGCCGACCCGCTGGGCAAGGGCTTCCACATCATCCAGTCCACCATCGCGATCGGCTCCGGCGGCGTGGTGGGCAAGGGCTGGACCAAGGGTACGCAGACGCACCTGGAATTCATCCCCGAGCGCACCACGGACTTCATCTTTTCCGTGTACTCCGAAGAGTTCGGCCTGGTGGGCAACCTGTTCCTGCTGCTGCTGTACCTGCTGCTGATCGGCCGCGGCATGATGATCGCGGCCAACGCACCCAACTTTTTCACTCGCCTGCTGGCAGGAGCGATGACGATGATTTTCTTCACGTATGCATTCGTGAACATGGGGATGGTGAGCGGCATCCTGCCCGTAGTGGGCGTGCCGCTGCCATTCATGAGTTATGGCGGCACCGCCTTGCTGACACTGGGCATCGTGTCCGGCATCCTGATGAGCGTGCAGCGTCACCGCAAGCTGGTGCAGACCTGATGGCGCGCCGGTCTTCTGTTCACTGGTCCCGTGCCGGGACGTGCGCATTGCTGGCGGCCATGCTGGCGCTGGCCGGCTGCGGCGGCCCGGAAGTCGTCGGCAAGCTGCCGGGCGCGCCGAAGGTCAAGCCGAAACACCGCGAACCGGGCGTGCCCGACCTGCCGGCGGCCGGCTCCGGCCGCGGCGGCTATTACAAGGACGACGGTCCGGGCGAAAACCCGCCGCCGAACCTGCTGCAAACGCCCGATGCCGAGGTCCGCAACGACCCGCCGCTGCCGCGCGCCAATCGTCCCTATACAGTGTTCGGCACAACGTACGAGCCGATCCCGCACGACAAGCCATATACCGCGCGCGGGCTCGGCACCTGGTACGGCAAGAAGTTCCATGGACAGCGCACGTCGTCCGGCGAACTGTATGACATGTACAAGATGTCGGCGGCGCATCCGACCCTGCCGATTCCGTCCTATGCGCGGGTGACCAACCTGTCGAACGGCAAATCCGTCGTGGTGCGCATCAACGACCGCGGGCCGTTCAAGTCGTCGCGCGTGATCGATGTTTCCTACACGGCGGCGCTGAAACTGGGACTGCTGGTCAACGGCAGCAGCGAGCTCGAAGTGACGCGCCTGATGCCGGACGAAATCGACAGGATGATCGCAGCGCGCAAGGCTGGCGTCGTCATCGCCGCGGTGGAAGGCGTGCCCCTGAGCGCGCTGCAGCCGGGCGCCCCGTTGCTGGCCAACGCCGGGCCGGACGAACTGGAAGATTTCATCCTGTCGCGCGACACGGCGCCGGATACCGCGGCGCCGTCCTCCAACGGCTATTACCTGCAACTGGGTGCCTACGCCAAGGAATCCAGCGCCGCCATGATGCGCGAACGGGTCGCCGGCGCCACCCGCGGCAGCGATTTCTCCGTGGTGCAAGTCGGACCGCTGTACCGGCTGTACGGCGGCCCCTTCGTCTCCCGCGAAGAAGCTGCCGCCGCCGCCGCCCGCCTGCCCACCGCCCTGCGGCTCAAGCCACTGATCGTGCAGCGCGAGATCAATTAGTAATGCGGAAAGTTTCCCAAAACCGGGGTCAGACCCCGGTTTTGGGAAACTTTTATTGGCACTTGCGGACTTGCTGCCCTTTGAAGCCGGTGGCGATTCTTTCGAGGCGGGCGCGGGTGGTGGTGCCGATGTCGCGGAACTGGAAGACGAGCTGTTTCGAGGGGACGTAGCGCGGCGTGATGCGGGCGCCGGCGACGCCTTGCTTGACCAGGGCGGCGAGCTGCGTCTGCGCGGCGGCTTCCTGCTTGAATACGCCCAGCGAAATCGCCAGGTGCATCGGCTGGCCTTCGGGGATGATGTAGAAGTTGTCGACACCCTTCGCGCGCAGGTCGGCGGCCCTGCGGTTGGCGGCTTCCCGGTTGGCGAACGGCGGGATGTTGACCACGTAGCTGGACACTTCCTGGCCCGGCACGTTGCGCCGCGACTGGCGGTCGCCCAGTTCCAGCGGCGCCAGTTCGGCCTCGAAGCGGCGCGCATCGGCCAGCACGAAGTTGCCGACTTCGATGCAGGCCACGGCCACCGCTTCATCCTTCGGCGGTGGTCCGGGCGGCGCGGCGGCGGCCGCGGCGGAACTGGCCTGCGCCGGCGGAATCACTGTCAGCGCCTTCGCGTTCAGCTGCTTGGCCAGGCGCGCGGGTTCCCGTTCGCCGTCGGCCATATTGCCCACGAAGCCCTGGCCCATTGCAAACACCGCCACGTTGGCGGCCAGCAGCGCAAAGAAACAGAACTTCAGCATCGCAAACTCAGCATGTTTGATCCAATCCGCCAGCCAGCAGTGCCGCGTGCAGGCCGAGCATTACGATATTGTCCACATGGCGCGCCGGCATGGTCAGTGCGGGCGCGATCAGCGGCGCGGCGCCGCCGGAAATGATACATGGCGCGCCGCCGTGCGCGGCAATCGCGCGTTCGATCGCGCCGGCCTGCGCCGCCAGGCAGCCGGACAGGATGGCGTCATGGGTATTGTCCGCGAACGTGGGCGGCAAGGCGGTGCCGGCATCGATCTGCGGCAGTTGCGCCGTATTGCGCGCCAGCGCGCCGGACATCAGCCGCAGCCCCGGCAGGATCATGCCGCCGATGAATGTGCCATCCGCCGCGAGCGCATCGACGGTCGTCGCCGTGCCGCAGTTGGCGATGACCAGGTCGCGTCCCGGTGCCAGCGCGCGTGCGCCGATCGCGGCGGCAAAGCGGTCGCAGCCCAGTTGCGCGGGATTGGCGTAGCCGTTCAGGATGCCCGCACGCCGCGGCACGGAGGCGAACCACTCGACCGCCGCATCCGGCGCGCAGAGCCGCAGCGCGGCTTCGATCGCGGCGCGCACGCCGCCGCCGGCCACGTTGGCCACCAGCACGCGCGCCGGCGCGATACCCGTTGCCTGCCACTCGCTGCCGAGCGTATCGAGCATTCCGTGCGCCATCGCCCCGTGCAGGCGCCACTGTCCGGCCGGCGCGCCGGCATCGGCCAGCGCCCACTTGACGCGGGTGTTGCCGGCGTCGACCACCAGCCAGGTGCCGGCGCAAGCGCTCATGCAAGCCTCAGCGAAACGTCGCCGGACAATACCGCCACGCGGCCCGCGGGCGTGTCGAGCAGCAGCCGGCCGGCGTCGTCGACGCCTGCGGCAAGGCCCTGCTGCACCACGTTGCCGTTGTCGAGGATGTTCACCGGCTGGCCGCGCCAGGCCTGCAGCGCGTTCCACCGGTCGCGGAACGGTGCAAAGCCGGTGTCGTCGAACTCCGCCAGCACGGCGGCCAGGCGCGACAGCAGCAGTGCCACCAGTTCGTTGCGGTCCATCCGCGCCAGCCACGGCGCCGACGATACCGGGCGGCCGATTGCCGCTTCCATCTCGTCCGGCATGGCGAGATTCATGCCGCAGCCGATCACGGCCCATGGCGCGCCATCGGGCGCGGTGCCTGTTTCAACGAGGATGCCGGCCAGCTTGGCGCCATCCTTCATCAGGTCGTTCGGCCATTTCAGCTGCACCGGCACATCCAGCGATGCCACCGTTTCGGCCAGTGCCACGCCGACCGCCAGCGGCAGCCCGGCCAGCCGGTGCAGGGGGCCCTTGAACGGCCATGCCAGCGAAAACGTCAGCGACGCGCCCGGCGCCGAGAGCCACGGCCGGCCGGCGCGGCCACGGCCGGCGGTCTGCACTTCGGCGATGCGCAGGACAGGGCCGGGCAGTGCGCCGGCCGGCAGCCGCGCCAGCAGGTCGGCATTGGTGGAACCCGTCTCGGCCACCGCTTCGATGGCGACATGGGAAGCGCTGGCGGCGCAGCGCGCGCGGATCCGCGCGGCGTCCGGCAGGGAGTTGGAATCGGTCATGAGGCGTTCTTGCGCGCTTTCCGTGGCGCGCGGGCAAAGGCGAGATCATACAGCGCGTCCGGCAGCCAGCGCAGCAGCTTCGCCACGATACCCATCTGCCACGGGATCACGCGGTAGCGCACGCCGCCGCCGATGGCGCGCACCGCCCGGTCGGCAAAGCGTTCCGGCGCCATCAGGAACGGCATGCGGTACTTGTTATGCCGCGTCATCGGCGTGTCGATATAACCGGGCGCGATCGTTACCACGCGGATGCCGTGGCGGCGCATTTCCAGCCGCAGCGCTTCGCAGTAGGTGACGACGGCAGCCTTCGACGCGCTGTAGCCGCCGCCGCCCGGCAGCCCGCGCACGCCGGCAACGCTGGCGATGCCGACCAGCGTGCCGTGGCCCTGTTCGCGCATCGCGTCGATGAACGGGCCGAACGTGGCGACCGTGGCGGTGACGTTGGTGGCGATGATCGCCTCGAATACCGGCAGGTCTTCCGCCACTTCGGTCAGCGTGCCGTGCGAGATGCCGGCGCTGGCGATCACGATGTCGATGCCGCCCGCGCAGGCGATGAAGTCGCGCGCCGCGGCGGCAAGCGCCGCGTGGTCGCAGACGTCGCCGGGATAGATGCGATGCAGGCTGGGAGAGGGCAGGGAGAGCGCCAGCTCGCGCAGCGCCGTTTCGCGGCGGGCAAACAGGCCGAGGGTGGCGCCGTCGCGCGCATAGCGCGCCGCGAGGGCGGCGCCGATGCCGCTGGAGGCGCCGGTGATGAACACACGCAGGCCGCTGGCGGCCGCACTTTCGGCCATTACTTCTTCTCGGCCTTCGCCTTCGCGACCAGGAAGTCGAGCACTTGCGTGGTGGCCTGCTGCTGCGCGGCCTCGGTATCGAGGTTCTTGTTGGCTTCGCCGGTCAGGCTCGGCGAAGCCTGCCAGCGGCCGTCGACGACGATCAGCGGCCAGTATTCGACCTTGTAGCTGTCCATCAGCGCGCTTGAGCGGCGCACTTTGCCGGCCACGCCGAACGAGCGGTAGGCGTCGATGAATTTCTGCTTGTCGACACCGTTCCGCGCCACCCAGTCGAACACTTCCTCGTCGCTGGTGAAGCGCTGGCCGCCACCATGCAGCGCGCCCAGCACTTTCGCCTGCATGGCGTCGGCCAGGCCCAGCGATTCGAGCGCGTAGTACAGCTTCTGCTGCGGCGCCAGGCGCTCGTTGTACGGCACGTGCACGCGCTTGAAGACGATGTTGTCGCCCTGTTTCTTCACCCAGGCCGACAGGATCGGATCGAAGGTGTGGCAATGCGGGCACCAGTAGGCAAAGAACTCGATCACTTCCACCTTCTTGCCGGTGTCGGTCGGCTGCGGCGCCGGCAGCGCCTTGTACTCGGCGCCTTCCTTCGGCGCGGCTGGCGAGGCGGCCGCGCCGGCGGCAAAGGCCAGGCCTGCGGCACAGAACACGGCGGCGGAAAGGATCTGTTTCAGCATGTGCATCGTTGCTCCATCATTTCTGGTTGCGGACCACGGCGACGTCGACGCCGTTTTCGGACAGCTTGCTGCGCACCTTGTTCATGGTCTCGACCTGCGAGAACGGGCCCACGCGCACGCGGTGCAGCACGCCGGAATCGGTGGTGCGGTCGGTCACGGACGCTTCGAAGCCCAGCAGTGCAAGCTTGGCGCGCACCGCTTCGGCATCGGCGGTTTCGCGGTAGGCGCCGGCCTGCAGGTAATACACCCACTTGTCCTCGCCTGCCGGAGAAGGCGCCGGCGCTGCCGACTGCGTCGGTGGCGCGGCCGTGTTGGGCGGCACCGGTGCGGCCGGCGTGGCGGCTTTCGGCTCAGTGCCGTTCTGGATCCGGTCGACCACGGCCTGCAGCGGATCGGCGGCCGGCATCGGCGGCTGGCTTTCCTGTGGCGGCTGCTTCTGCTCGCGTTCGAAGTCGCGGTTGGCGCTGCGCACCGCGTCGCGGTTGCCGTACATGGGCTTGTTCGGATCGGCGATCTTGCCGGACGATTCGGCCGGCTTGCCGGCGCGCGACGTGCGTTCGGTGAACGGGGACTGCCCCTTGGTGATCATCAGGGCCACGATCACCGCGACGACCAGGCCGATGACCAGGCCGATGATGATGCCGACCAGCGTGCTGCCCTGCTGGCGTTGCGGCAGCCGGGGGGAAGAGCGGAAACTCATTGTGCGGGAAGTCCTTTCAGGTCGTCTTACATTTTCTCCGGCGCGGAAACGCCGATCAGTGCCAGGCCGTTGCGCAGCACCTGGCGGGTGGCGAGCGCCAGCGCCAGGCGGGCCAGCTTCAGCGCTTCGTCGTCATCGAGCAGCCATTTGTGCGCGAAGTAGTAGCTGTGCAGTTCGCTGGCCAGGTCGCGCAGGTAGAACGCGACCTGGTGCGGGCCCAGTTCGGCCTGGGCGCGCTGCAGCATTTCCGGGTACTCCGCCAGCTTGGCCAGCAGGCTGGCTTCGTGCGGCTGGGTCAGCAGCGACAGGTCGACGTTCGCCAGCTGCGCCTCGTCGCCGCCCCAGTTCGCCAGTGCGGAGCAGATGCGGGCGTGCGCGTACTGCACGTAATACACCGGGTTCTCGTCGCTGGTCTTCAGCGCCACGTCGACGTCGAACACGAATTCGGTATCGGCCTTGCGCGAGATGAGGAAGAAGCGCACGGCGTCGCGGCCCCTGGCGATGTCGCCGCCGCCGGACCATTCGATCAGGTCGCGCACCGTCACGTAGGAGCCGGCGCGCTTGGAGATCTTCACCTCGGCGCCATCCTTCATCACGGTGACCATCTTGTGCAGCACGTAGTCGGGGTAGCCCTGCGGGATGCCCATGCCGACCGCCTGCAGGCCGGCGCGCACGCGCGCGATGGTGCCGTGGTGGTCGGAGCCCTGCACGTTGATCGCCTGGGTGAAGCCGCGCTGGAACTTGACGATGTGGTAAGCCACGTCCGGCACGAAGTAGGTGAAGGTGCCGTCGGTCTTGCGCATCACCCGGTCCTTGTCGTCGCCGTAGTCGGTGGTGCGCAGCCACAGCGCGCCGCCATCCTCGTAGGTGTGGCCGTTGGCCACCAGCGCGCCGACCGCGGCTTCCACCTTGCCGTCCTTGTACAGCGACGATTCCAGGTAATAATTGTCGAACTTGACGCCGAATGCCTGCAGGTCGATATCCTGCTCGTTGCGCAGGTAGGTGACGGCAAACGCGCGGATCGATTCCAGGTCGTCCACGTCGCCGGAACCGGTGACGGGGGCGCCATCGCTGGCAGACACGGTTTTCTTGAGCAGGAAGTCGGCGGCGATGTCGGCGATGTAGTCGCCGTTGTAGGCCGGGTCGGGCCACTCGGCGTCGCCCGGCTTGAAGCCGCGGGCGCGTGCCTGCGTGGAAGTGGCCAGCGTGTGGATCTGCACACCGGCGTCGTTGTAGTAGAACTCGCGGGTCACGCCGAAGCCCTGTACCTCGAACAGCGACGACAGCGCGTCGCCCAGCGCCGCCTGGCGGCCGTGGCCCACGTGCAGCGGACCGGTCGGGTTGGCCGACACGAATTCGATGATCACGCTCTTGCCGGTGCCGGCTTCGCCGCGGCCGTATGCGGCGCCCTGCGCCAGCACGGCCTTGACGACGGCCTGCTTGGCGGCGTCGGCCACGCGCAGGTTGATGAAGCCGGGGCCGGCGATGTCGGCCGAGGCGACCAGCGACTTGCCTTCGGGGTTTTCCAGCAGCGCGGCGACGATCCTGGTGGCCAGCTCGCGCGGGTTCATTTTCAGCTGCTTCGCCAGTTGCATGGCGATGTTGCAGGCGACGTCGCCATGCGCCGGGTCGCGTGGGCGCTCGAGCACCACGTTGGCGGTCACGGAGGTGCCTTCCAGCAGCGGGGCGAGGGCGGCCTGGAACAGGGCGGCGATCTGTTGTTTTTGTTGGGCGAGCATGGGCGGATTCGGTCGGATCTGGACGGAAGTAAAACAGTGTAAAAAACGCGCAAAACGCGTCTCGAAGATCGGACATTATACCGGTTTGCGTTCCCGCTTGATAATTGACAAGTGGCGTGCCGGGAGCGCCGCACTGCTACAATCCCGCCCTTGACAGAGCACCACGAAAGCACACGATGAACAAGCGCCCGACGCTGTCGCTGAAGAGCAAGCCAGCTCCGGCCACGAAAAAGCCGGCTGCCCGCAAACCGGCTTCCGCCAACACTGCCGGCGTGGCCAAACCGCCGGCCAGGCCAGCCGCCAAGCCAGCCGCCAAGCCAGCGGCCAAGCCGGTGGCCGGGCCAGCCGCGCAGCCAGCCGCGTCGGCCCCCGTGGCCGCGCCAGCGGCGCAACGGCCCGCAGCCGGCCCCTGGGACGCCACCCGTGCGAAGGGCGCGGCACGCAGGGCCGAATCCCGCCCGGCCGAGCGGCTTCGGGATGAGCAGCCCCGCGCCCGGCCGGAAGCGCCGTCCGGCCCGCGCGCCAGCCATCACCGCGACCTGAAGCCCCGGCTGCAAACCGAGTTCCAGGCCGAGCTGAAGTCCGATTCGCTGGCGTTTGCGCTGCTGGGCGCGGCCGCCGCCGTGGTCCAGGTGCGCGGCGGCATGGCGCTGCCGCAGGCGCTGGCCGGCGTGTTCGCCAATCCCGCCGCCACGCCGCAGGCGCGCGGCGCGATCCAGGACGTGGCCTACCGGGCGATGCGCCAGCTGGGCCGCAGCGACGCGCTGGTGGCCGCGATGGCGCCGAAGGCGCCGGACCCGATGGTCGGCGCGCTGCTGGCCGCGGCGCTGCCGCTGATGGGGGCGGGCGAGGATGGCCCGGCGCCGTACGAAGCCTTCACTGTCGTCGACCAGGCCGTGACCGCGGCCGGCGCCCACCCGGATACCGTGCGGGCGAAAGGCATGGTCAACGCGCTGCTGCGGCGCTTCCTGCGCGAACGCGATACGCTGCTGGCCGACGTGCTGCAGCAGCCGCAGGCGCGCTGGAACTACCCGCAATGGTGGATCGACGCGGCCATCACCGCGTATCCGCAGCAGTGGGAGGAGGTGCTTGCGGCCGGCAACGTAGCACCGCCGCTGACGCTGCGCGTGAATACCCGCAAGGGCACGGTCGAGGCTTACCTGGAGCAGCTAGCCCAGGCCGGCATCGGTGCGCGCCGCATCGGCGCCTCGGCGGTGCGGCTGGACAAGCCGGTCGGCGTGCATCTGATTCCCGGCTTCGACAGCGGTCACGTGTCGGTGCAGGATGCCGCCGCCCAGCTCGCCGCGCAGCTGCTCGATGTCCAGGACGGCATGCGCGTGCTGGACGCTTGCGCCGCACCAGGCGGCAAGACCGGCCACATCCTCGAACTGGCCAACGCGAACGTTACCGCGCTGGATGTCGACCCGCAGCGGCTGGCCCGCGTGCAGGAAAACCTGGACCGGCTGGAACTGTCGGCCACGCTGCAGGCAGCCGGGGCACAGGGCCGCGACTGGTGGGATGGGCAGCCGTTCGAGCGCATCCTGGCCGATGTGCCATGCACCGCTTCCGGCATCGTGCGCCGCCACCCGGATATCCGCTGGCTGCGCCGCAAGGGCGATACGCTCCAACTTGCAACACTTTCCGCGCAAATTCTCGACAATCTTTGGCAGATGCTGCAGCCCAATGGTAAATTGCTGTTCGTGACATGTTCGTTGTGGCCGCAGGAATCCGAGGCGCAGGCGGCCGCTTTCGCGGTGCGCAATCGCGCCACGCGACTCGATGCGCCCGGTCAGCTGCTGCCCGTGGGCGGTGCCGAACAGGATCACGATGGACTGTTTTACGCGTTGTTCCAGAAGGATGCATGACGTTCACAGAAGCTGAAGCAGATGCTGAAAAGTGCAGATGCTGAAGTTCTTACATGTATCGATCCAGGGATGCGTAGCAATTCCGGCCAGTATCAGCAGTATTCATTTGCTGTATCACGTTACTGGCTCCTGTTTTCGGCCCTAACCACATACAAGCGCAAGTGATCCCCCGATTCGTTCGATTCCTCTGCTGGCAAATGCTGCTGATGCTGGCCTGCGCCCTGCCGCAGGCTGCCCGTGCTCAAGGAACCGTCGAAATAACCCGCGCCTACATCGAAGCGGCGGAAGAGGGTTACCGCCTGTCCGCCGCGTACTCCTTCGACCTGAACCACGGCCTGGAAGACGCGCTGCAATATGGCGTCGCGCTGAACTTCTCGACGCAGATCACCTTCACGCGGCCGCGCTGGTACTGGTTCGACGAGAAGGCGGTGACCGCCAGGCGCACCCACAAGCTCTGGTACGATGTGCTGACGCGCCAGTACCATGTGCGGATCGAAGGCAGCGTGCGGCAGAACTTCGAAACGCTGGATGATGCGCTGTTCTTCATCCGCCGGCCCACGCGCTGGGTGGTGGCGCCGCGCGGCGCGCTGAAGGTCGGCGAAATCTACAACGTCACCCTCAGCATGGGCATGGACCGCGATTACCTGCCCAAGCCGATCCAGGTCAACGCTTTCAACAACCGCGACTGGAACCTGGCTTCGCAGAAGAGAACCTTCCAGTACAGGGCGGAGTAAGTGACCAAGGCCTTGCGGTATCTGTTCGTCGTTGCAGGCGCCGTGTGCAGCATCCTGCTGTTCCTGCTGGCGTCCGCTTCCGACAGTTCCGGTTTCTTCGAACGCCATTATTCCTGGCTGCTGGGCCTGAATGCGGCGGTGGCCGTCGCGCTGCTGCTGCTGGTCGGCGTTTCCCTGTTCCGGCTCTACTCACGCTACAAGAGCGGCAAGTTCGGCTCGCGGCTGATGACGCGGCTGGTGATGCTGTTCGCCGCCATCGGCGTACTGCCGGGGCTCGTGATCTTCCTGGTTTCCGTGCAGTTCGTGTCGCACTCGATCGATTCGTGGTTCAACGTGCGTGTCGAGGAAGCGCTGGAGGCGGGGCTGGACCTGGGCCGCTCGGCGCTCGATGCGTCGCTGACGGAGCTGAAGGGCGAGGCGGACAAGACGGCGCAGGAACTGGCTTCGCTGCCGTTCTACGCGGCGCCGTCGGCGCTGGCACGCTTCGTCAAGGAGCATCCGCGCACGCAGAGCGCGATCATCGTCGATGCCGAGGGCGGCCTGATCGTCTCCGCCATCGGCGAGCGCCGCACCAACCTGTCCGGCGATTTGCCGAGCGCCGCCATGATGGCCAAGGCGCAGGAAGAGCCGCCATACGCGGTGCCCGAAGGCGGCAGCGAAGCGCGCGACGAGCGCGGGGCGGCCATGCTGCCCGATCCGAACAACGTGCTGCGGCTGCGCGTGCTGATGCCGGTGCCGGATCCGGTGCAGCCGTCCGGCGGGCGCCTCGCGCCGCGCTACCTGCAGATCATCCAGGCGGTCGCGCCGCAACTGGCGAGCGACGGCGAAATGCTGCGCACCGCCTACAGCGAATACAAGGAGCGCTACGTTGCCCGCGATGGCTTGCGCCGCATGTACGTCTATACGCTGACGCTGACGCTGCTGCTGGCCGTGTTCGGTGCGATCGCCGCCGCCTTCCTGATCGCCAACGACCTGGCGCAGCCGCTGCTGCTGCTGGCCGAAGGCACCCGCGCGGTGGCCGAGGGCGACCTGTCGCCACGCCCGATCGTCGCCAGTTCCGACGAACTGGGCACGCTGACCCAGAGCTTCAACACGATGACGCGCCAGCTTTCCGAGGCGCGCAGTGCGGTGGAACGCAACCGCATCGCGCTGCAGAACGCCAAGGCCCACCTGGAGTCCGTGCTGGCCAACATGTCGGCCGGCGTGATGGTGCTGGACACGGAATTCCGGCTCGTGACGTGCAACGACTCGGTCGAACGGATCCTGCAGAAGGCCGGCGTGACCCTGATCGGCAAGCCGCTGGCCGACGTGGACGGCATGCACGAATTTGCCGCTGCCGTGATCGCCGCGTTTTCCGCCCAGAGCGCGCAATCGGCGGCCGGCCGCAACGTGCAGCGCCTGCACTGGCAGCGCCAGATCGAAATCCCGCGGCTGGCCAGCAATCCGGACGACAGCGACCTGATCCTGCTGACGCGCGGCTCGCGCCTGCCGCTGGAGGGCGGCGGCGGCTACATCGTGGTATTCGACGACATCACCGACGTGATCTCGGCGCAGCGCTCGATCGCATGGGGCGAGGTGGCACGCCGGCTGGCGCACGAAATCAAGAATCCCCTGACGCCGATCCAGCTGTCGGCCGAGCGGCTGCAGATGAAGCTGGAAAGCAAACTGGGGCCGGCCGACGTGGAGCTGCTCAACAAGAGCGCCGGCACGATCGTCAACCAGGTGGCCGCGATGAAGCGGATGGTCGACGACTTCCGCGATTACGCGCGCACGCCGCCGGCCCAGCTCGAGCCGCTCGACCTGAACGACCTGGTGGAGGAAATCCTCCACCTGTATGTGGCCGGCGATGGGAACGACATCATCCGCGCGCACCTGGCGCCTTACCTGCCGATGGTGATGGGCGACGAAACGCAGTTGCGGCAGGTGATCCACAACCTGTTGCAGAATGCCCAGGATGCGCTGGCCGACCTGCCGGAAGTGCTTGATGGCACCCGCGCGCCGCGCGTGGACGTGGTCACCGAGGCGATCCATTACCAGAGCGCGGACGGCGGCACGCGCATTGCGGTGCGGCTGTCGATCTCGGACAATGGCCCCGGTTTCGCACCGAAGATCCTGGCGCGCGCCTTCGAGCCGTACGTGACATCGAAAGCGCGCGGCACCGGCCTGGGCCTGGCCATGGTGAAGAAGATCGTCGACGAGCATGGCGGCAGGATCGACATCCAGAACCATCCGGACGGTTGTGGCGCTTCGGTACTGATTTTGCTGTTAAAGTTGGCACCGGTGCAGTTGGCATAATATTGAAGGACACATAAAATCGTTGTCACGACCAGCACAATGCCGGGCAACCGGTGCAAAAGAACAGAAGGGCAGGGATAGATGGCAAACATTCTCGTAGTTGATGATGAAATGGGTATCCGGGAGCTGCTCTCGGAAATCCTCGGTGACGAAGGGCATGCGGTCACGCTGGCGGAAAATGCCCAGCAGGCGCGCCTGGCCCGCGCGGCCGGGGCCCCCGACCTGGTCCTGCTCGACATCTGGATGCCGGATACGGACGGCGTCACGCTGCTGAAGGAGTGGCAGCGCGACGGCCTGCTGACGATGCCGGTCATCATGATGTCCGGCCATGCGACGATCGACACCGCGGTCGAGGCCACGCGCATCGGCGCGCTCAATTTCCTGGAAAAGCCGATCGCCATGCAGAAGCTGCTGAAGGCGGTGCAGGCCGGGCTGGCGCGCGGCCAGGAAGTGGTGCGAGCACCCGTGATGGCGCAGCGGCCGGCCGCCCTGCCGCCCGTCGAGGAAGCGGCGCCACCGAGCTTTGGGGTGCCGCCGATGCCACCGCAGGGCGCGCACGGCATCGCGGTGGCGCGTGGCAGCGGTGGCGAAGGCCACATGTTCAGCCTGTCGTTCGACCTGCCGCTGCGCGAGGCGCGCGATGCCTTCGAGCGCATGTACTTCGAGCACCACCTGGGGCGCGAAGGCGGCAGCATGACGCGCGTGGCCGAGAAGACGGGCCTGGAACGCACCCACCTGTATCGCAAGCTGAAACAGCTGGGCGTGGAGCCGGGCAAGCTCGCCAAGAAAAACCAGCAAGTCTGATTTGCCGTCTCCCGTTCCCACAACGCTGGTGACTGGCCGGCGCGCCCTCGATCGTGAAACCGCGATCGCGGCGCGCCTGCCCGCCGCCCCGTCAGCCGGCATTGCGGGTGGCGGCGCACTGCCGCCACCCGCGCCGGCGGCCGTCATCATCGAAGGCCTGGCCGATCCGCATTCCCCGCTTGCCGAGGCGCCCGGCGTGCAAGTGCACCGTATCGCCCCCGGCTGCCTATGCTGCGCCGGTAACGTGATATTGCGTGTTACATTGAACCGTCTCTTGCGGCGCCAGCCGGCGCAGCTTTATATCAGCCTGGCTGATGCCACCCATGTCGGACAGTTGCGCGCGATGTTGTCGGCGCCGCCCTACGATACGCTGCTGTCCCTCTGCGACGATGTCGCGGCATCTGCCTTCGCTTCCTGACTTCGCCGGCTCGCCTCTTGAAATGGGCTGCCACAGCCCCACCTCGAAAGTGAAATGGAAAGCCCAACAATACGGAACCCGCCGGTTTCGTCCTTGAGAGAAGGAAGCGATATGAACCTCATCTACAACAGCGAGCAGTACAGCGTCGTCGAGTTCGGACCGGATCGCGATCTCGAATCCCTGCGCTTCGGCGGCTATGAAATCGTCGACAAGGGCGGCAAGCGTGAAATCTTCATTGCCGGCGTCCTGGCGCAGAACTTCCGGCGCGATGTCAACCAGCTGATCGCCAACGAACCCACGATGGAGGAAATCGACGAATTCCTCGGCAACTACGACTCGCTGATGAGTCAACCTGTCTTACTGCATTAACTTCTGCGGCATTGAACATCGGTACCCATTCGCAACACATATCCGGCGCCCGGATCTCCAGTGGCGCAGCTGTGGTAAGGTGACGGTCGGCAATACCTTACCACGTCATACCATGTGCCAACTCCTGGGAATGAACTGCAATGTGCCGACCGACATTGTGTTCAGTTTTACCGGCTTCGCCCTGCGCGGCGGCCGAACCGATGTCCACCACGATGGCTGGGGCATCGCATTTTTCGAAGGCGCCGGCGTGCGCCATTTCGTCGATCACCAGAGGGCCGTCGATTCACCGGTGGCCACGCTGATCAAGACCTACCCGATCAAGTCGCGCAACGTCATTGCCCATATCCGCAAGGCCACGCAAGGCGAGGTGGCGCTGGAGAACTGCCATCCGTTCATGCGCGAGCTGTGGGGCCGCTACTGGGTGTTCGCCCATAACGGCGACCTGAAGACATTCAATCCCGTCCTCGACGGACCGTACCGGCCGGTCGGCACCACCGACAGCGAGCGGGCGTTCTGCTGGTTGCTGCAGGAGTTGCGCCGCCGCTTCGGCGATACCCGCCCGGCGCTGGATGAGCTCGGCGCCGCGCTGGGCGAACTGGTCCCCGGCATTGCCGCCCATGGCACGTTCAACATGATGCTGTCCGATGGCTCGGCGCTGTTTTCGCATTGTTCCACCAACCTGTTCTGGCTGGTGCGCCAGCACCCGTTCGACACGGCGATCCTGTCCGACGAAGACGTGCGCGTGGACTTTTCGCAGGTGACCACGCCGCACGACCGGGTGGCGATCATCGTCACCCAGCCGCTGACGACGAACGAGCGCTGGACGGCATGCGCGGCCGGCGAAATGCTGTGTTTTGTGGATGGATTACCTCAGAAAAACATATTTCCGCCCCCTGTGGCGCCGGGGCTGTCAAAATAATAAAAAATAGAGAGAACGTTTTCCCATGATCGACCTGTCCGGCGCCAGCCAGTCCCCGTCCCTGCGCGTGCGCGAGTTCTACCTCGGCCGCCAGCCCATCCTCGACCGCCACGGCGCACTGTTCGGCTATGAGCTGCTGTTCCGTAACGGCCCGGTCGGCCCCGCGCACATCGATACCAGCGAGCTGTCCGCCACGGCGGCCGTGATCGCCCATGCGTCGCAGCTGGGCGTGGAAAAAGTCATCGGCGACGGGCTGGGGTTCGTCAATATCGATGAACATGCGCTCCACAGCGATATCTTCGGCTTCCTGCCCCGCGAGAAAATCGTGCTGGAGATCGTCGAGACCCTGCAGGCCACGCCCGAGGTGCTGGCGCGGATGGCCGACCTGGCCAGCCACGGCTTCCAGTTCGCGCTGGACGATGTGCGCGGCGACAGCGCGCAGTTGCAGGCCATGCTGCCGATGACGCAATTCGTGAAGCTGAGCATGCGTGGCTGGCAGGCCGACGCGCAGCCCGCCGCGCTGGCCGCCCTGGCCGCCAGCCTGAAAGGCGCCGGCAAGCGGCTGGTTGCGGAAAAAGTCGAAACGCGCGAGGAATTCGCGACGTGCCTGGACCTGGGTTTCGACTACTTCCAGGGCTATTATTTCGCCAGGCCGGCCATCATGAGCGGCAAGAAGCTGTCGCCGTCGCAGCTGGCCGTGATGGAGCTGATGACGCTGGTCGTGTCCGACGCCGACAATATCGAGATCGAACGGGCGATCAAGCGCGATGCGTCGCTGGCGATCAACCTGCTGCGCCTGGTGAACACGCCGGCGGTGGGCGCGCGCCAGCGCATCGATTCGCTGAGCCAGGCCGTGGCGATCCTCGGCCGCCGCCAGTTGCAGCGCTGGCTGCAGATCATGCTGTATGCCGAACCGGGCAAGCGCGGCGGCCACCAGACCCCGCTGCTGATGCTGGCCACCACCCGCGGCCGGCTGCTGGAACTGCTGGCCCACAAGCTGCGCCCGGCGCACCGCCACGTGGCCGACATTGCGTTCACGGTGGGTATCATGTCGCTGATGGACACGCTGTTCTCGATCCCGATGGCCGAGCTGCTGACCCAGATCGCGGTTGGCGACGAAGTGGCCGAGGCGCTGGTGTACCGCAGCGGCTTCTTTGGCGAGCTGCTGAAGCTGGCCGAATGCATCGAGCGCATCGAGGACATGGAAGACGCCATCATGCCGGCGCTGCGCGACCTCGAGATGTCCACCGAAGAACTGGTGGAGCTGGAAATGTCCGCCTTCGAGTGGAGCGACAACGTGGTGCGCTACGCGATCTGAGCGCGCGGCACCATCACTGGTATCGGACGGCATCGCGGCGCGGTGCCGTTTTCAATTGAGGAGAACGATGCAGGACGTATTGCTGGATGTGCGCAAGCTGGTGAAGTGCTACGGCAAGCGGCGCGCCGTCGACGATGTGTCGTTCCAGGTGCGGCGCGGCCAGACGGTGGGCTTGCTGGGGCCGAACGGCGCCGGCAAATCGACGACCGTCGGCATGCTCGCGGGGATCCTCGATGCCGATGCCGGCGCGGTCCTGCTCGCCGGCCAGCCGGTCGGCACGCGGCACCACGATGCGCGGCGCCACATCGGCCTGGTACCGCAGGACCTGGCGCTGTATGACGACCTGCCGGCGATCGACAACCTGAAACTGTTCGGCGCGCTGTACGGCCTGAAGAACGCCGCGCTGGCGGCGCGTTGCGCGGCGGTGCTGGAACTCGTGGGCCTGGCCGACCGGGCGCGCGACCGGCCCGCCAGTTTTTCCGGCGGCATGAAGCGGCGCCTGAACATCGCCGCCGCGCTGCTGCACGAGCCGGCCCTGCTGATCCTCGACGAACCCACGGTCGGCGTCGATCCGCAAAGCCGCAATGCCATCTTCGACACGCTGGCGGCGCTGCAGCGCGCCGGCACGGCGCTCGTCTACACCAGCCACTACATGGAAGAAGTGGAGCGGCTGGCCGATCACATCGTCATCATCGACCACGGCAGGGTGCTGGCGGACGAGAGCCCGGCGGCGCTGTACGCGCGGCTGCCGGCGCGCGCCGCGCTGCACGTCGAACTGGCGGCACCGCTGGCCGGCGAGCTGGCCGGCGGACTGACGCGTTTGCCGGGCGTGGCGGGCGTGCTTGGCGAAGGCACCACGTGGGATGTGCGGCTGGAGGATGGCGCCCAGGCGATCGCCGTGCTCGACTGGCTGCGCGACCGCGGCCAGCTGCCGGTGCATTTCGCCACCGCGCGCGCGCGCCTCGAGGACGTCTTCCTCGATCTCACCGGGCGCTCGCTGCGCGACTGAAGGAGCCCATGATGACCGCCATTCTCGCCCTGATCCGCAAGGACCTGCTCCTCTACGTCAACGACCGCCGCGCGCTGGCGATCCACCTGCTGGTGCCGGTCATCGTGGCCGCGTTCTTCGGCTCCCTGTTCGGCGGCACCGGCAACGGCCAGACCGGCAGGATCGACATCGCCGTCGTGCAGCAGGATGGCTCGGGCTTGGCCGCCAAGCTCGTGGCCAGCCTGCAGGCCGATGCGAACCTGCGCGTGCAGGTACTGCCGCTCGATGCCGCGCGCGCCCGGGTGGCCGCCGGCAAGGCCACCGTGGCCGTGGTGATCCCGCCGGGATTCGGCGACGCGGCGGCCGGCGCGCTGACCGGCACGGCCCTGGCACCCACGCTGCCGCTGCTGTTCGATCCATCGCAAGCGGCCGTGCTGGCGATGGTGAAAGGCCTGCTGACGCATCACGCCATGCAGAACGTGAATGCCGAAATGATTGCCAGGGCCTCCGGCCTGGGCGCGGCGCTCCCGGCCGGCGCGGGAATGCCGTTCGCCCTGCGCGACGAGGCCGTCAGCGCCGGCCCGGCCTACGACGCCTACGCCCACTCGTTTGCCGGCATGGGCGTGCAGTTCATCCTGTTCATGGGCGTGGACTGGGGCATCGGCCTGCTGGCGGCGCGCCGTGCCGGCATCTGGAGCCGGCTGCTGGCCGCGCCCGTCACGCAAGGGCAGGTGCTGCTGTCGCGGCTGTTGTCGGGCACGATCATCGCGGCGGCCCTGCTGGTGGCGATCTTCCTGTGCGCCGTGCTGCTGTTCGGGGTAACGATCACGAGCCCGGCCGGCTTCGTGCTCGTCACGCTAAGTTTCGCATTGATGACGGCCACGTTCGGGCTGCTGGTCGCCGCGCTGGGCCGCACGCCTGAAGCGACGCGCGGCATCGCCACGTTCGCCACGCTGATGATCGTGATGCTGGGCGGTGCCTGGGTGCCGTCGTTCATTTTTCCCGAATGGCTGCAGCAGGTATCGCTGGCCGTGCCGGCCCGCTGGGCGATCGACGGGCTCGATGCCGTCACGTGGCGCGGCCTCGGCATCGAGGCCGCGCTGCGCTGCGCCGGGGTGCAGCTGGCGTTTGCCGCGCTGTTCGGCGCACTGGCCGCGTGGTGCTTCCGCGCCGGAGCGCGGAACGCCTGAAGAATACAGGCGGGAAGATACGAAAGGGGACAGGCACCTGTCCCCGGTGGCTTACAGGTTCGGCGCCAGCCAGCTCTCCAGCTGGGCCTTCGGCACGCCGCGGCGCTCGGCCATGTCGTTCAGCTGGTCTTCGTTGATCTTGCCGACCGTGAAGTACTTCGACTGTGGATGGGCGAAGTAGAAGCCGGCCACGGCGGCGCCGGGGAACATCGCGAACGATTCCGTCAGCTCCATGCCGATCTCCTCGGCCCCTGTCACGCGGAACAGCTCGGCCTTCACCGTGTGTTCCGGGCAGGCCGGGTAACCGGGGGCGGGGCGGATGCCAGCGTATTCCTCGCGGATCATCTGCTCGTTCGTCAGCCGCTCGTCCGTCGCGTAGCCCCACAGGTCCTTGCGCACGCGCTCGTGCAGGTATTCGGCGAATGCCTCGGCCAGGCGGTCCGCCAGCGATTTCAGCATGATCGACGAGTAATCGTCGTGCGCATCCTCGAAGCGCTTCTCGTACTTCTCGATGCCCAGGCCGGCCGTGACGGCGAACATGCCGATGTAGTCCTTCACGCCGGAGGCTTTCGGCGCGATGAAATCGGCCAGGCACTGGTTCGGGCGCTGCACGCCGTCGATCACCGGCTTCACGCCCTGCTGGCGCAGGCCGTAATAGGTGAACGCCACTTCGCTGCGGCTGTCGTCGGTGTAGATTTCGATGTCGTCGTCGTTCACGCTGTTGGCTGGCAGCAGCGCGACCGTGCCGTTGGCGGTCAGCCAGCGGCCCTCGATGATGCGCTTGAGCAGCGCCTGGCCTTCCTCGAACACCTTGGTGGCAGCCTCGCCGACCACTTCATCGGTCAGGATCGCCGGGAACGGGCCGGCCAGGTCCCAGGTCTGGAAGAACGGGCCCCAGTCGATGTATTGCGCCAGCAGTGCGAGGTCGACGTTGCGGAACAGGCGGCGGCCGACGAACTTCGGTTTCACGGGCGCGAACTGGAGCTTTGCCTTGTTCGCGCGGGCGGCGGCCAGCGTCACCGTCGGCAGCGCCTTCTTGTTGGCATGCTGCTCGCGGATGCGCGCGTAGTCGGTTTGCAGTTCTTCCACATAGCGCTCGCGCGCGTCCGGCGTCAGCAGGGACTGGGCCACCGATACGGAACGCGATGCATCCGGCACGTACACCACCGGGCCCTCGTAGTTGTGGGCGATCTTCACCGCCGTGTGGGCGCGGCTGGTGGTGGCACCGCCGATCAGCAGCGGGATCTTCAGCATGCGGAAGTGCTCGTCGCGCTGCATTTCCTTGGCCACGTGCGCCATCTCCTCGAGCGACGGCGTGATCAGGCCGGACAGGCCGATGATGTCGGCATTCTCCACCTTGGCGCGCGCCAGGATCTCGGACGCGGGCACCATCACGCCCATGTTGACCACTTCGAAGTTATTGCACTGCAGGACCACCGAGACGATGTTCTTGCCGATGTCGTGCACGTCCCCCTTGACGGTGGCGATGACGATCTTGCCCTTCGGCTTGGCGACGATGCCCGTGCGCTTTTCCTCGGCCAGCTTCTCTTCCTCGATGTACGGGATCAGGTGGGCCACGGCCTGCTTCATCACGCGCGCCGATTTCACCACCTGCGGCAGGAACATCTTGCCCTGGCCGAACAGGTCGCCGACGATGTTCATGCCGTCCATCAGCGGCCCTTCGATCACGTTGATCGGCCGGCCGCCGCTGTTCAGCACCTGCTGGCGCATCTCTTCGGTGTCTTCGGTGATCCACTGCGTGATGCCGTGCACCAGCGCATGCGCCAGGCGCTTCTCCACCGGCGCCGAGCGCCATTCGAGGGTCGCCGCTTCCTGCTTGCCGCCGGCCTTCAGCGTGCCGGCGAATTCGATCATCCGCTCGGTGGCATCGGGGCGGCGGTTCAGCACCACGTCCTCGACGCGCTCGCGCAGCTCGGCCGGCAGGTCGTCGTACACGCCGACCATGCCCGCGTTGACGATGCCCATCGTCATGCCGGCCTTGATCGCGTGGTACAGGAACACCGTGTGGATCGCTTCGCGCGCCGGGTCGTTGCCGCGGAACGAGAACGATACGTTCGACACGCCGCCACTGATCTTCGCGTGCGGCAGGTTGTCCTTGATCCAGCGCGTGGCGTTGATGAAGTCCACGGCGTAGTTGTTGTGCTCTTCGATGCCGGTGGCGACGGCGAAGATGTTCGGGTCGAAGATGATGTCCTCGGCCGGGAAGCCCACTTTTTCCGTCAGCACCTTGTAGGCGCGCTCGCAGATCTCGATCTTGCGCTCGAAGGTATCGGCCTGGCCCGTCTCGTCGAACGCCATCACGATCACCGCGGCGCCGTAGCGGCGGCACAGGCGCGCCTGGCGGATGAATTCCGCCTCGCCTTCCTTCATCGAGATCGAGTTGACGATGGACTTGCCCTGCACGCATTTCAGGCCGGCTTCGATGACCGACCATTTCGACGAGTCGATCATGATCGGCACGCGCGAGATGTCCGGCTCGGAGGCGATCAGGTTCAGGAAGCGCGTCATCGCCGCCAGCGAATCGAGCATTGCCTCGTCCATGTTGATGTCGATGACCTGGGCGCCGTTTTCGACCTGCTGGCGCGCGACGGACAGCGCTTCGTCGTACTGTTCGTTCAGGATCATCCGCGCGAATGCCTTCGAGCCGGTGACGTTGGTGCGCTCGCCCACGTTGACGAACAGCGAGTCGTCGTCGATCGTGAACGGCTCCAGGCCGGACAGGCGCTGCGCCACGGGAATGCGCGGCAGGGCGCGCGGCTTCATGTCCTTCAGCAGGTCGGCGATGGCGGCGATATGGTCCGGCGTGGTGCCGCAGCAGCCGCCGGCCATGTTGATGAAGCCGGCCTCGGCGAATTCGCGCAGCAGCGCCGACGTATCGGCCGGCAGCTCGTCGAAGCCGGTGTCGCTCATCGGATTGGGCAGGCCGGCGTTCGGGTAGATGCAGACGAACGTATCGGCGATCTGCGACAGCTCTTCGGCATAGGGGCGCATCAGCGCCGCGCCCAGCGCGCAGTTCAGGCCGATCGTGACCGGCCTGGCGTGGCGCACCGAATTCCAGAAGGCCGGCACGGTCTGGCCGGACAGGATGCGACCGGACGCATCGGTGACGGTGCCCGAGATCATCAGCGGCAGCCGCTCCTGTTCCGGGTGATCGTCGAAATACTGGTCGATCGCGAACAGTGCCGCCTTGCAGTTCAGCGTGTCGAAAATGGTCTCCACCAGCACCACGTCGATACCGCCCTCGACCAGTGCGCCGAGCTGCTCGTAATACGATGCCACCAGCTGGTCGAACGTGACGTTGCGGGCGGCCGGGTCGTTGACATCCGGCGAGATCGACGCGGTCTTCGGCGTCGGGCCGAGCGCGCCGGCCACGAAGCGCGGCTTGTCCGGCGTGCTGTACTTGTCCACCGCCGCGCGCGCCAGCTTCGCGGCCTGCAGGTTCATCTCGCGGACGAGATGCGCCATGTGGTAATCGTCCTGGGCGATGCCGGTGGCGCCGAACGTGTTGGTTTCAATGAGGTCGGCGCCGGCCGCCAGGTAGCGTTCGTGGATTTCCTGGATGATGTGCGGCTGCGTCAGGTTCAGCAGCTCGTTGTTGCCCTTCACGAACAGCTCGCGCGCACCGCTGTCGGCAGGTGCCGCGAAGTCCGCGAAGCGTTCGCCCCGATACGCCGCTTCATCGAGTTTGTATTGCTGGATGATGGTGCCCATCGCCCCGTCGAGGAACATGATGCGGCGCGACAGGATGTCGCGCAACTGCGCTTCGGTCTGGGAGGCGGGACGGCTGGCGGGCTGGTTCATTGGTATCGGTCGGGGAACGGAAAGGGGGTACTGATTATACGGCAAAGCGGCATGCGCGCTCCGGCGGGGAGTGGCTGCCCCTGCGGCCGGAAATCGGCCACGAGGCCGCCCGTGCCTTGCCGGCGGCTACGCTAACGCGCAGCGTTGCATGCCGGCCAGCGGATGTCGGCACCGGTACCTGCGCGGCGGGGTTGCATGAAGAGGGAATGCGGCAGCGGGTATGCTGCCGTGGACCGGCGCCGGGGCGGGCCGGCGCCGCAGGTGGCGGATGAGCGCCGGGGACAGCGGAAAAATCAGCCGCGGACTGGCTGGAGCGGCTGGCGGCGGTGACGCCGTGCCATGCCCGTCACCAGGAGCAGGCCGGTGGCCAGCATCGCCCACGTGCCCGGTTCCGGCACCGCCAGCACCTGCATCGGGGCGGCCATCAGGGGGCTGCGGCCCTTGCCCATGCCGATGGTGAACC
Source organism: Pseudoduganella sp. jia 9 (assembly GCF_055502615.1). Classification (NCBI taxonomy): domain Bacteria; kingdom Pseudomonadati; phylum Pseudomonadota; class Betaproteobacteria; order Burkholderiales; family Oxalobacteraceae; genus Pseudoduganella; species Pseudoduganella sp. jia 9. The sequence continues at coordinate 201,187 of NZ_JBUPWE010000014.1, read as the reverse complement.
TGGTCTGGTCAGTCCACAGGTAGGCACTTTCGCTGGCGGAATAGGGGGAATAGTTATATTCGTATTCGCCATCGCCGGCAGTGAAATAATGGCCGCCGCTCGAATAGCCTTCCGGGTCGCGGCCGCTCACGCCGGCCGAAAATGCGAGCTCGCTGCCACGCATCTTGTAGCGGAAGCTGTCGGTGCCGCAGCTATAAAACTCGTTGCTGGCACCGGCGCAGCCGATGTAATCCACGCCATTCAGGAAAAAGCTGGTGATCTCGTTTTTTTCCAAGTAGCCATCGCGATTTCTATCCTGGCCGGAAAATGAACCACTGAGCGTATAGGTATCGGAGAAAACCCCGGTGTTCTTTTCCAGGAAACCGGTATACGAAAAGGTCCACACCGGTGCCGCGTGAACGGTGAAGCTGGCAGCCAGCAATGTGGCAAATGCAAGTGATCTGAACATGATTCTTCTCAACAAAAGGTGAAGAGGAGTAAACATAGTAACTGTTGGGGCCTTCACTCCGGTACATATAATCGCCGAGTTTGTGCCGATACAACGTAAATGTTGAATGGAAGATATCTAAATTACTGGCATTAATACATTGGCGCCAATGGAATGTGACAAAGAACGCTTTTTCGGCGACGGCCTGCATGTATCGAGGCTGTAAATGGCGGGGGGGGAAGAAGTCGCAGTGGAACAGCGTCGGTAGCATGTTCCCTGCTTGGGACGGGGCTGCCGCCCCGCTGAAATGCGTCACTCGAAACGCAAGCCCTCGAGTGCAAAGCCTTTGATGAATTCGGCGGCCGGCAGGCGCTTGCCGCCCGGCTTCTGCAGATGGGTCAGGCGCAGCGCACCGCTGCCGCAGGCCACGACGATGCCGTGCTGTGCATCCGCGGCCAGCACCTGGCCGGCTGGGGCCGTGCTGTCCGCTTCCAGCAGCTCGGCGCCCCACAGCTTGATGACCGTGCCGTTCACCACCGCATGGGCGCCGGGGAATGGATTGAAGGCGCGGATCTTGCGGTCGACTTCGCGTGCGGGCCGGGTAAAGTCCAGCGCGGCTTCTTCCTTGGCGATCTTGGCCGCGTAGGTGACCCCTGTTTCCGGCTGCGGCACCGCTTCGATCACGTCATGTTCCATCTTGTGCAGCACCTTGACGACCATGCCGGCCCCCATCGCCGCCAGGCGGTCGTGCAGTACGGCCGTCGTATCCAGCGGGCCGATCGGCGTGCGCTCGATCAGCAGCATCGGGCCGGTGTCGAGCCCTTCCTCCATCTGCATGATGGTCACGCCGGTTTCATGGTCGCCCGCCTCGATCGCGCGATGGATCGGCGCGGCGCCACGCCAGCGGGGCAGCAGCGAACCGTGGATGTTGATGCAGGGCTTGATGTCGAGCGTGCTGCGCGGCAGGATCAGGCCGTAGGCGGCCACCACCATCACGTCATAGTCCGTGGCAAGCAGGAGTTCGTGTGCCTGCCTTGCTTCCTGCGCGCGCTGCGGATCCTTGGCATCCATCCGCAGCGACAGCGGCTGTGCGACGGGGATGCCCTGGGCCGCCGCATACTGCTTGACGGCCGAGGGTTGCAACTGGAGACCGCGGCCGGCCGGACGGTCCGGTTGCGTCAGCACGAGGGGAATCTCGAAGCCCGCGGCGTGGATGGCCCGCAGCGCCACGGCTGCGAATTCGGGGGTGCCGGCAAAAACGACCTTCATCGGGCGCCCGTTCAGCGGCGGGCAGCGCTGCGCAACTGGCGCTCGCGTTCGATGCCGCGCTCTTCTTTCTGCAGCTTGGTCTTGATGCGGTTGCGCTTGAGCGGCGACAGGTATTCGACGAATACCTTGCCCATCAGGTGATCCATTTCATGCTGGATGCAGACCGCCAGCAAGCCATCCGCGTCCACTTCGAAGAACTCGCCTTTTTCATTCTGGGCACGCACCTTGACCTTGGCCGGGCGTTCGACATCGTCGTAAATGCCGGGCACCGACAGGCAGCCTTCGTCGTAGACCTGCTTCTCGTCGCTGGCCCACAGCACTTCGGGGTTGATGAAGACGGTCAGCTGATCCTTGGTTTCGCTGATGTCGATGACGATCACGCGCTCGTGCACGTCGACCTGCGTGGCCGCCAGGCCGATGCCGGGTGCGTCGTACATCGTCTCGGCCATGTCGGCAACGAGGCGCGCAAGGCGCTCGTCGAACACGGTGACGGGCTTGGCGACCTTGGTCAGGCGCGGGTCGGGATAGCGGAGGATGTTCAGTTTCGACATGGGTGATCTGATATGAATGCTGGAAGCGGGATGGCAGTAGCAGAGTACTAAAAACGCAGGCTTCAGTGAAAGATGCAGTTAACACTGTAAAAACATGCTGGAGCAGGCGTCATGGATGTCGTCGATTCGTTCACGATTCGGCCATACAACAAAGCAACGCCTGAATCATGCCAACACGCATTGCGGCGTTATTCGGCTTGTCAGCTCAGGGTAAGTTGGGCAGAATGATTCCGTTCGGCAACTTCTTCGAACACTTCGCTTTCTCCCATGGTGACTTCGTCAAGCAATATGGAAGAAATGATATGGGAAAAACGGTATTGAGAAAAAAGCGTCGAAGAAGCAATAACCGGGCGTTTTTGGTGCCGAATCAACGGACATATTCAATGAAAAATTTTAGCACAGTCGGGGCGCGCCTGTTGGCCGCGATGGCGTTTTGCGGAACCACCGCCGGGGCCGCTGCCGCGCAGGAGGCCCGCTGCGAGTTCCGGGCGAACGCGCCGGACCAGCATATCGTCGCCAAGGGCGACACCCTGTGGGATATCGCCGGAACGTTCCTGCAGAAGCCCTGGTGCTGGCCGCACGTATGGGGCATGAACCGTGCCGGGATCGCCGATCCGCACTGGATCTATCCCGGCCAGGTCATCTGGTTCGACCGCGTCGCCGGGCGCCTGCGGCTGGGTAACAAGCTGGGCAGCAGCGATTCCGGGGTGGCGAAGCTGTCGCCGCAGGCGCGTACCGAGGGCCTGGGCAAGGATGCCATTCCCGCCATTCCGCCCGGTGCCATCGAACCGTTCCTGGCGCAGCCGCTGATCGTCGAGGCGGATGAGCTGAAGGACGCGCCGCGCATCGTCGCCACCGCCGGCAACCGGGTATTCCTCGGCAAGGATGACAAGGCCTATGTGCGCGGCAGCCTGAAGGGTGCCACCTCGTTCCAGGTCTTCCGGCCAGGCAAGGCGCTGCGCGACCCGGTCACGAAGGCCGTGGTGGGACAGGAGGCGCAATACCTCGGCACGCTGGCATTGCAGAAGGAAGCTGCGCCCGGCACGGACGTGCATACGTTCCTCGTCACCGGCGCCAGGGAAGAGATGGGCGTGGGCGACCAGCTGATGCGTACCGAGCCGGTGCCGATGCAGAACTACGTGCCACACCCGCCGGCGGTGCCGGTCGAGGCGCGCGTGCTGGCCATTTACGACGGCGTGGTGCACGCGGGCCAGAACCACGTGGTCTCGATCAATCGCGGAAAACTTGATGGGCTCGACGTCGGTGCCACCCTCCAGTTGTACCATGTCGGGCAGACGGTCACCGACAAGTCGGCCAGCAAAGGCTGGCACAACCTCGGCAACCCACAGGTCAAGCTGCCGGACGAACAGGTCGGCACCTTGTTTATCTTTCGTGTGTTCAAGCGCATTTCGTATGGCCTGATCATGCAGGCGACCGAACCGGTGGTGGTGGGCGACGTCGCCAGAACTCCGGAGTGACCCCGCCGTGCAAGCCACGGAAACCCTCTTTACGCATGGCGCTGGAACGGGCGCCGATTGCAGCATGCATTGCACGGCTTCCGGTGCTGATGAGCTGCTGGCCTGGCTGCGCCTGGCGATGATGCCGGGCCTGCCGCGCCATGCGGCCGCGCAACTGATACGAGCGCACGGCACGGCGCCCGCCGTGATCGAAGCGGCACGCGAACAGCGTCTCGCCGGCGTCGGTGTCGAGTTGCCGGCGGCAGCCATCGCCGCGCCGTTCGCACCGCGCGCACGCGCGGTCGCCGAAGCCACATTGCTCTGGGCCAGCCAGCCAGGCAATCATCTGCTGACACTGAATGACGCAGCCTATCCACCGCAACTGAAAGAGATTGCCGATCCGCCGGTGCTGCTGCATGCGCAGGGCAATCTCGCGCTGCTGTATGGCAAGGCGATCGGCATCGTCGGCAGCCGCACTGCCACGCAGCAGGGCAAGGCCAACGCCGGCAATTTCGCGCGTGCCTTGTCGGAGGCCGGCTTCACGATCGTGTCGGGTCTTGCGCTCGGTATCGACGCCGCCGCGCACCAGGGCGGCCTGGCAGGCCCTGGCTCGACCGTCGCGGTGGTCGGCACCGGCATCGACGTGAGGTATCCGGCATCGAACGCGGCCCTCGATGCGCGCATCCGCGCAGCCGGTTGCGTGCTCAGCGAATTCGCGCTGGGCACGCCCGCGCGCAAGCAGAATTTCCCGATCCGCAACCGCATCATCAGCGGCCTGTCGCGTGGCGTGCTGGTGGTCGAGGCGGCGGAGCAATCGGGCTCGCTGATCACCGCGCGTCTTGCCAACGAGCAGGGTCGCGATGTGTTCGCGATTCCCGGATCGATTCATTCGTCACTGGCGAAAGGTTGTCACAAGCTGATACGCGATGGCGCCAGGCTGGTCGAGACGGTGCACGATATCCTGGAAGCATTCGGTATCGGGCATGTTCGCGGCGAGGAAGCGATACTCGAAGAACTGACGCAGGCGGCCGATGTGTTGTTAGCCGCATTGACGTACGATCCAGTGCCCGCCGATGAACTGGCGGCAAGGCTGAATCTCGATCCGGCTGACACTCAGGCAAGTTTGCTTGCACTAGAGTTAGCAGGTGTTGTGGAACGGTTGCCAGGTGGTGTTTTTCAGCGACTCAAAAGGTGAAAAGCAAGGGTGCGGGTCTTGTGCCGCGCCGATTTATGCTGATAGAGTAGCGCCATGTTCGACATCCTTGTTTATCTCTACGAGACCTATTATCGCCCCGATGCATGCCCCGAACCGGCTGCGTTGGCGAAGAAGCTTTCCGCTGTCGGTTTCGACGACGTGGAGATTTCCGAGGCGCTGGTCTGGCTGAACGACCTGACCGAGATGGCCGGCGAGATGGCAGGTGTCGAACAGACATCGGCGACCTCGTCGACCGGCACGCGGTTCTACGTCGAAGAAGAGCAGGATGCTCTTGGCACGCAAGCCATCGGCTTTATCGCGTTCCTGGAAAGCGCGCGCGTGCTGTCTCCGCTGCAACGCGAAATCGTCATCGAGCGCGCGTTGGCGCTCGAGGAATCGCCCGTCAACCTGGGCAAATTGAAGATCATCGTGCTGATGCTGCTGTGGAGCCAGGGCAAGGAGCCGGACGCGCTGATGTTCGACGACCTGTTCGGCTCGGACGAAGAACAGGCGCCGCGCCTGCTGCACTGATCCCTGCCGCCAGCCGTGGCACGCAGGAACCGCCGCGGTCCATGGTGCGCTTGCCGCGCTTGCCTTCGTGGCTCCCTTGAAGTTGTTCCCGCTGCTGCTGTCCTGATGCAGCGCTCGTTCGCAGTGCCTGGATCGGCCGTCGGCGCATTCCCGTCTTCCCGGGCCCATCACTGAAAATAAATATCTGCAAGTATTCCCGCCGGCCGCCTTTGCGGCCGGATTGCATTGGTGTGGATGCTTGCGGTTTTCCCGCCTGCGCGATTATGATTGGCCCCTTGACAATAATGCCCGGGGCGAAAAATCCGGCACGAAGCGCGATGCCCATGTATCATGCGCCTGCCATACCCCCGGAGGCCGGCCGACGCGCCGCGCGCGACGCTGGCCCCCGCAGCAACCAAGCAAAAGCAAACCGAGAACAACAATCATGAGCAAAACCCTCATCATCGCCGAGAAGCCTTCTGTCGCGAACGATATCGCGAAGTCGCTTGGCGGCTTCACGAAGCACGATGAGTATTTCGAGTCCGAAGAATACGTGCTGTCGTCCGCTGTAGGCCACCTGCTGGAAATCGCGGTGCCGGAAGAGTACGACGTCAAGCGCGGCAAATGGAGCTTCGCGCACCTGCCGATGATCCCGCCGTACTTCGCGCTGAACCCGATCGCCAAGACCGAGAGCCGTCTCAAGGTCTTGAACAAACTGATCAAGCGGAAAGATGTCACGGCCCTCATCAACGCATGCGACGCGGGCCGCGAAGGGGAACTGATCTTTCGCCTGATCGCGCAGAACGCCAAGGCCAAGCAGCCGGTCAAGCGCCTGTGGCTGCAGTCGATGACGCCGAACGCGATCCGCGATGGCTTCGCGCACCTGCGCAGCGATGACGAAATGCTGCCGCTGGCCGACGCGGCACGCTGCCGTTCGGAAGCCGACTGGCTGATCGGCATCAACGGCACCCGCGCGATGACGGCCTTCAACTCGAAAGAGGGTGGCTTCTACCTGACCACCGTGGGCCGCGTGCAGACGCCGACGCTGTCGATCGTCGTCGAGCGCGACGAGAAGATCAAGAAGTTCGTGCCGCGCGATTACTGGGAAGTACGCGCCGAATTCGTCTGCGCCGCCGGCGTGTACGAAGGCCGCTGGCTCGACACGGGCTTCAAGAAGGACGAGAACGATCCGGAGAAACGGGCCGAGCGCCTGTGGAGCAAGGCGGCCGCCGATTCGATCGCGCTGGCATGCAAGGGCAAGCCGGGCATCGTCAGCGAGGAATCGAAGCCGACCACCTCGATGGCGCCCGCGCTGTTCGACCTGACCAGCCTGCAGCGCGAGGCCAACGGCCGCTTCGGCTTCTCGGCCAAGAACACGCTGGGCCTGGCACAGGCGCTGTACGAGAAGCACAAGGTACTGACCTATCCGCGTACCGATTCGCGCCACCTGCCCGAGGACTACCTGCCCACCGTGAAGTCCACGCTGGAAGTCGTCAAGCAAAACCCCAACTACCACCAGTTCGCCAAGCAGATCCTGGACAAGGGCTGGGTCAAGCCGAACAAGCGCATCTTCGACAACACGAAAATCTCGGACCACTTCGCGATCATCCCTACCGGCATCGCGCCGAAAGGCTTGTCGGAGCCGGAACAGAAGCTGTACGACCTCGTCACGCGCCGCTTCATGGCCGTGTTCTTCCCGGCCGCCGAATTCCAGGTGACCACGCGCTTCACCGAAGTCTCGGGCCACCAGTTCAAGACCGAGGGCAAGGTGATGACCAACCCCGGCTGGCTGGCCGTGTACGGCAAGGACACCACCGACGACAAGGAAGGTGGCGGCAACCTGGTGCCGGTGGCCAAGGGCGAGAAGGTACATACCGACAAGGTCAATGCGAACGGCCTCGTGACGAAGCCGCCCGCGCGCTACACGGAAGCGACGCTGCTGTCCGCGATGGAAGGCGCCGGCAAGCTGGTCGACTCGGATGAATTGCGCGATGCGATGGCCGGCAAGGGCCTTGGCACGCCGGCCACGCGCGCGGCGATCATCGAGGGCCTGCTGACGGAAAAATACCTGATCCGCGAAGGCCGCGAACTGATGTCCACGGCCAAGGCATCGCAGCTGATGACGCTGCTGCGCGGCCTGGGTGTCAGCGAACTGACCGCGCCGGAACTGACCGGCGAGTGGGAATACAAGCTGTCGCAGATGGAAAAGGGCCGTATCTCGCGCGAGGAATTCATGCGCGAGATCGCGCAGATGACGCAGATTATCGTCAAGCGCGCCAAGGAATACGACAACGACACGATCCCTGGCGAATATGCGACGCTGGTAACGCCGTGCCCGAACTGCAGCGGCGTGGTCAAGGAGAACTACCGCCGCTTCGCCTGCACGAAGTGCGAATTCTCGATGACGAAGACGCCGGGCAGCCGGCAGTTTGAAATCGCCGAGGTGGAAGAGCTGCTGAAGAACCGCACCATCGGTCCGCTGCAGGGCTTCCGCTCGAAGATGGGCCGGCCGTTCGCCGCCATCCTGCGCATCGCGCGCGACGAGGACATCAACAACTTCAAGCTCGAATTCGACTTCGGCCAGAACGACGACGAAGGCGAGGATGGCGAAGGCGTCGACTTCACCGGCCAGACAGCGCTGGGCCCGTGCCCGAAGTGCAACGGCGGCGTGTATGAAATGGGCCTGGCCTATGTTTGCGAGCACAGCGTGGCGAAGCCGAAGACGTGCGACTTCCGCAGCGGCCGCATCATCCTGCAGCAGGAGATCCTGCCGGAACAGATGGCCAAGCTGCTGAACGAAGGCAAGACCGACCTGCTGCCGGGCTTTGTCTCGCAGCGCACGCGCCGGCCGTTCAAGGCCTTCCTCGTGCGCGGCAAGGATGGCAAGATCAGCTTTGAATTCGAGCCGCGCAAGGAAAAGCCGGCCGCGAAGGGCAAGGCGGCCGCTGCGCCGGAAGGAACGGAAACGCAGGCCGACGAGGCGACACCGGCGAAGAAGCCGGCGGCGAAGAAAGCCGCGGCCACCAAGACGGCTGCGGCGAAATCGGCGGCGACGAAGACGACGGCGGCGAAAAAAGCGCCGGCGAAGAAGGCGGCGGCGAAGAAGGCCGTGCCGACGGAGTAAGCCGAACCAGCTGGTCCGGCAGGACGAAACGGGGCCCCTGCGGCCCCGTTTCGCTTTTCGGCGCAGGCTGCTGATAGTCCATATAACACCTGTAAGTATCATGCCAAGACAATGGCAATTGCCTGTAATTGCCGGTATGGATGCCACGCGACACTTCGTTTAAAATTGCCGTCTGGCAAGTAAGCATGTGATAGACTGCTGCGTTTTCAGGCAACTCATCCGCACCTCGCGTGCTTTTCTCCATGAAAAATCTGACCATCGGCACCCGCCTCGCCGCGGGCTTCGGCCTCGTTCTCGCCATGACCATCCTGATGACCGCTTTCGGCATCTACCACATGCAGGCCGTTGCCGACGCAACGCGCGACATGATGCGCGAGCCGCTGGCCAAGGAGCGCATGGTCGGCGACTGGTACCGGCTGATCCACACCAGCGTGCGGCGGACGTCGGCGATCGCCAAGAGCAGCGATCCGTCGCTGGGTGCGTTCTTTGCCGAAGACCTCGCCAACTCCACGAAGGAAATCAACGGCTTGCAGAAGAAGGTCGAAGCACTGCTGGCCACGCCGGCGGAACGCGAAGCGTTTGCGCGCATCGGCGAGGCGCGCAAGCGCTACACCGGTTCGCGCGACAGGATCGTGGCACTGAAGAAGGAAGGCAAGTTCGACGAGGCCGACGAAGTGCTGATGAAGACGTTCCAGCCCGATGCCGCCGCCTACCAGGGCATCCTCAACGAATTGCTGGAACTGCAGCGCAGGGCGATCGATGCGCAGGCAGTGCATATCGACGAAGAGTTCCGCGGCAACCGCCGGTTCCTGATCCTGTGCGGCGCCTTCGTGCTGGCGCTGGGGGCGTTCTGCGCCTGGTGGCTGACGCGCGGCATCGTGGTGCCGCTGAACCGGGCGGTGGAGATCGCCTCCAGCGTGGCCAACAACGACCTGCGCAGCGATATCGCCGTCACGTCGAGCGATGAGACCGGCCGCCTGCTGGGCGCGCTGAAGACGATGAACGACGGGCTGGCCAGCATCGTTACCCAGGTACGCAGCGGCACCGAGCACATGTCGAGCGCATCGAGCCAGATCGCGGCCGGCAACATGGACCTGTCGGCACGCACCGAGCAGCAGGCCGGCGCGCTGGAGGAAACAGCATCGTCGATGGAAGAGCTGACGTCGACCGTACGCCAGAACGCGGACAATGCGCGCCAGGCCAACCAGCTGGCCGTCAGCGCCTCGGAAGTCGCCGTGCGCGGCGGCGCGGTGGTCGGCGAAGTGGTGCGGACGATGGAATCGATCAACGCGTCGGCCAGGAAAATCGTCGACATCATCGCCGTCATCGATGGCATTGCGTTCCAGACCAATATCCTGGCCCTGAATGCCGCCGTGGAGGCGGCGCGGGCCGGCGAACAGGGGCGCGGCTTCGCCGTCGTGGCCGGCGAAGTGCGCAACCTCGCGCAGCGCTCGGCGGCCGCCGCCAGGGAAATCAAGACGCTGATCGGCGACTCGGTCGGCAAGGTCGACGCTGGCAGCAGGCTCGTCGAGCAGGCCGGGCAAACGATGGCCGAAGTGGTGCACAGCATCCAGCGCGTGACCGACATCATGGGCGAAATCACCACCGCCAGCGCGGAGCAGAGCGCCGGCATCGAGCAGGTGAACGGGGCCATCGCCGACATGGACGGCGTGACGCAGCAGAACGCCGCGCTGGTCGAGGAAGCCGCCGCCGCCGCCGCATCGATGCGGCAGCAGGCGGAAGCGCTGGCGGCCGTGGTGGCCGTGTTCAAGGTGGCGTGAGGCCTGCTTCGGCGGATCCCCGCGCCACCGCCATCGGCGGTATCAATCCTTCAGGTCGGCCGGCACCTTGCCGCCGTTGGCGGCCAGCTTGTTCATCACCTGCCGGTGCAGCCACACGTTCATCTTGGCCGAATCGCCCGTGTCGCCCGTGTAGTGCAGTTCCTGTGCGAGTTCCTTGCGGGCCTGCAGGCTGCTGTCCAGGTCCAGCAGTTTCAGCAGGTCGACGATCGAGGTACGCCAGTTCAGCGGCTGGCCTGCCTGCTGCGCCTTGCCGTTCAGGATCGCTTCCACATCCACTTCCGACAATGCGGCAGGCTGTGCCGGCGCGGCCGGCGACTGGGCCGCGGTCGCGGTGGCCGGCGAAGCAGGAGCGGCCTGCGGCGCTGCCGCGGGGGCGGCGGCAGGTGCCGGTGCCTGTTTTTGCTGTGCCACGGCCGGGTGCGACGAAGGGAAGATCTTGTGGAAGATATTGCTGAGGATACCCATGGAATGCCTCCTGTAAGGATGAGTGGGTTGGATCAGTTGCGGTTCGCTTGCGCGATCTTGCCGAGCACGATCGCCAGCGCGGCACCGCCCAGTGCCTGCACCAGTTGCGGGTGCTCGGCATAGAAATCGCCGATGCGGTCGACGATGCCCGGGTTGTGCTGCTCGGCCGTGGTGGCGATTTCCTCCACCTGCTGCGGCGTGATCTTTTCCGCCTGCTCCGGCGTCACCTGGGGCTGGCCGTTCTGGCCGAACAGGTTGCCGACGCCCCCGGCCAGCGCCGCCAGCATGGCCGGGCTGACGCTGGCGAGCAGCTGGTTCAGCATGCCGGCACGCTGTTGCGGGTCGCTGCGGCCGAACAGCTGGCTGACCATCTGTGCGAACGGCGGGGTCTGGTCGGAACGGAGCGCTTCGGTGACACCTTGCGCAACTGCGCCGCGCGGCGCCTGCTGTGCCGCCTGCGGGAAATCCTGTTCCGCGCGGGCGGGGTCGATGGCCCCGCCGATATATTGCTGTAACAGATTGCCGAGATCGAATGCCATTGCCGTCTCCTGAGTGAAGGACAGCCGCCAGCATAGCGTCGATCGCGGCGCGGGTCTGTTCGCGGCTTAACTATCAACGGCAGCGATAACCGCCGTCGCCGCGCTCCGTTCCATCATTGCGGTGCCGCCATGTCCACGGCGATCATGTTGTCGTCCGGCTTGCGATCGATCAGCTTGTTGTCCGGATCGATGCCGGCCCGGGCCGGCCGGCCGGCGACGACCAGCGTGACCGTGCTTTCGCGGCGATCGATCAGGCGGCGTTCGCGCAGCAGCGGCTTGCCGTCCTCGTCGTCGACGCCGATGTCGATCAGGTCGGCCAGGCGGGTTTCCTTTTCGGCGCCCAGTTCGTCCGCGCGCAGCTTCGCCGCGTGCATGGTCAGCCGCACTTCATAGCGGCCGTCGGCGCGGCGCTTCGCCGTGGCCTCGAGCGCGCGGTTGTCGTACAGGACGATCGCATTGAACAGGTCGTCGATCAGGTAAGCCTGGGCCGCGGGCACCACGGCACGCAGCCCGTCCACCAGCGCAGTCACGCTGGGGTAGGGATCGCCACGGTAGGCATACTGCTTCAGCAGGCCGCGCAGCACCGCGTTGACGCGTTCCTCGCCGATCACGTCCTGCAGCTGGTACATCGCCAGGCTGCCCTTGCGGTAGTGAATGTAGTCCTGGTCCTCATTGTCCGCCAGCGGCAGCTCCTTCTTGTTCTCCATGGCGCGGCCATGCAGGTACATGTCCAGGTCGTAGCGCAGGAAGCGGCGCATGCGGCCGGGGCCGAACGTGCGTTTCATGACCATCAGCGCGGAATACTCCGCCAGCGTTTCGGACAGCACGGTGGCACCGCGCGTATTGCCGCCCACCAGCTGGTGGCCCCACCACTGGTGGGCCAGCTCGTGCGCCGTCACGTAGTACGGATAGTCGATGTCCTTCGGATCGCGGTCGTCCACTTCGGCGATGAAGCCCATGCCTTCCGAGAACGGAATCGTGTTCGGATACGACTGCGCATGGGACCGGTAGCGGGGGAACTCGACGATGCGCAGGATCTTGTGCTGGTAGGGCCCGAAATTGCGCGTGTAGTAATCGAGCGCATCCTTCGCGCCTTTCGTCATCCGGTCCAGGTTGTATTCGTGGCCGGGATGGTAGTAGATCTCGATGCCGACGTCCTGCCACCAGTCGTGCTTGACCACGTAGCGGGCCGACTGGAACGAATAGAAATTCAGGATCGGCTTGTCCATCCGGTAGTGGAACCAGCGGCGGCCGTTTTTCGTCCATTCCTTTTCCAGCGTACCGGGAGCGATCGCGGTCTGGTCCGCATCCGTGGCGATCACGGCATCGAACGTCACCCAGTCGGCATCGCTGCCCAGCATGTTGCTGGCCAGGCCCTTCGGGTCGTCGCGCGGCAGCGCCCGGTCCTGTACCGGCAGGTCGTGCCGCTTGCGGTCGCGCGGATCGCTCAGTTCGCGGTCGCGCTGGTAGCCGATGTGCGGCAGGATCGTATTGTTGAAGAAGGTGCCGTTGGCCAGCACCGGAGTGTCCTTGCCGAGGCCGAAGAAGCCGTTCGGCGCCCAGGACATCTCGAAGTCCAGCGGCAGCGTGGCGCCCGGCGCCAGCGGCTGCGCCAGGGCATGGCGATAGAAGCCCAGTTCCCGGTCCGCCAGCGTGACGCGGCTGCCGGTGCCGAACGCCAGCGGCCGCAGCTCGGCCTGGGGATCGATGCTGACAAGGACCGAGGTGATCGGCACCGCGCCGCGATTGGCCAGCAGGTAGCGGCCCTTGACCACCAGCCGGCGCTGCGCCGGCATGATCTCCATGCGCAGCGCCACGTCGGTGATGCGCGGCTGCGCCAGACCGGCCGTGGCCTTGTACTTGCGTTCGTAGTCCGCGCGGTGGGCATCGCGCCGGAACGGCGACTGGAATTCGTTGGCCACGTTCAGGTTGTAATACAGGATCGCGCCGGTCGTCGCCATCACGGCAAAGCCGATGCCGAAGCCGGCCAGCACGGGCAGGGTCAGCGCGCGGCGCGCCAGCTGCAGGCGGGTGCGCCATTCGTCATTGGCGCCGCGCGGCCAGAACACCCGCGTGGCCACTGCCAGCATCAGCGCCGCTCCGGCCCAGTACAGGTGATACCAGTGCTCGCGCACCAGGTAGTGGCCGAAACCGTTCATGTCCGAATAGCGCATCGGCGGTGTCCACGCATACAGCACCATCGGATGGTCGTAGCCCGCCGTCGGCATCACGATGGTGGCCATGTAGTACAGGATCATCACGAAGAACGCCACGTACTTGTGACCGATCAGCACCTGCATCGCGATCGCCAGCACCGCCAGCAGCGCATAGAACGGCAGCTGCACCGCGTAGAGGTTATGCAGGTACTGCAGCGGTTCGAGATGGAAATAGCCGCGGAACACCTGTACCGACATGCCGCATGCCATCACCAGCAACAGCAGCAGCGCCTGCAGCGCGACCAGCGCCATGAGCTTCGACGCCATGGGCAGCCAGCCCGGTACCGGCAGCGCATCGAGCATCAGCGCCATCCGGTGCTCGCGTTCGCGCCATACCATCTCGCCCGCGTAGAACGTGGTTACCACCAGCATCACCAGCGCGAACGCCTGCGACATCGTTTCGATCACCATGTACGTGACCGGGTAGGTGGTGGTGCCCCACATCGATCCCAGCTCGAGCGCGCTGGCATACATCAGCAGCACGCCGGCCAGCAGGAGCACGAAGAAGTACACGTTCTTCACCGTTTCGCGCAGGTTCATCCAGCTGAACTTGAACAGCAGCAGTGTCAGGCTGCGCGACGCGAAATCGGGCGTTTCGGCGGTGCGCGTGGCGGCAGCGCTGATGCGCAGCGGCACATCGCCTTCGCCGCGCGCCGCGCCGTGGCTGTCGACGGTGCTGACGAAATGGAAGCGCCAGTAGCCGAGCAGCAGCGCCACCAGCGCGAACGCACACCAGATCGCGCGGTTCAGCAGGTACACCCCTTCAGGCAGCACCAGCCGCGTGCTGCGTTCGGCGATCGGCCAGTATTCGGTCAGGCGCAGCAGCGCGGCGGTGCCGAACGGATCGATCAGCGCGGCCACCATCTTGTAGTCGAGGTCGCGCGCCAGGCCGGGCGCCACGATATACCCGATCAGCATCACCACGCTGCTGATGTACACGGGCAGCATGCGCCGCGTCAGCGCCGCCAGCACGAAGAAGATGGCCCCGAAGATGAACAGGTTCGGCAGCAGGATCAGCACGTAGGGCAGCAGGTAGGCTTCGGGCCTGAAGGGGCCGAGCCGTTCCGGGTCCATGCCCGGCAGCCAGTGGCCCAGCAGGATGCCCAGCAGGATGCTGGAGAAGATCACCACCAGCACCAGCCAGGCGCCAAGGAAGCGTCCGAACATGTACTGGAACTTCCTGAGCGGCGCCGAGAAGAAGAAGTGGTGCATGTCGTATTCGAAGTCCTGCTGCACCGCGCGGCCCATCACGGCGGCAATCACGATCACGCCGAAGCTGCCCAGCACACTGGCGGCCAGCATGATCGAGCGCGGCCCGTTGATCAGCACCTTGCCGCCGAACGTCAGGCTGAACTCCTTGAACACGCCGCCGGCGCCGGCCATCCACAGCATCGCCAGCGCCAGGAACATCAGGAAGTACACCCACGTCGACAGCAGCCGCAGCCGCTGCTTCGCTTCGAACAGCGCGATTTCCAGCATGGCGCCCTTTCAGTCGCACGCGTCGGCCGCATGGCGGCCGGCGATGGTGGCGAAGTACACGTCTTCCAGGTCGCCGATGGCTTCCTCGAAGCCATCGCCCGGGTCGTCGTCGCTGTAGGCGTGGATCAGCGTGCGGCCGGACAGCAGCCGTGTGGAGATGATCGTGTGGCGCTGCTGGAAGTAGGCCAGCTCGCGCTTGTCGATGAAACGTGCCCAGATCTTGCAGCTGATGTCATCGATCAGCTCCTGCGTGGCGCCGGTAAGCAGCAGTTGCCCCTTGTTGATGATGGCCATGTTCGAACACAGGTCGGCCACGTCGCTGACGATGTGCGTGGAGAGGATCACGGTGCGCTCGTCGCCGATATCGGACAGCAGGTTGTGGAAGCGCACCCGCTCCTGGGGATCGAGGCCGGCGGTCGGCTCGTCGACGATGATCAGCCTGGGGTCGCCCAGCAGGGCCTGGGCGATGCCGAAGCGCTGGCGCATTCCGCTGGAGAAGGTCCCCAGCTTCTGGTTGCGCACGTCGAACAGGTTGGTCTGCTGCAGCAGGCCGTCGACCACTTCGCGCCGGCGCGTGCGGTGCGACAGGCCCTTCAGCACGGCGAAGTGATCCAGCAGTTCATAGGCGGTGACTTTCGGGTACAGGCCGAAATCCTGCGGCAGGTAGCCAAGCCGGCGGCGCACTTCGTCTTTTTCGTCGAGCACGTCGAGGTCGCCGAAGAAGACCGAGCCGGTATCGCATTCCTGCAGCGTGGCGAGGATGCGCATCAGCGTCGACTTGCCGGCGCCGTTCGGCCCCAGCAGGCCGAACATGCCGGCCGGGATGGCCAGCGTGATGTTGTCCAGCGCGACCACGCCGTTGGCGTAGGTCTTCGACAGGTTGCGGATGCGTAGTTCCATGCTTACTCCTGGGTTATGCGGCGCAGCATGGAGCCGTCGCTGCCATCCGTTCCTTTGTACAGCATTGTATTGAATCGTCGACATAAGGGTTGCCGCCTTGCGACAGCCCGCGCAATCCGGGCGCCAGAGTGCGCAAACGGGGGATTGGCCGAGCCGGTTCTTACTGTCGAGCTGAAAGGTGGCCAAGGGTAGCAAGCGCAACCGCTGGTGACAAGGTGGAAAACGTGGCGGGCCAGGATCGTGCTGCCCGATCGGGCTTGCGATATAGTTGCGCCATGAGTCATGAGAACAGCAAACTCGATAGCGCCTTGCAGGAACAGATCCTGACGGTCACGCGCTGCGGCCTCTCCGCCGGGGAGGCGACGGATTTCTTTCGCCTGGCGCTTGGCCTGTGCTACCTGGCCACGCTGATGACGAAGGAAACGCTCGACTTCAAGAAGCTGGACAAGGCCTTCAACCGCTTCATCTACCGCTCGATCGGCCCCGGCCACAGCATCACCAGCATCCTGCAATGGATGAGTGGCGAGGGCGTGGTCGCCGTGCTCGACTCGAAGCGTTTCACGCGGGCATTCGGCGACTACCTGCCGCACGTGCCGGTGGAGTCGATCCCCTTCCTGCTGGGCCTGAACCTGGGCGTGGCCAAGGATTTTTCCGGCCTCGACGTGCGCGGCCCGGTAGCCGACTGGATCGAGCGCCAGCGCATCTTGCGAGAAGGCGAATAACGACTTCGAGCGGGCACCGAAAAATTGTTCGTCCACGAGAAGGCGAATAACGCCTTCGAGCGGGCGACGTTTCCATCTGCTGCCGGGGGCGCTCCGCTGGGACGATTTGTCCCGCCCATCGTGCGGCCTGCCCCGCTGGCCGGCCTTTATAATCTGCTTGTCCGAACAAGATGGATCGCCTGCCATGAGCTCCAAATTCCATTTCCATACCCCCCTCGACCGCTTCATCTGCAGCACCGACAAGGCGCTGCGCGTGCTGGCCGGCGTGGCCTCCGCCTCGCGTCCGACACCGGCCGCGCACGTGGACGACGCCACGCTGACGGACGAGGAGCGCAAGCACAGCGCCGGCCTGATCCGCGTCGACCACGTGGGTGAAGTGATGGCGCAGGCGCTGTACAACTCGCAGGCGCGCTTTGCCAAGAGCGATACGCTGCGCGAGAAGTTCGAGGAAGCGAGCCGCGAGGAAGAAGACCACCTGGCCTGGACGGCGCAGCGGCTGAAGGAACTCAATTCGCAGACCAGCGTGCTGGCGCCGCTGTTCTATGCCGGCGCCTATGCGCTGGGCACCATGGCCGCCAGGATGGGCGATCCGCACAGCCTCGGTTTCGTGGTCGAGACCGAACGCCAGGTGGAGAAGCACCTGGAAAGCCATCTGCAAAGCCTGCCCGCCAGCGATGCCAAGTCGCGCGCGATCGTCGAGCAGATGCGCATCGACGAGATCGCGCACGGCAAGGCTGCGCAGGAAATGGGCGCGGCGCAGACCCCGCTGCCGGTGCGCGTCGCCATGACGGCGATGTCGAAGCTGATGACGGGTACCACGTACCACATCTGATCGGTATTGCCGCACGTTAACATGCGCAGCGTGCCGCGCTCGCCATCGTATAGTGTGATCAAAATGATCACGGAGAAACATCATGAAATGGGAAGGCAACCGGGAAAGCGATAACGTCGAGGACCGCCGCGGCGGTGGCGGCGGGGGCGGAGGATTCAGCTTTGGCGGTGGTTCGCTGTCGATCGGCGGCGTCGTCATCGCGCTGATCCTGTCCTTTGTCTTCGGCGTCAATCCGCTGACCCTGCTGGGCATGGCGGACGGCGGCGCGCCGCAGCAGCAGGCCACCGGGCCGAAGGCCACCGCCAACGACACCGAAACCCGCTTCATGAGGACGGTGCTGGCCGACACCGAGGATACCTGGGGCGCTCTGTTCAGCGCCCAGGGCGCGCAATACCAGCCGCCCACGCTGGTGCTGTTCACCGGCCGCACTTCCACCGCGTGCGGCACCGGCCAGTCGTCCACCGGGCCGTTCTACTGTCCGGCCGACCGCAAGGTGTACATCGATCTCGCCTTCTACCGCCTGATGAAGGAGCGTTTCCAGGTTTCCGGGGAGTTCGCGCAGGCTTACGTCATCGCGCATGAAGTAGGGCACCACGTGCAGCACCTGCTGGGCGTATCGGACCAGGTACACCAGGCGCAGCAGAACGCCAGTGAAGCGGAAGGAAACGCGCTGTCGGTGCGGCTGGAACTGCAGGCCGACTGCTATGCCGGCGTATGGGCGTTCCATGCCGACCGCTCGCGCCAGATCCTCGAGCAGGGCGACGTGGAAGCGGCGCTGTCGGCCGCCACCGCGATCGGCGACGATGCGCTGCAGCGCCAGGCGCAGGGCTATGTGGTGCCCGATTCGTTCACGCACGGCACCTCGGCGCAGCGCACGCGCTGGTTCCGCACCGGCCTGGAGTCGGGCGACGTGGCGCAGTGCGATACGTTCAAGGCGCGGCAGCTGTAGTGCAACCCGGCTTCAGGCGCGGCAGCTACGGGGGGATTACGCTTCGACGATCTCGAAGGAGTGCGTGATCTCGGCCGTCTTGGCCAGCATGATGCTGGCCGAGCAGTATTTGTCGTGCGACAGGTTGACGGCGCGTTCCACCGCTTCCGGCTTCAGGTCCTTGCCGGTGACGACGAAGTGGAAATTGATCTTTGTGAAGATCTTCGGATCGGTATCGGCGCGCTCGGCCTGCAGCGTCACATCGCAGCCCCGCACGTCGGCCCGGCCGCGTTTCAGGATCAGCACCACATCGTAGGCCGTGCAGCCGCCGGTGCCCAGCAATACCATTTCCATCGGCCGCGGCGCCAGATTGTGGCCGCCGCCTTCCGGCGCGCCATCCATCACGACCATGTGGCCCGACCCCGTCTGGGCGCGAAAACTCATGCCCGACGGGCCGTTCCAGCTGACTTTGACTTCCATTTCGATCTCCGAGTAATCCTGACAATAAACGTGCAGGGCATTGTAAAGCAGCCCGGCGCCGGCTGCCGGAGAGGCACCGGGCCGCCTCACAGGTCCATTCATACGTCCATTCAAACGCCCATCAGGTAGCGCTCGCTGCGCATCCGCCATGTGGTGAACCCGATGCACAGCAGCGCGAGCAGCAGGCTGCTGCCGAACGTCAGCAGGAACGGCAGCGGGCCCACGGCCTGCCCCTTGGCCAGCTCGCGCAGCAGCGTCTGGTGCGACAGCAGCGGCACCATGTACATCCACAGCTGCGTCGCCAGGTCCAGCATCGGTACCACGATCACCGGGATCATCGGCACTATCATGGCGAAGCTGGCCGTGGTCTGCGCTTCCTTGAACGTCTTCGCGTTGATCGCCAGCGCGATTTCCAGCGCGGCGGCGAGCAGCGGCAGCGACAGCGAAACCAGGCATACCAGCGCCAGGTCGCTCCATGACAGCCGCCACGACATGCCGATCTCCTCGAGCGGCAGCCATTTCAGGATGCCGTGCGCCACGCACAGTTCCAGCGTGAGTCCGGCCAGCGCCACGGCGGACGCGGCAAGCCACTTGCCGGCCACCAGGTCGATCGTGCGTGCCGGCTGCGCCAGCAGCACTTCCATCGAACGGCGTTCGCGCTCGCCGGCGGTACTGTCGACGGCGGGGCTGAGCGCGAAGAAGAATGCCGGAATGAAGAACATGCCGAGCATGGTGCCGATCACCGCGGCCGAGCGCGAAGCACTGGTGCCCGTGTCGTAGCGCTGCACCTGCACCGGAAACAGCGTGGCCGGCGAGACCCCGTGCGCCAGCAGCCGGGCGCCGGCGATCGTGTTGCCGTAGGCGCGCAGCACATCCTCGATGTCGCGCACCTTGCGGTAATTATCGGAGGCCGAGTCGTGCCACAGTTCGAGGCGCGCCGGACGCATGTCGCGGTAATCGCTGGCGTAGGCGGGCGACAGCCGCAGCACGGCGGCCGTCTTTTGTGCGCGCAGCAGGGCGGTGATCTGTTCCTCCGCCATCGGCTCTGCTTCGGTGATGTTGACGTTCTTTTGCCGGAGCTGCGTCATCAGCGTCGGCGCCTGCCTGGCGCCGATCACGGTCAGCTCGATGCCTTCCTTGTCCGATGCCGTGGCGCGATTGATCTGCTGGTACAGGATGCCGCCCACTACCACCGGATACAACAGCACGAACAGCAGCAGCAGCGACAGCGCGCGACGGTCGCGCAGCGTTTCGCGCAGTTCCTTCACGAAGACGACGAAGAACAATGGCCTCATGCGGTAATCCCTTCGTCGGTGCCGACCAGCTTCACGAACGCATCTTCCAGGCTGGCGATGCCGGTGCGTTCGCACAGCGATTGCGGGGTGCCCTGCGCCACCGTGGCGCCGCGCGCGATCACGATCACGTCGTCGCAGGAGTTGGTCACTTCCTGCATCACGTGCGTGGCCATGATCACGCAGCAGCCGTCGGCCCGCAGCGCGTCCAGGGCGCGGCGCAGCGCGCGGGTGCTCATCACGTCGAGGCCGCGGCTGGGCTCGTCGAGCAGCAGGTTGCGCGGGCGGTGCAGCAGTGTGCGCGCCAGCGCCACCTTGATGCGCTGGCCCTGCGAAAAGCCTTTCGACCGGCGCTCCAGGATATCTTCCAGCGACAGCAGGGCCGTCACCTCGTCGATGCGCTGCTCGATGACGCGGCGGTCCATGCCGTTCAGTTCGCCGAAGTAGCGCAGGTACTCGCGGGTGGAGAGTTTTTCATACAGCCCGAACTGGTCGGTCAGGAAGCCGATATTGCGGCGCGCGGCCAGCGGATCGGTGCCGGGATCGATGCCGTCGATCAGGATCGTGCCGCTGTCGCGCCGCAGCAGGCCGACCAGCAGGCGCAGCAGCGTGGTCTTGCCGGCACCGTTCGGGCCCAGCAGCGCGGTCACCTGGCCGTCGCGCGCCGTAAACGTGGCGCCGGACAGCGCCTGCACCTTGCCGAAATGTTTCGTCACATCGTGGACTTCTATCATCGCTTGTCTGCCATTGATCCGTTCAGGGTTGCGGGCCGGCGCTGTTCAGCTGGAACGTGGGCGCGGGAATCTCGTCCAGGCAGCGCGCGGCCACGCGCTGGTGCGGCGCATCGAGGAATTCGCGCATCAGCCGCGGCACGCAGCCCAGGGGAGAAACGATGTGGCCGCCGTTCTTCACCACCAGGTGCTGGGCCGCCGACATCAGCTTCGCCGCCGCTTCCGCGCGGCGCGGCGGCGTGACCGGGTCCTGGGCGCCGGACAGCAGCAGCGCCGGCGCGTCGATGCGCCCCGGCGCCGCATACGCGACCGGCTTCACGTTGACGACCGGGCACAGCGTGGCCAGTTGCGTGACCTGCGGCGCGCCGAGGAAGGAGCCGCGCGTGTCATCGGCCACCAGTTGCGGCGTCAGGCGCGGGAAATCCTCGGCGCACACCACGGCGAGATACAGCGGGCCGGCCATCGCGCCGTCGGTGGAAAAATCGCTGTCGCGATTGCTCTGGGCGATGAACGGCTCCCAGCGGCCGCCATGGGCGCTATGGATCAGGAACGGCAGCGTGTGCGCATCCGCCTGCGAGTACAGCACGCGGTGCACGGTGGCGGTGAAGCGGCGCAGGCTGATGGTGACGGGACGCAGCGCGGCCGTGCGCGGATCGGCCATCTCGATCCTGGCCGGGGCCTTCGCCAGGCGCTCCGCCAGCGCGGCGAATTCGGCGCGCAGCGCGGGGAAGGCGCGTGCGCAGGCCGCATCCTTTTCGCACTGGCGGAAGGTGGTCTCCAGCGCGGCCTGGGCATCGCGGCCGCCGGCGGGAATCACCTGGTCCGGGGCGGCCACGCCGTCGAGCACCATGGCGCGCACGTTCGACGGGAACAGGCGAGCGTAATGCTGCGCGAGGCGGGTGCCGTACGAGCCGCCCCACAAGTTGACCTGCGGGTAACCCAGCGCCAGGCGCACGCGTTCGATGTCGCGGGCTGCCGCATCCGTCGTGTAGCTGCCGTAGGGCGCGCCCAGCGATTCGATGCAGCGCCGGGCATCCGCGTCGAGCTGTTCTTCCGTCATCGTGTCGATCTCGGGCGGCGACTTGCAATCGAGCTTGCCCGACAGGCCGGTGCCGCGCTGGTCGATCAGCACGATATCGCGGGTGGCGCGCACGCGGCGGAACGCGGCATGCACGAGTGGCAGGATATCGCTGCCGGCCTGGCCGGGGCCGCCGGCCAGCACGAACAGCGGGTCGCGCCGTGCCGCTTCGCGGAAGGCCGGGGCAACCGTGGCATGCACCGTGATCGTCTTGCCCGGCTTGCCGTAGTCGAGCGGCACCTGCACGGTGAGGCAGCGCAGCGCTTCTTCCACGCCGGGCAGGTGGCAGGTGCGGCCGGCCTGGGGCGTGGTCGCGGCATGCGCCTGCGGCAGCGCCAGCTGCGCGGCCAGCAGCAGGGTGGTGACCAGGGAGAATCTCACTGCAAAGCCCTCTCGACAATATCGGTGGGCAATACTAGCGCGGGAATTGCCGGATGAGCAACCGAGGGCACGCCGGGCGGCGGTCCGGGTGCCGGGGGCGGGGAAGTTCCTTGCCTGGCGGGTTGACCCGGCGGCGCGCGGCACGCTATAATCGCCAGCTTTCCGTTCGCTCAGGAAAAGTCATAAGAAGGATGCGTCCGTTGAATCGAGGTGTTTGCACCTTGGCGCGGAACCACCGTTTTGAGCGTTTATTTATTTCTTCATTAGGAAGTCAAACATGAAAACTTTTTCCGCTAAGGGCCATGAAGTCCAGCGCGACTGGTTCGTGATTGACGCGACGGACAAAGTCCTCGGCCGTGTTGCCAGCGAAGTGGCACGCCGACTGCGCGGCAAGCACAAGCCAGAATTTACCCCTCACGTCGACACCGGCGACTTCATCGTCGTCATCAATGCAGGCAAACTGCGCGTGACCGGCACCAAAGCCACCGAGAAGACGTACTACCGTCACTCCGGCTACCCGGGTGGTATCTACGAAACGAACTTCCTGAAAATGCAACAGCGCTTCCCGGGCCGTGCCCTGGAAAAGGCCGTCAAGGGCATGCTGCCGAAGGGCCCGCTGGGCTACGCAATGATCAAGAAGCTGAAAGTGTACGCCGAAGGTTCGCACCCGCACGCTGCCCAGCAACCCAAAGCACTCGAATTCTAAGGAACTGACATGATCGGTAACTACAACTACGGCACCGGCCGTCGCAAGAGTGCAGTGGCTCGCGTGTTCATCAAGGTCGGCACCGGCCAGATCATCGTGAACGGCAAGCCTGCTTCCGAGTACTTCTCCCGCGAAACCGGCCTGATGGTGATCCGTCAGCCGCTGGAACTGACCGGCAACGTCGAGCGTTTCGACATCAAGGTCAACGTGCATGGCGGCGGCGAGTCCGGCCAGGCAGGTGCAGTGCGCCACGGTATCACCCGCGCACTGATCGACTACGACGCAGCACTGAAGGGCGATCTGGCACGTGCCGGCTTCGTTACCCGTGACGCCCGTGAAGTCGAGCGTAAGAAAGTCGGCCTGCGTAAAGCACGTCGCGCTAAGCAGTTCTCGAAGCGTTAATCGGTTTCCGATTCGCGTTTCCTGTCCTGCCGCCGCCCGGTTCGCCGGGCTGGCAACAGAAGAAGCCGCTGGTCTCCAGCGGCTTTTTTGCATTTCGGCAGGGGTAAGACGCCTGTCACCGTAGGCTGATAAAATTCGCTCTCACTCATTCATCTTTTGCAAGGAACAAGAACATGATCAAAGTTGGCATCGTCGGCGGCACCGGCTACACCGGCGTGGAACTGCTGCGATTGTTGGCAGTCCATCCCGAAGTGCAGCTGACGGCAATCACGTCGCGCAAGGAAGATGGCCTGCCGGTGGCCGACATGTACCCGTCGCTGCGCGGCCGCGTGAACCTGGCGTTTTCCGCGCCGGACAAGGCGGACCTGACGCAATGCGACGTCGTGTTCTTTGCCACCCCGCACGGTGTGGCGATGGCGCAGGCGCCGGAACTGCTGGCCAAGGGTGTCAAGGTGATCGACCTGGCGGCGGATTTCCGCATCAAGGACCGCGCCGTGTTCGAGAAGACCTACAAGATCGACCATACGGCGCCGGAACTGCTGGAGCAGGCCGTGTACGGTCTCGTCGAGCTGAACCGTGAAGAGATCAAGGGCGCGAGCCTGATCGCCAACCCGGGTTGCTACCCGAACACCATGCAGATCGGTTTCGCGCCGCTGCTGAAGGCCGGCGCGATCGATGCGGGCAACCTGATCGCCGACTGCAAGTCGGGCGTGTCCGGTGCCGGCCGCAAGGCCGAGATCGGCATCCTGTTCTCCGAGTCGAGCGACAATTTCAAGGCCTACGGCGTGGCCGGTCACCGCCACACCCCGGAAACCACCGCCCAGCTGCAGCGGCTGACCGGCGACAAGGTATCGCTGGTGTTTACGCCGCACCTGGTGCCGATGATCCGCGGCATGCACTCCACGCTGTACGGCAAGCTGACCAGGGACATCAGCAACGAGGAACTGCAAAAGCTGTTCGAGGACGCCTATGCCGGCGAGAAATTCATCGACGTGATGCCGTTCGGCTCGCACCCGGAAACCCGCACCACCAAGGGTTCGAACATGCTGCGCCTGGCGGTGCACCGGCCGGACAACGGCAACACCGTGATCGTGCTCGTGGTGCAGGACAACCTGGTGAAGGGCGCTTCCGGCCAGGCCGTGCAGTGCATGAACCTGATGTTCGGCCTCGACGAAAGCCTGGGCCTGGACACGATCGCGCTGCTGCCTTGAACTTTCGCCATTGAAGTGGTGCATCTTCGCCTCATATCCCTGGAGAAATGGGGCGGGCCGGAGCAGGGCGTCGCGCAAAGGTCTATAATGGACGCAACGATTTTTAGTGGGAGTTTCCAATGAATGCAGTAGCCGAAGCGCAAGAAGTGATCCCGGCACCGATCGTCTTTTCCGACAGCGCGGCCGATAAAGTGGCCCAGCTGATCGAAGAAGAAGGCAATCCCGACCTGAAACTGCGCGTATTCGTGCAGGGTGGCGGTTGCTCGGGTTTCCAGTACGGTTTCACGTTCGATGAAATCGTCAACGAAGACGACACCACGATGGTCAAGAACGGCGTCCAGCTGCTGATCGACTCGATGAGCTACCAGTACCTCATCGGCGCCGAAATCGACTACAAGGACGACCTCGAAGGCGCCCAGTTCGTGATCAAGAACCCGAACGCCCAGTCGACCTGCGGCTGCGGTTCCTCGTTCTCGGTGTAAGTTTCGCTCGAGCAAAAAAGGCGGTCAGCGCGAGCTGACCGCCTTTTTTTTCGTCCAGGAAAGCGGAAGAGGCCCCGAGCCTCGTCTTGGAATCAGGCGGCCGCGGCGAGCCGCGCATTGGCGGCCAGGCGCTCTTCCAGGCGGTCCCACAGCCGGTCGTGGTATGGCAGCGCGATCACGTTCAGGATCGGCTCCAGCACGGCGGCAACGCCGCCGAAAGCCATCGAGCCGGTGGCCCAGAACATCACGCCGAACGCCACCGCCATGTGGAACAGCGTCTGGCTCAGCTTTTCGGCCGCCAGCAGCGCGGTTGCGTTATAGGCGGAGCGTGCCCTGATGCGGCGCCAGAAGCCTTCGTGCATCGGCAGGAACGCCACATTGATGACCGGCTCGAGAATCGCAGCGAGGCCGCCGAACGCCACCGATCCTGTCATCAGGTACATCAGGGTGAACGCGATGGCCATGTGGGTGGTGACCTGGCTGAGTTTTTTCGCTGCGACGATCATGGCTGCCTCTGCATTGGATAACTGTTGAGACAGATGATAACGATTCTCGTTCAAATATCAAAATTGATTGTGTTCACCAGTGCGATTGATTTTTACAATGACGCTCCTGTCGATCATAGCGGCGCTCGAACGTCGTTACAGGGAACCCACCACTAGGAGATGACATGTCCGATCAAGTCAAAGGCCCCGCGTCCTATTTCCCTTCGATCGAAGCCAGGTACGGCCATCCGGTCGCGCACTGGTTCACCCTGCTGGGCCTGCAGGGGAGCCGCATACACATGGAACTGGTCAACTGGCTGAAGAGCGAGCATGGGCTCGGCCATGGGCATGCCAACGCGCTCGTGGCCTTTCATCTCGCACAGCGGTAGCAGGGTTCAGCGCGGATACAGGGTGCCCAGCACGCGTTCGCCACGCGCGCCGGTCACCGAAGGCAGGTTGCCCGGCTTGCGATCGTCGAAGCGCCATGCCAGCCAGGCCCAGCACAGGGCTTCAACGTGGGAGGGATCGGCCCCCAGTGCCGCGCTGGTCTGCACATTGACGCGCTCGCCCAGCTCTTCCGCCAGCATGCGCAGCAGCGTGCCATTGAAGGCACCGCCGCCGCAGACGTACAGCGCATCCGTGTCCGGCGCATGGGTGTGGATGGCGTGCGCGACCGAGACCGCCGTCAGCCGTGTCAGCGTTGCCGCCACGTCGGCCGGTGCTGCGCCGGCAAAGCCGGCCAGGCGCGTGCGCAGCCAGTCCAGGTGGAACAGGTCGCGCCCCGTGCTTTTTGGCGGCGGCAGCGTGAAATAAGGTTCCGACAGCAGCACGGCCAGCAAGTGCGGCAATGCGTGGCCGGAGGCGGCCCAGGCGCCGTCCGCATCGTACGGCTTGCCCAGGTGGAGGCGCGTCCACTCGTCGATCAGCACATTGCCCGGGCCGGTATCGAAGCCGGTGACGTGGCCGCTTGCCTGCAGCACGCTGATATTACCGATGCCGCCGATATTGGCCAGCGCGCGCGTCTTGCCCGGCTCGCCGAACAGCGCGTGGTGCGCGGCCGGCACCAGCGGTGCTCCCTGGCCGCCGGCCGCCACGTCGCGCGAGCGAAAGTCCACGATCGCATCGATGCCGGTCAGCTCTGCCAGCAGGGCGCCGTTGATGGTCTGCCGCGTATACCCGAGCTCGGGGCGGTGACGGACGGTCTGGCCGTGGGCGCCGATCGCGCGCACGTCCGCCGCCTGCATGCCGGACTGTTCGAGCAGCGCCGCCACGCATTGTGCATACATGCGCGCAATGCCGTTGCCGGCCAGCGCTTCACGCTCCAGCTCGTTGTGACCGGCGGCCTGCAGTGCACGCAGTTCGTCCAGCAGCGCCGGTGGATAGGGTACGTGGTGCGTGGCCATCGTGCGGGCGGCACCGGCCCAGAAGTCGACCAGCACGCCGTCGACACCGTCGAGGCTGGTGCCCGACATTAACCCTATGAACAAGCTCATCGTGTATCCGCGGAAGTGAAGTGAAGATGGCGGCATTGTGCCTGATGTGCATCAGTGTTAGCCAGCTAACGGTCGCGGTCGCGGCACGCGCGTACACTGGTTTCACAGTGAGGGAGGAATGAAAAACGGCGCCTCTCGGGGCGCCGTCTTTCAACCGGATAGCCGGTGCTTGTCGCGTGGGGCTTATTTCTGCGCCAGCGTATCGGTGGGGTTTGCGCCTTGCGGACGCAGCAGCGCAAAGCGGTGGGCGATTTCATTCGACACCATCTTGAACCGCGCCATCTCGGCTGCCGTCAGCGGTGCCTGGGCAATCACGTTCAGCTTGGTCGGATCCTTGGATTGGCCGCCCACGCGGAACTCATAGTGCAAGTGCGCGCCGGTCGACCAGCCGGTCGAGCCCACATAGCCGATCAGGTCGCCCTGGCTGACTTTCTGGCCCTTCTTCAGGCCGGAAGCGAAGCGGCTCATGTGTGCGTAGGCGGTGCTGTAGTTGTTCCAGTGCTTCAGCACGACCACGTTGCCGTAGCCGCCCTGCTTGCCGGCGAAGTCGACGACACCGTCGCCGGCGGCGCGGATCGGCGTGCCGGTCGGCGCTGCGAAGTCGATACCCTTGTGCGCCTTCCAGTTGCCGGAAATCGGATGCACGCGCATCGAGAAGCCGGAAGAAATACGGGTGAATTCCAGCGGCGACTTCAGGAACGCCTTCTTCAGCGACTTGCCGTCCAGGCTGTAGTAACCGCCGCCGCCCTTGGTGGACGGATCGTCGAACCACACGGACTGATACGTGACGCCGCGGTTCGTGAACTCGCCGGCCAGGATACGGCCCGCCTTGACGAATTCGCCATCCTGCCAGAACGTTTCGTACACCACGTTGAACCGGTCGCCGCGCTTCACATCGGAGCGGAAATCGATATTGGTCGAGAACATTTCCAGGATCTGGCGCACGACCGAATCCGGCAGGCGCGCACCGTCCGCATCGGAGTCGGTGGCTGCGAACAGCGTGGTCTTGATCTCGCGCGCATGCATCTCGACACGGCGCTCCAGCTTGGCCGGGGCTGCTTCAGCCACGAACGCATCGCCCTTGCGGATGACGGAAATATTCTTGACGGGGACATCCTGGCCATCGACGACGCTGGCGCGCAGCCACAGCAGCTGGCCGTTGTCGTCCGTTTGCGCCAGCACGCGCTTGCCGCTGCGCAGCTGCATGATGCCCTTGGCGGTCTTGTCCTTCTTGATGAAGGTTTCCGCGGCATCGTCGTCGATGCCCAGGCGGTGCAGCAGCGTCGCCAGCGTGTCGCCGGCGCGGATGCGCTCTTCGCGCACGTATTTCTGCGTGCCGTCCTGTTCGTCGAGGGCGGTGATCTGGGAGGCGAGGTTCGGGGAGGCAAGATCTTGCGAGATCGTTTTAACCGGCAGATCGCTGGCATCCGGAGCAAGCGGAGCCACGCCGGCGGCGCCGAAGGCGCACAAGGCGAGGGCCACTGCGGACGCGCTGACGATGCGGGCCTTGCGGGTCGAACCTAGCAGATGGTACAAGCGCGAGCTTGTGAACTTATGTATAGGGTTCATGCAATCAGTTAAAATTTGCCGCTTGAACTGTTGAATTTTTGCTTTTTTGTTCTAACTTGTTGATTTATTTAGTTTTCGTTGGGCAAGATTGACGGGATCGGGCATTATAACAAACTCCTGCGCTACGCCAACATTTTGAGAAAATTTTCGGATACATGGATACAAATTCCCCGGCGCCAGGCGCTCCAGCAGCCGCTGTTTCTACTCCCGCTACTTCCGCTACTTCCGCTTCCACGCCGGCATTGCCTCTCAGTGACACCGTACAAGAAGCGCTCGCCATCGCCAAGAGGGGAGTGGACGAACTGCTGATCGAAAGTGAATTCGCTCAGAAACTTGCGCGTTCCGAAGCGAGCGGCGTGCCGCTGCGCATCAAGCTGGGCCTGGACCCCACGGCGCCCGACCTGCACCTGGGCCATACAGTGGTGCTGAACAAGATGCGCCAGCTGCAGAACCTGGGCCATCAGGTGATCTTCCTCATCGGCGACTTCACGTCGATGATCGGCGATCCGTCGGGCCGCAATGCCACGCGGCCGCCGCTGACCCGCGAACAGATCGAACAGAACGCCCAGACCTACTTCAAGCAGGCTTCGCTGGTGCTCGATCCGGCGAAGACGGAAATCCGCTACAACTCCGAATGGTGCGACCAGCTCGGCGCGCGCGGCATGATCCAGCTGGCGTCGCGCTATACCGTGGCGCGCATGATGGAACGCGACGATTTCGCGAAACGCTTCAAGAATGGGACACCGATCTCGGTCCACGAGTTCCTGTACCCGCTGATGCAGGGCTACGATTCGGTGGCGCTTAAGAGCGACCTCGAGCTGGGCGGCACCGACCAGAAGTTCAACCTGCTGGTCGGCCGCGAACTGCAGAAGGACTGGGGCCAGGAGCCGCAGTGCATCCTGACGATGCCGCTGCTGGAAGGTCTCGACGGCGTCGACAAGATGTCGAAGTCGAAAAACAACTACATCGGCATCACCGAGCCGGCCAACACGATGTTCGCGAAAGTGATGAGCATCTCGGACACGATGATGTGGCGTTACTACGAACTGCTGTCGTGGCGCTCGCTCGATGATGTGGCGGCGCTGAAGAAGGCCATCGAAGGCGGCGCCAACCCGCGCGACGCGAAAGTGGCGATCGCCCAGGAAATCGTCGAGCGCTTCCACTCCCGCCAGGCGGCCGAGGATGCGCTGGCCGACTTCGTCAACCGTTCGAAAGGCGGCATTCCGGACGATATCGCCGAGATCGCCGTCAGCGGCGCGCCGCTGGGCGTGGCGCAGCTGCTCAAGCAAACCGGGCTGTGTGCATCGACCTCCGAGGCGATGCGCATGATCGACCAGGGCGGCGTGCGCATCGACGGCACAGTCGTCAGCGACAAGGCCCTGAAGGCCGAAGCCGGCACGTTCGTGCTGCAGGTCGGCAAGCGCAAGTTCGCCCGCATCGTCCTGTCGGCATGATCGGCCTGTTGCAGCGCGTGACGGCGGCGCAGGTCGTCGTCGATGGCGCCGTCGTCGGTGCCATCGATGGCGGGCTGATGGTGCTGGTCTGCGCCGAGAAGGGCGACACCGAGAAGGAAGCGGACGCGCTGCTGGCCAAGCTGCTGGCCTACCGCGTGTTTTCCGACGATGCCGGCAAGATGAACCGCAGCGTCACCGACGTGGCCGGCGGCCTGCTGCTGGTGCCCCAGTTCACGCTGGCCGCGGATACCCGTTCCGGCACCCGCCCGTCGTTCTCGCCGGCCGCCGCGCCGGAAGACGGCCGGCGCCTGTTCGATCATTTCGTGCGGCAGGCCCGGGCCCGCCATGGCATCGTGGCGACCGGGCAGTTCGGTGCCGACATGAAAGTGACCTTGACCAACGATGGTCCGGTAACCTTTTGGCTCCAGACAGGTCCAAGTAAATAATAACGAACCCAAAGGACGATTCATGAAACTGTGGAGCGATTCATTCAAGAATGGCGCCGCGATTCCCGCCGAATTCGCGTTTGCCGAGCCTGATCCGGAAACGCACGTGCGCCTGGCAGGCAACCGTAACCCGCACCTGGCGTGGGACGATATTCCGCCCGGCACGGCATCGCTGGTGCTGCTGTGCATCGACGGCGACGCGCCGACGGTCGGCACGGACGTCAACCAGGAAGGCAGGACGCTGCCGCTGGAGCTGCCGCGCGGCGACTTCTATCACTGGGCGCTGGTGGACATTTCGCCCTCGCTGTCCAGCCTGCCTGCCGGGTCGCACGCGGCAGGCGTCACGCCGCGCGGCAAACCCGGCCCCGTCATTGCCAACGGCGGCAACCGCCTGCGCCACGGCCTGAACGACTACACCGGCTGGTTTGCCAGCGATCCGGACATGAACGGCAGCTACTTCGGCTACGACGGCCCATGCCCGCCGTGGAACGACGAGCGGGTGCACCATTACATCTTCCGCCTGTATGCGATCGACGTGCCGCAACTGCCCGTGGAAGGCGATTTCACGGCCCAGCAGGCGCTCGCCGCGCTGCACGGCCATATCCTCGACGAAGCACAGATCATCGGCACCTATTCGTTGTTCAACCCCACCCTGAAGCGCGCATGAGGGAAGACACAAGCACCGAGCTGCTGCTGATACGCCATGGCGAAACGGCATGGAATGCCGTGCGCCGCTTGCAGGGCCACCTGGACATCGGCCTGAACGACGCCGGCCGGCGCCAGGCCGCCGCGCTGGCGCGGGCACTGGCCGCCGAGCCACTGGCGGCCATCGTGGCTTCCGACCTGCAGCGCGCGATGCACACCGCCGAGGCGGTTGCTGAATATCACCACGTGCCGTTCCACACGGACCGCGCACTGCGCGAGCGCGGCTATGGCGTATTCGAAGGCCTGTTATATACGGAAATCGAGGAGCGCTATCCCGATCACTTCGCCGCATGGCAGGGGCGGCACGTGGATTCCATCATGCCGCACGGCGAGCGCCATGCCGAAAGCTTCCGCCATTTCTACGAGCGCTGCATCGCCGCCATCGGCCGCTGGGCCGGGCAGTATCCCGGCCAGAAGATCGCCATCGTGGCCCACGGCGGCGTGCTGGAATGCGCCTACCGCGCCGCCCGCGAAATGACACTCGACAGCCCGCGCGACTTCCAGGTGCGCAACGCCAGCATCAACCGCTTCACCTTCGCCGACGGCAAGCTGGCCCTTACGCACTGGGGCAACGTCGACCACCTGGCCCAGGCGCTCGACGACATCGTCTGAAAAGTTGCCGCAAAAATGGGGACGGACCCTGTTTTTGAGGCAACACCAATACAAAAATGGGGACGGACCCTGTTTTTGAGGCAACACCAATAGGGTGGGCATGAATGTTCTGCACCACCAGGCCGGCGTATCCAGCGAAACAGCAATCGACATTCAGGGACGCAGCAAGGGCACCGGAC
This sequence comes from Pseudoduganella sp. jia 9, assembly GCF_055502615.1. Taxonomy (NCBI): domain Bacteria; kingdom Pseudomonadati; phylum Pseudomonadota; class Betaproteobacteria; order Burkholderiales; family Oxalobacteraceae; genus Pseudoduganella; species Pseudoduganella sp. jia 9. Next base: position 169,065 of record NZ_JBUPWE010000014.1, on the reverse strand, counting down.
CACATGTTTTTCAGGGTATTTCTTTAAAAACAGGGTCCGTCCCTATTTTTCAGCATGTTTGCCAGAAATTTCCCTAAAAACAGGGTCCGTCCCTATTTGTTTGGGTCCGTCCTATTTATTTGTCAGCGGCCGATGACCTTTACCAGCTTCGGTGCCGCGGCGGCGAAGCCGGATGGGCCGCCGCTGGCGCTCAGCGTGCCGTCCGACTGCTTCCACCGCAGCTTGCCGCTGACCACGCCCTTGCCCTTTTCATAGTCGTACGACAGCCCGTCGTCGTCGTACAGCGTGAACTCGGCATCGCCGGCGCCGGGGTAGACGAGGATCTGTTCGATCGCCTGCCTGCCGGCGGTCGACTGCACGGCGGCGCCCAGCGGCACGATCGAGCCGGCCTTGACGAAGACCGGGATCTGGTCGATCGGCGCGGCCACCTTTACCCATTGCCCGCCGGCCAGCTTTTCGTTGGTCCACCAGTTGTACCAGTCGGTGCCCGCGGGCAGGTAGACGTTCTTTTCCGTCTGACCCTGTTCCGTCACCGGCGCCACCAGGAATGCGGGGCCGAACATGTATTGCGTGCCGATATTGGCCACGTTCGGATCGCCGCCGAAGTCCATCCACAGCGGGCGCATGAACGGCGCGCCGGTGTCGTAGGTCATTTTCGCCTGGCTGTAGATATAGGGAATCAGCTGGTAGCGCAGGGCGTTGAACTTGGCCATCACCGCCTCGGCCTGCTTGCCGAACGACCACAGCTCCGCTTCCTTGCGCGAGCCATGCAGGCGCAGCGTCGGCGTGAACGTGCCGTACTGGAACCATCGGGTATGCAGTTCCGGGTAATCGTGGTTCTGGCCGACGACGTTGCGGGCGTCCGATGGATCGAGCAGCGGCGCCCTGGTGGCTTCCGTTGTCTGCGGCAGGTTCTGCCAGCCGCCGATGTCGTTGCCCCAGTAGGCGATGCCGGAAGCGGTCATGTTCAGGCCGGCCGGGATCTGGCGCGCCAGCGCTTCCCACGTGGACTTGATGTCGGACGACCAGAACAGCGCGCCGGTGCGCTGCGAGCCGAGATAGGCGGCGCGCGACAGGATCAGCACGCGGCGGTTCGGCTTCCACGCGCGCATGCCCTCGGCAAAGCCTTCCACGTGCACCAGCGGATACAGGTTGCGGTAGCGGTCGCCCGTGCCGATCGAAAAACGCAAGCCGTCCGGCACCAGGTCAGGTTCGGTCTCATCCAGCCATGGGTAGTCGAAGCCGCGCGACAGCACGTTGTCGCGCACCTTTTCAAAGAACCATTTGCGGGCAGCCGGGTTGGTGGAATCGATCAGGCCGCCGGTACGGTCGGAACGGAACGGCAAGCCATCCTGCGTCTTGCCGTCCTTGTCTTTCAGCAGGTAGCCCTTGGCATCCAGTTCGTTGAAATAGCGGCCCGCCGTCTCGAAGCGCGGCCAGACCGAGATGATCGACTGCATGCCCATCTCGTGCAGCTGCTTGTTCATGCCTTCCGGGTCGGGGAATTGCGCCGGGTCGATGTCGAGCTGGCCCATGCGCGTCCAGTAGAACCAGTCGACCACCATGATGTCGAGCGGGTAGCGTTTTTCACGGTAGGTCTTGGCGATGCGCAGCACCTGGTCCTGGCTGTCGTAGCGTGCCTTCGACTGGATCAGGCCGAAGGCGGCCTTGGGTGGGATCGGCGTCTTGCCCGTCAGCCGCGCATAGCCGGAATACAGTTCGTCGGCGTTCTTGCCGGTAATGATGAAGAAGCTGACCCGCTCGCCCACATTGGACTGGAAGCGCGTGCTGCCGAGTACGCCTGCGCTGAACCGGGTGGCGGACGGGTTGTCCCACACGATGCCATAGCCCTTCGACGACACCATGAACGGCACGCAGACGGTTTCGCCGCCCGGCGCGTCGTACCAGTGCTTGCAGTCGAGCGTACGGCCGCGCAAGTCCAGGCCGGACAGCGATTCCTGGTTCTGGCCCATGCCGTAGTAATGCTCGTCGGCCGGCGCGTGGAACTCGGCACCGACCTGGTAAGTCTTTTCCTCGTTGACGGTGTGCGGCGACATTTCCCAGCCCGACATCTTCAGGATCTGCTGCCCCTGTGCATTGCGCACTTCCAGCCCCACCGGCGCCAGCGACGGCGCGAAGTACTTCTGGCTCTGCGTGGGAGTCTTCGGCTCGGCCGCGGGATTGATCCGCAGCGTCATGCCGGTCGACGCGAACGTGTCGCCATCGGCGGCGGGGCGGTGCTGGAATGCCTTGTTGTCGGCATGTTGCGCGATGATCCCATGACCCGGGCCCTTCAGTACCTCGGCCTTGTCGACCGCGATCGTCACGTGGACGATATTGGGGCCGTAGGCTTCGACCGACACGAAGGCGCCGTTGCGGTCGAGCGTCGCCAGCGGCGCGGAACAGACGGTTCCGGCGGTGCCGGCCAGCAGGAAGGCCGAAGCAATGGCCGTGGCCAGCCGGGTAGGGGCGCAGCCAGCCGGACGGCGCGCGGTCGTGATCCTCGTTTCCATGTCCTTGCTCATCTCCATATGTTATATAACACGCCATTGTTAGCGCTACCTCGATGATCGGCGAGCATTGGCGTTATGTCAACCGCTGGAAAAGGCGGCTTCCATCGGCACGCCCGTCCGAAAAATTTCCATGCATAACTCCTTGTTTCATAACCGGAAAGCTGCACACTTGCCCGTTTAATACAGATTAGTGCGTATTAATTGAGCAGCGCTTGGGTTAGAATTGCAGGTTCCTCCGGCAAGTCTCCTTTGATACCCAAGTGCAAATCGGTCCTTATCAGCTGCGCAATAACGTGTTTGTCGCCCCGATGGCGGGCGTGACCGACAGGCCATTCCGGCAACTCTGCAAGGAACTCGGTGCCGGCTATGCCGTTTCCGAGATGGCGGCGGCCAACCCGCGCGTGTGGGCCAGCGAGAAAAGCGCGCGCCGTACCGATCACACCGGCGAAATGGAACCGAAAGCGGTGCAGATCGCCGGTTCCGATCCGCAGGAACTGGCCGACTGCGCGAAGTTCAACGTGGACAAAGGTGCCCAGATCATCGACATCAACATGGGCTGCCCCGTGAAAAAGGTGTGCAACAACTGGTGCGGCTCGGCGCTGCTGCAGTTCGAAGACCTGGTCGAACGGATATTGCATGCCGTGGTCGGAGCGGTGGACGTGCCCGTCACATTGAAGTTCCGCACCGGCTGGAACCGCGAAAACAAGAATGCGCTGAACATCGCCCGCATCGCCGAGGATGCCGGCATCCGCATGCTGACGCTGCACGGCCGCACCCGCGCCGACGGCTATACCGGCGATGCGGAATACGACACCATCGCCGCCGTCAAGGCAGCCGTCAGCATCCCGGTGGTGGCCAACGGCGACATCACCACGCCTGAAAAGGCCCGCTTCGTGCTGGACCGGACCGGCGCCGACGCGGTGATGATCGGCCGCGCCGCCCAGGGCCGCCCGTGGATTTTCCGCGAGATCGATCATTACCTTCGCACGGGTGCCCACCTGCCGCCGCCGCTGGTGGCCGAAGTGCGCAAGCTGATGGACGAACACCTGCGTGCCCACTACGCCTTCTATGGCGAGTACCTGGGCGTGCGCACCGCGCGCAAGCATATCGGCTGGTATGTGCGCGACCTCCCGGGCGGGGAGGATTTCCGCCAGGAGATGAACCGCCTCGAGTCCACCACCGAACAATTGCGCGCCGTGGACAGCTTCTTCGAATCCCAGTGGAAGCATGGCGAGCGGTTACAATACCGCCTCGCCGAAGACATGCTGGCCGCCTGACTTGGCGCCAGATCGGCAAATTATTACGTTAAATAGAAGAACATGAGCAAAGAAAGTATCCAGGAAGTTGTCACGAAGAGCCTCGAAGAGTATTTCAACGACCTGGGCGAACAGCAACCGTCGAACATCTACGACATGGTCGTGATGACCGTCGAACGGCCGATCCTGCAAGTGGTGATGCACCGTGCCGACGGCAACCAGTCGCACGCCGCGCAAATGCTGGGCATCAACCGCAATACGCTGCGCAAGAAATTGCAGGAACACGGCCTGCTGTAAGGCTTTTCGTCCGGCCTCTTGGGAGTGGCTGCGGCGGCCGCTTCGTGCCGGCGACCGCTCGATAACAAGAATTTTCAACCTGGACTACAGCCATGATCAAACAAGCTCTCCTCTCCGTTTCCGACAAGACCGGCGTTCTCGATTTCGCCCGTGCCCTGTCGGCGATGGGCGTCAATCTCCTGTCCACTGGCGGCACCGCCAAGCTGCTGCAGGAAAACGGCCTGGCCGTGACCGAAGTCGCCGATTACACCGGCTTCCCGGAAATGCTGGATGGCCGCGTGAAGACGCTGCACCCGAAAGTACACGGCGGCATCCTGGCCCGCCGCGACTTCCCGGAGCACATGGCCAAGCTGGATGAGCATGGCATTCCGACGATCGACATGGTGGTCGTCAACCTGTACCCGTTCCAGGCCACGGTGGCCAAGGACGACTGCACGCTGGATGACGCCATCGAGAACATCGATATCGGCGGCCCGGCCATGCTGCGCTCGGCGGCGAAGAACCACAAGGATGTCGTGGTGATCTGCGACCCGTCCGATTACGGCCAGATCCTGGCCGAGATGAAGACCACCGATAACTCGCCGGGCTACATCAGCTACGAAACGCGCTTCAGGCTGGCCAAGAAGGTCTACGCGCACACCGCCGCCTACGACGGCGCGATCACGAACTACCTGTCCAGCCTGGGCCCGGACCGCGCGCACGCCAGCCGCGGCGCGTATCCGCAGACGCTGAACGTCGCGTTTGAAAAGGTGCAGGACATGCGCTACGGCGAAAACCCGCACCAGGGCGCCGCGTTCTACCGCGACACCAAGGCGGTGCCGGGCGCGCTGGCGAACTACCGCCAGCTGCAGGGCAAGGAACTGTCGTTCAACAATATCGCCGATGCCGACGCGGCATGGGAATGCGTGAAGAGCTTCACGGGCATGGACCAGCCGGCCGCCTGCGTGATCGTCAAGCATGCCAACCCGTGCGGCGTGGCGCTGGGCGGCTCGGCCGTGGAAGCCTACGGCCGCGCGCTGCAGACCGATCCGACCTCGGCGTTCGGCGGCATCATCGCCTTCAATGTGGAAGTCGATGCCGCTGCGGCCACCGAGCTGGCCAAGCTGTTCGTCGAAGTGCTGATCGCGCCGTCGTTCACCGATGAAGCAAAGAAGATCATGTCGGCCAAGCAGAACGTGCGCCTGCTGGAAATCGCCCTGGGCGCGGGTGTCAATACCTTCGACTTCAAACGCGTCGGCGGCGGCCTGCTGGTGCAGTCGGCCGATGCCAAGAACGTGCTGCTGGCCGATACCCGCGTGGTGACGAAGAAGCAGCCGACGCCGCAGCAGCTGGCCGACCTGATGTTCGCGTGGAAGGTGGCGAAGTACGTGAAGTCGAACGCGATCGTCTTCTGCGGCAATAACATGACGCTGGGCGTGGGTGCCGGCCAGATGAGCCGTATCGATTCCGCGCGCATCGCCTCGATCAAGGCGCAGAACGCCGGGCTGACGCTGGCCGGTTCCGTGGTGGCTTCCGATGCGTTCTTCCCGTTCCGCGACGGCCTGGACGTGGTGGTGGACGCCGGCGCGACCTGCGTGATCCAGCCGGGCGGCTCGATGCGCGACCAGGAAGTGATCGATGCCGCCGACGAGCGCGGTGTGGTGATGCTGTACACGGGTACGCGCCACTTCCGGCATTAATAGTGCTCAGCCCGTGATGCGGGACCGATGATTCCACTGCCTGGCAGTCGGAATCTGGTCCGACAACACTGGCTCGGCAGCAATGCCGCACCCCACAGCGCCCGCGACTAGCGGGCGCTTTGTTTCCTGCATATAATCCCCAGATGATCATTCTCGGCATCGACCCTGGCCTGCGCACCACCGGCTTCGGCGTCATCCACAAGCAGGGCACGAAGCTGCGCTATGTTGCGTCCGGCACCATCAAAAGCGGCGAGGGGGATCTGCCCACGCGCCTGAAGGTCATCCTCGACGGCGTCATGGAACTCACGGCTACTTACCAGCCGGACTGCGCCGCCATCGAAAAAGTCTTCGTCAACGTCAACCCCCAATCCACGCTGCTGCTGGGCCAGGCCCGCGGCGCCGCCATTTGCGGGCTGGTGAGCGGGGCGCTGTCGGTGGCCGAGTACTCGCCCACGCAGATCAAGCAGGCCGTGACGGGCACCGGCAAGGCGGCCAAGGAACAGGTGCAGCAGATGGTGGCGCGGCTGCTGACGCTGCCCGGGCTGCCCGGCACCGACGCGGCCGACGCGCTCGGCGTGGCGATCTGCCACGCCAATTCGCATGACACGCTGGCAGCCATTGCCGCCACGGGTATGACACAACTGCACATGAAGCGCGGCCGCCTGGTCGGCTAAACTCTTCCCATCTTTGAAAACGTAAGGCTGTGCCATGATCGGACGTCTCTCCGGTGTTCTGCTTGAAAAAAATCCGCCCCAGTTGCTGGTCGACGTGCAAGGGGTCGGCTACGAGGTCGACGTGCCGATGAGCACCTTCTACAACCTGCCGCACACGGGCGAGCGCGTAACCCTGTTCACCCACCTGACCGTGCGCGAGGATGCCCACCTGCTGTACGGCTTCGGCCACGCGGAGGAACGCGTCGTCTTCCGGCAGCTCATCAAGATCAGCGGCATCGGCGCGCGCATGGCGCTGGCCATCCTGTCCGGCATGTCGATCGCCGACCTGTCGCAGGCCGTCACGCGCCAGGAAGCGGGGCGCCTCGTCAAGATACCGGGCATCGGCAAGAAGACCGCCGAGCGCCTGCTGCTGGAACTGAAGGGCAAGCTGGGCGCGGACCTGGGCGCCGCCGGCGGTGTCGCCGCGGTACCGGATGCGCAGACCGATATCCTGAACGCGCTGATCGCGCTCGGCTACTCGGACAAGGAAGCGCTGCTGGCGCTGAAGACCGTGCCGGCCGGCGCCTCGGTGTCCGACGGCATCAAGCAGGCGCTGAAGGCGCTCTCCAAAGGATAAATGATGACTATCCAGACCGATAGTTTCACCGAACAGCGCATCATCGATGCAGCGCCCTCGTCGCCGAACGAGGAAGCGATCGAACGCGCGCTGCGCCCCAAGCTGCTCGACGAATACGTGGGCCAGCAGAAGATCCGCGAACAGCTCGAGATCTTCATTTCCGCCGCGAAGAAGCGCAGCGAGGCACTGGACCACACGCTGCTGTTCGGCCCGCCGGGCCTGGGCAAGACCACGCTGGCCAACATCATCGCCCGCGAGATGGGCGTCAACCTGCGCCAGACGTCCGGCCCGGTGCTGGAGCGCCCCGGCGACCTGGCCGCGCTGCTGACCAACCTCGAAGCGAACGACGTGCTGTTCATCGACGAGATCCACCGCCTGTCGCCGGTCGTCGAGGAAATCCTCTACCCGGCGCTGGAGGATTACCAGATCGATATCATGATCGGCGAAGGGCCGGCCGCCCGCTCCGTGAAGCTGGACCTGCAGCCGTTCACGCTGGTGGGCGCCACCACCCGCGCCGGCATGCTGACCAACCCGCTGCGCGACCGCTTCGGCATCGTCGCCCGCCTGGAGTTCTACACCACCGAGGAACTGGCGAAGATCGTCACGCGCAGCGCCGCGCTGCTGAAGGCGAACATCGACGACACGGGCGCGCTGGAAATTGCCCGCCGCGCGCGCGGCACGCCGCGCATCGCCAACCGCCTGCTGCGCCGCGTGCGCGATTACGCGGAAGTGAAAAGCAACGGCGACATCACCAAGGACGTGGCCGATGCCGCGCTGGTCATGCTCGATGTCGATACGGTCGGCTTCGACGTGATGGACCGCAAGCTGCTCGAAGCCGTGCTGTTCAAGTTCAACGGCGGTCCGGTCGGCATCGGCAACCTGGCCGCGGCCATCGGCGAGGCCGCCGACACGATCGAGGACGTGCTGGAACCCTACCTGATCCAGCAGGGGTATTTGCAGCGTACGCCGCGCGGCCGCGTGGCCACGCCGGCGGCCTACGAACACTTCGGCCTGAAGCCGCCGCGCACCAGCCTCACCGGCGAACTCTGGTAATGCGGGCGATGCCATGAAGATCTGGGTCGATGCCGACGCCTGCCCGGGGGCCGTCAAGGAAATCCTGTACCGCGTGGCCGAGCGCGTGCAGGTCGATGTCACGCTGGTCGCCAACCAGTTGCTGCGCGTGCCGCCGTCGAAGTACGTACGCTCCGTGCAGGTGCCCGCCGGTTTCGATGTGGCCGACCGCGAGATCGTGCGCCTGGCCGAGCCCGGCGACCTGGTGATCACGGCTGACATTCCGCTGGCGGCGGATATACTGAAGAAAGGCGCCCATGCCTTGAACCCGCGCGGCGATTTCTATACGCCGGACAATATCGCGCAACAGCTGACGATGCGCGCATTTCTCGACGAACTGCGCGGCAGCGGCGTCGATACCGGCGGCCCTTCCGCGTATGGCCAGGCCGACCGCCAGCGCTTTGCCAACGCGCTGGACGGGCACCTGCGCCGCCACCTGAAAAAGTAAGTCACCCGACAGCCGGAGGCCGACCATGCTGACCAGAACATTCGTTGCCGCGCTGGCATTCGCCTGCAGCGCGATAGTGCAGGCCGCCGTGCCCGTCTACGACTATGTCGTCAGGAACACGTATCCGCACGACCCGGCCGCCTTCACCCAGGGCCTGTTCTATCGCGACGACGTGCTGTACGAAAGCACCGGCCAGTATGGCGCCTCGTCGATCCGCAAGGTGGAACTGGAAACGGGCGAGGTGCTGCAAAAACGCGACCTGCCGGCCAATTATTTCGGCGAAGGCATCGCGCCTGTCGGCGAGCGCATCTACAGCCTCACATGGACCAACGAACGGGGCTTCATCTTCGACATCGATACGTTCGAGCAGACTGGCTCGTTCGGCTACCAGGGCCAGGGCTGGGGCCTGACCGGCGACGGCAAGGTGCTGTACATGAGCGACGGCACGGCCTTCATCCGCGTGCTCGATCCGGCCACGATGGGCGTGCTGCGCCGCATCCGCGTCACGGCCGACGGCATCCCCGTCGCGCAGATCAACGAGCTCGAATGGGTGGGCAATGAAATCTTCGCCAACATCTGGCAGACCGACCGTATTGCCCGCATCGATCCCGTGTCCGGCCAGGTACGCGGCTGGATCGACCTGACCGGGCTCGACGAACTGGCCGGTACCGCGCCGGGTTCGGACAATGTGCTGAACGGCATCGCCTGGGACAGCAAGACGCGGCGCCTGTTCGTCACCGGCAAGCGCTGGCCGAAACTGTTCGAGATCCGCCTGACGAGACGCCTGGGCAAATAGCATCAAGGCAATAAATGGCGCCTGGCCAATGGGCGTCAGCTATCGCACCAAGTCTCATCGCACCAAGTCTTCTATCGCACCAAGTCTTCTATCGCAGCAGGTCTCTTGAGCCAGAGTCGCCGCGGCCGAATGCCGGGCGGTTTGTCGCCGGCTGCTTACAATTTTCCGGCAATCTCACTGAATCCTTATGCGACGCGGGTCCGCATAATGCAGGTATTAGATGATCATTCGCCGCCTGGAAGTGGCGGCGGATACCAGACAGGAACCGGTTTCCCGGTACGACCGGAAACGGCTCCGCCAGCGCCAAGTGGCAGGAAGTGTTGTATTTTCGGGGGCTTCGGCCCCCGGCTTTTTGTGTCTGCCCTGATCAATCCTGCCTGATCCAGGTCTGCGACCTGCCCAGCATCGGCACGCCGATATAGCCCCGCACTTCGAGCTTCCTGCCCCCATCCACCAGCTTCATCCTGCTTTTATAGACCTTGCCGTTTTCCGGATCGAGGATGGTGCCGCCGCTGTAGCCGTCGCCATCCTTTTTCATGCCGTCGATGATCGACAGGCCGATGACTGGCCGGCCCTTGTCCTCGCCCTGGCACTTGTCGCAGGTCGGATGCTGGTCTTCGCCGGCGGCGCGGTACAGCTTTTCGACGCGCCCCATCAGCACGCCGTTCGACTCGCTGATGCGGATGTCGGCCTTCGGCTTGCCGGTCTGGTCATCGATGTTTTTCCACAAGCCCACGGCGGAAGCGTTGTCGGCAAGCGCGGGCAGGGCGGTGGCGAGGAGGGAAAGAGTGAAAAATAGCGGGGCGGTGCAGCGCGCGGCTCGCATCGGCGTCTCCTTTGGAATGATTGTCCGCGCAGTGTAACGCAGCCGATAAAAAAGCCGGAGCGGGCGAACCCGGTCCGGCTTTGCAGGCGCTGGCGGAACTTACTCGGCCGGCAGCTTGGCGAACTGCTCGCGCAGCTTGTCGAGCGTGGCCGAGAACGTGGCGACACGTTCCTTTTCCTGCGCTACCACGGCGGCCGGCGCACGCGCCACGAAACTCTCCGACGACAGCTTGCCGGAAGCCTTGGCCACTTCGCCTTCCAGGCGGGCGATTTCCTTCGACAGGCGCTCGCGCTCGGCCTTCACGTCGATCTCCACCTTCAGCATCAGCTTGGTGGTGCCGACCACGGACACGGCGGCCGGCGACTCCGGCAGCGCATCGACGATCTGTACTTCGGACAGCTTGCCCAGCATTTGCACGTACGGTGCGAAGGCGGCGATCTTGTCCTTGTCGGCAGCGGTGGCTTCGACGATCAGCGGCACGCGCACCGACGGCGACAGCTTCATCTCGCCGCGCAGGTTGCGCGTGGCATCGGTCAGGCCCTTCAGCTCGGCGATCCATGCCTCGGCGGCCGTGTCGATGGCGGCTTCGTTGGCGATCGGGTACGGCTGCACCATGATCGACTTGCCTTCGGTGTCGCCCTTGCCAGCAAGGGGCGCCACCGTCTGCCACAGCTGTTCCGTCACGAACGGGATCACCGGATGCGCCATGCGCAGCACCACTTCCAGCACGCGCAGCAGCGTGTTGCGGGTGGCGCGCTGCTGGCCTTCGGTGCCCTGCTGCACCTGCACCTTGGCCAGCTCCAGGTACCAGTCGCAGTACTCGTCCCACACGAACTTGTAGATCGCGGTGGCGATATTGTCGAAGCGGTAGTCGGCAAAGCCTTTCGCCACTTCCTGCTCGGTGCGGTTGAGCAGCGAGACGATCCATTTGTCGGCCGGCGACAGGTCTGCATCGCTGGCGCTGCAATCCTTGCCTTCGGTGTTCATCAGCACAAAACGTGTGGCGTTCCACAGCTTGTTGCAGAAGTTGCGGTAGCCTTCGGCGCGGCCCAGGTCGAAGTTGATGTTGCGGCCCAGCGAAGCATAGCTGGCCATCGTGAAGCGCACCGCGTCGGTGCCGTAGGCCGCGATCCCTTCCGGGAATTCCTTGCGCGTGGCCTTGGCGATCTTTTCCGCGGCCTTCGGATTCATCAGGCCCGTGGTGCGCTTGGCCACCAGTTCCTCGATGCCGATGCCGTCGATCAGGTCGATCGGGTCGAGCGTGTTGCCTTTCGACTTCGACATCTTCTGGCCCTGCGAGTCGCGCACCAGGCCGTGCACGTACACGGTCTCGAACGGCACCTTGCCGGTGAAGTGGGCGGTCATCATCACCATCCGGGCGACCCAGAAGAAGATGATGTCGAAGCCCGTCACCAGCACGGAGGAGGGCAGGAACGCCTTCAGGTCAGGGGTTTCCTGCGGCCAGCCCAGCGTGGAGAACGGCACCAGCGCGGACGAGAACCACGTATCCAGCACATCGCTGTCGCGGCGCAGCGCACCGGTGCTGCCGGCCGCCTGCTGTTTCGCCAGCGCTTCTTCCTCGGTGCGGGCGACGAAGATATTGCCGGCTTCGTCGTACCACGCCGGGATCTGGTGGCCCCACCACAGCTGGCGCGAGATGCACCAGTCCTGGATGTTGTTCAGCCACTGGTTGTAGGTCGTGGTCCAGTTTTCCGGCACGAATTTGATTTCGCCCGAAGCGACTTTTTCCAGCGCCACATCGGTGATCGACTTGCCCGGATTGAACGTGCCTTCCGGCGCCGGCTTGCTCATGGCGACGAACCACTGGTCCGTCAGCATCGGTTCGATGACCACGCCGGTGCGGTCGCCGCGCGGCACCATCAGCTTGTGCGGCTTGACCTGTTCCAGCAGGCCCAGCGCCTCCAGGTCGGCGACGATCTGCTTGCGCGCGGCGAAGCGGTCCAGGCCACGGTAGGCTTCCGGCGCGTCGTCGGCGATCTTCGCATCCAGCGTCAGGATCGACGGCATGTCCAGGTTGTGGCGCTGGCCCACCGCGTAGTCGTTGAAGTCGTGCGCCGGCGTGATCTTCACGCAGCCGGTACCGAAGGCCTTGTCGACATACGAGTCGGCGATGACGGGGATCTCGCGATCGGTCAGCGGCAGCTTCAGCAGCTTGCCCACCAGCGCTTCATAGCGCTCGTCGGTCGGGTCGACGGCCACGGCCACGTCGCCCAGCATGGTTTCCGGACGGGTCGTTGCCACCGTCAGCGTGCCGCTGCCGTCGGCCAGCGGGTACTTGATGTACCACATCGAGCCGTCTTCTTCTTCCGATACCACTTCCAGGTCGGAAACGGCGGTGCCCAGCACCGGGTCCCAGTTGACCAGCCGCTTGCCGCGGTAGATCAGGCCCTGTTCGAACAGGCGCACGAACACTTCCGAGACGACCTTCGAGCGCGGCTCGTCCATCGTGAAGTATTCGCGGTTCCAGTCCGGCGAGGTGCCCAGGCGGCGCATCTGGCCGGTGATCGTCGAGCCGGATTTTTCCTTCCACTCCCAGACTTTCTCGACGAACTTTTCGCGGCCCAGGTCATGGCGCGAAATCTTTTGCGCGTCGAGCTGGCGCTCCACCACGATCTGCGTGGCGATGCCGGCATGGTCGGTTCCCGGGATCCAGGCCGTGTTATGGCCCAGCATGCGGTGGTAGCGGGTCAGGCCGTCCATGATCGTCTGGTTGAACGCGTGGCCCATGTGCAGCGTGCCGGTCACGTTCGGCGGTGGCAGCTGGATGCTGAAGGAGGGCTGCGAGAGATCCATCGAAGCGGCGTAGTAACCGCGCTTCTCCCATTCGCTGCGCCAGAACTGTTCAATGTCGGCAGGCTCGAAAGACTTGGCTAATTCCATGATCCGGGATGTAATTTTGGCGAAAACGACCATTATAAAGCGGCCGGGCCACCCGGATGCCGCGGAAAAAAGAAAACCGGTGACAGGCACCGGTTTTCAGGAAATATTTCCACGGGGATGCGCCGCAGCGCGGCGGCCTGTCCCCGGTTTTGACTGTATCAAGCCGCCAGCCTGGCGCGTTCGCGGGGGCGCTGGCTGGCGCGCTGGCCTTCCACCTTGAACACGGCAATGGCCTGCGCCACGCAGCGCGTTTGCTGCACCAGTTCACCGGCGGCGGCGGCGGCCTGTTCGACCAGCGCGGCGTTCTGCTGCGTGATGTCGTCGATCGAGGCCACGGCCTGGTTGACCTGGCCGATGCCGAGGCTTTGTTCCGTCGCCGTGTTGGAAATCTCGTTCATCACCTGCTTCACCTGCGCGACGGAGGCAATGACGTCGGCCATGATCGTGCCGGCGCTGCCGGTCAGCCGGGTGCCGGCATCGACCTTGTCGATCGACTGGTCGATCAGTGTCTTGATCTCCTTGGCCGCGGAGGCGGAGCGCTGGGCCAGCGCGCGCACTTCGGAAGCCACCACCGCAAAACCGCGGCCCTGTTCGCCCGCGCGGGCCGCTTCGACGGCCGCGTTCAGGGCCAGGATATTGGTCTGGAAGGCGATGCCGTCGATGATGCCGATGATGTCGAGAACCCGGTGCGACGAAGCGCTGATGCCTTCCATCGTGGTGACCACCTGCGAGACCACGTCGCCGCCCTGGCCGGCCATTTCCGAAGCGCGCTCGGCCAGCCGGTCGGCATCGGCCACGTTGGTGGCGCTCTGCCGCACGGTGGAATTGAGCTGTTCCATGCTGGCCGCGGTTTCCTGCAGGCTCGATGCCTGCGACTCGGTGCGGCCCGACAGGTCCATATTGCCGCTGGCGATTTCGCCGGTGGCCCGTTCGATCATGGCGAAATTGCTGCGCACGTCGCCGATGATGCTGCGCAGGTTGATGGTCATCTGGCGCAGCGCGGCCAGCAGTTCGCCCGTTTCATCGTCGCGCGCGGCCTCGAAGGTGGCGGTCAGGTCGCCGCCGGCCAGTTGCCGGGCCAGGCCGGTGGCCGTGCGCAGCGGTGCGGCAAGCGCGCCATGCAGCGTCCAGCCCAGGTACAGCGAGGCCAGCGCCGTCGCCGTGGCGAGCGTGGCCAGTACATTGCTGCCGTTGCCGAAGAGGTTGGCCGCGCAGGCCGCCAGGACCACCGCCGGCAGGACGCCGGCCAGCACCAGGCGGCATCCCAGCGACAGGCGCAGGCGCGCGCGCAGGCGTTGCAGCGGGCCATCCGCCACCACCTTGCCGCGGCTGATCTTCAGGCCCTGCGCCTTGCCATTCCTGAACGCGGCATACGCCTGCGCGGCCTGCTCGACCATCTCCCGGCTCGGCCGGGTGCGCACCGACATGTAGCCGACCGGCTTGCCGTTTTCGATCACCGGCGTGATGTTGGCCAGGACCCAGTAGAAGTCGCCGTTCTTGCAGCGATTCTTGACCATGCCGGTCCAGGGAAAGCCGAGGCGGATCGCGCGCCACAGGTCGGCGAATGCCTCGGGCGGCATGTCCGGATGGCGCAGGATATTCTGCGGAGCACCGATCAGCTCTTCTTCCGTAAAGCCGGAAATGCTGATGAAGTACGGATTCGCGTAGGTGATGTTGCCTTGCAGGTCCGTCGTCGAAACGATGGTCTTGCCTTCCTCGAGAAGGACTTCATGGCCGGTAACGGGCAGGTTGGTCCGCATGGTTGATCGCTTTCTTGTCGGTCTGGTAAGGGATGCCGGGGCATCGGCATGCGTCGCACTGGCTGGGGGACAGTAGGTGATGCCACGGGCATCGATGACGGCTGGGATGAGGCCGTCGGAAGTCGGATGCAAGCTTATCAGAGAGAAGTGGCGAAGAATAGCGGAATGTATCCTGCGGGCAACAGTCTGGGGCGACATGTTGCCGGTGGCAGGTTGCCGCCAGCCCGGCTGCTAGCCGCGCGGGCCGGGGCAGCTCACGCTCCACGGCAGCAGTTCGTTGCGGGTGCGCCGCACCGCGACACGGGCTTCGCCGGCGATGTCGTTCTCGAACACGAGCACCGGCAAGCCATCCTTGCCACGGTCGAGGCCGGTGAGCCGGTAGCCGCGCGAGCGCGACGGCGCGCACGACGTGTTCCCCGCCATCAGCAGGCGGGCGCTGCCGAGGATACCGGGATGTTGCTGAAGCAGCATCAGGATGTCCATTTCCGCCAGCGGCTGGAACAGCCGCACCGGCGTGTCGGGCTGGGCACCGCATTGTGGCGCATGGTGGATCCAGACCAGCGTCTGCGGCGGGCCGGATTCGCGCCAGCGCGCTTCCTTGCTGCCGCGCGGATCGTATTCGTACACGGCACGCGGCTGGCGGCACAGCGGCAGCACGGCACGTTGCGCCGGGCCGTCGACGGTGGCGGTAACACGGCGCTTGCCGCGTTTTCCTTTCTCACGGCTCACGTTGAACTGCGGCCGCAGCAGGCCGCGGCCTGCCTGCGCGGCGGCGTGCGTGTTGTACCAGTCGAAGAACGACTCCTGTTCCGCCGGCGTGGCCGTCCGTGATTCCGGGGCCGCCATTGCCGCACCCGCCTGCATCGCTGCCGCCACCGCGGCGCCTACCCACTTGCGCATCGTTATCCTTTCGTCGAGATACCGATTATAGGCGTTAGTGCTTGCAGTAAAGGCACGGTTCATGGCTATAATGGCGTCGCTGCCTTCATCGAGGGCGGCAAACGCTAGGGGTCCTGCGCATGGCTACAGCCGTGCACGGGTGAGAAATACCCTCCGAACCTGATCTGGATAATGCCAGCGAAGGGAAGCTTAAGGATCGTCGCACCCATGCCGCACGGGTGCGCTCGGCCTCATCTCCTTTGCTGGCTCCTGCCCAAAGGAGCCATAGTTGAACGCCCACCAGAAATTTTTGGCCAGTACGGCCGAGGTCGACAGCGCCGCCATCGCGCCGCTGCCCAATTCCCGCAAGATCTACGTGACCGGCAGCCGGCCGGACATCCGCGTGCCGATGCGCGAAATCAGCCAGGCCGACACGTCCGCCTCGTTCGGCCATGAAATCAATCCGCCGGTGACGGTGTACGACACCTCCGGTCCCTACACGGATCCGGACGTGTCGATCGACATCCGCGCCGGCCTCGCGCCGGTGCGCGCCGGCTGGATCGTTACGCGCGGCGACACCGAGGAACTGGCCGGTCCGACCTCGGAATACGGCAAGGCACGGCTGGCCGATGCCTCGCTGGAAGCGCTGCGCTTCAACCTGCACCGCCTGCCGCGCTGCGCCAAAGCCGGTGCCTGCGTGACGCAGATGCATTATGCGCGGCAGGGCATCGTCACGCCCGAGATGGAGTTCGTGGCGATCCGTGAAAACCTGCGGCGGCAGGAGTACCTCGCGGCGATGCGGGAAGCCGGCCCGCTGGGCACGAGGATGGCCGAACTGCTGGGCCGGCAGCATCGCGGCGAATCGTTCGGCGCCGCCATCCCGCAGGAAATCACCGCCGAATTCGTGCGCGAAGAAATCGCCCGCGGCCGCGCCATCATCCCCGCCAACATCAACCACCCGGAACTCGAGCCGATGATCATCGGCCGCAATTTCCTCGTGAAGGTCAATGCCAATATCGGCAATTCCGCCGTGACCTCGTCGATCGGCGAGGAAGTCGAGAAGATGACGTGGGCGATCCGCTGGGGCGGCGACACGGTGATGGACCTGTCGACCGGCAAGCACATCCATGAAACGCGCGAATGGATCGTGCGCAACAGCCCGGTGCCGATCGGCACGGTGCCGATCTACCAGGCGCTGGAAAAAGTGAACGGCAAGGCCGAGGACCTGACCTGGGAAATCTTCCGCGACACACTGATCGAGCAGGCCGAGCAGGGCGTCGACTACTTCACCATCCACGCCGGCGTGCTGCTGCGCTATGTGCCGCTGACGGCGAACCGGCTGACCGGCATCGTCTCGCGCGGCGGTTCCATCATGGCCAAG
This sequence comes from Pseudoduganella sp. jia 9, assembly GCF_055502615.1. Lineage (NCBI taxonomy): Bacteria > Pseudomonadati > Pseudomonadota > Betaproteobacteria > Burkholderiales > Oxalobacteraceae > Pseudoduganella > Pseudoduganella sp. jia 9. The sequence continues at coordinate 151,968 of NZ_JBUPWE010000014.1, read as the reverse complement.
TGGTGCCTGGCGCATCACCAGGAAAACTTCCTGTACACGCACTTCGAGGACATCTGCCGGATCATGAAGGCGTACGACGTGTCGTTCAGCCTGGGCGACGGCCTGCGCCCCGGCTCGATCTACGACGCCAACGACGCCGCGCAGCTGGGCGAACTGAAGACGCTCGGCGAACTGACGCAGATCGCCTGGAAGCACGACGTGCAGGTCATGATCGAAGGCCCCGGCCACGTGCCGATGCAGCTGATCAAGGAAAACATGGACCTGCAGCTGGAGCAGTGCGGCGAGGCGCCGTTCTACACGCTCGGCCCCCTGACCACCGACATCGCGCCCGGCTACGACCACATCACCTCCGGCATCGGCGCCGCGCAGATCGGCTGGTACGGCACCGCGATGCTGTGCTACGTGACGCCGAAGGAGCACCTGGGCCTGCCGAACAAGGACGACGTCAAGGAAGGCATGATCACCTACAAGATCGCCGCCCACGCCGCCGACCTGGCCAAGGGCCATCCGGGCGCCCAGATCCGCGACAACGCGCTGTCGAAAGCGCGCTTTGAATTCCGCTGGGAAGACCAGTTCAACCTGGGCCTCGACCCCGACCGCGCCCGCTCGTTCCACGACGAAACGCTGCCGAAGGAATCGTCGAAAGTGGCGCACTTCTGCTCGATGTGCGGCCCGCACTTCTGCTCGATGAAGATCACCCAGGAAGTACGTGAATACGCCGCCAGCGGCATGCAGGAAAAAGCCATCGAATTCGTCAAGACCGGCAGCCAGCTGTACAGCAAAGCGTAGCGAACATTTCCAAAAACCGGGGTCAGACCCCGATTTTTGGAAACATTTCTTAAATTCGGGGTCTGACCCCGGTTTAAGGCAACTTTCGAGTACACGACTATGGAAATCGTATTGAATGGCGCGCCCCGGCCGTTGCCGCCGGGGCAGACGCTGGCGGAGCTCGTGGCGGCGCTGCAACTGGAAGGGCAGGCGCTGGCGCTGGCGGTCAATCGCAGCGTCGTGCCGCGGCAACGCTGGGCCGAGGTGGCGCTGAGTGCGCAAGACCGTGTGGATATCGTCCGCGCCATCGGTGGCGGATGAACAAAGGAGACAGACGATGCAAACGAATGAAGAAGACCTGCTGACCATCGCAGGCCGGCAATACCGCTCGCGCCTGCTGGTGGGCAGCGGCAAGTACCGCGACCTCGAGCAGACCCGCGCCGCCACGCTGGCGGCCGGCGCGGAAATCATCACGGTGGCGATCCGCCGCGTCAACATCGGCCAGGATCCGCATGCGCCGAACCTGCTGGACGTGGTGCCGCCCCGTGACTTCACGATCCTGCCCAATACGGCCGGCTGCTATACGGCGAAGGATGCGGTCTACACGCTGCAGCTGGCGCGCGAGCTGCTCGATGGCCACAAGCTCGTCAAGCTCGAAGTGCTGGGCGACGAGCGTACGCTGTTCCCCAACATGCCGGAAACCCTGGTGGCCGCCAGGGAGCTGGTGAAGGACGGTTTCGACGTGATGGTGTACTGCAGCGACGATCCGATCCAGGCGCGCATGCTGGAGGATATCGGCTGCGTGGCCGTGATGCCGCTGGCATCGCTGATCGGTTCCGGCATGGGCATCCTGAATCCGTGGAACCTGTCGCTGATCATCGAGCAGGCCAATGTGCCGGTGCTGGTCGATGCCGGCGTCGGCACGGCATCGGATGCGGCGATCGCCATGGAACTCGGCTGCGACGGCGTGCTGATGAACACGGCCATCGCGGCGGCGCGCGATCCGGTGCGGATGGCGCGCGCCATGCGCCTGGCGGTGGAGGCCGGGCGCGATGCGTACCTGGCCGGCCGCATGCCGCGCAAGTTCGCGGCATCGCCGTCATCGCCGATGGCCGGCCGGCTGGCGTGAAGGGCCGGGTCATGCAAGCGGCCATGAAAGAGCGGCAATGAGCGGGCGACCGTGCGTGCTGGTATTTTCCGGCGCCGATCCTTCGGGCGGTGCCGGCATTGCCGCCGACATCGGCGCCATCGCGGCGCTCGATGCCCATCCGCTGCCGGTGATCACGGCGCTGACGGTGCAGGACAACAACCGCGTGCACGAGGTGCTGCCGGTGGAGCACGACGTGGTGATGCGCCAGGCGCTGGCGGTAGCCGCGGCGTTCCGCATCGCCGCCGTCAAGATCGGCATTCCCGGCAGTGCCGAAAATGCGCAGGCGATCGCCCGCGTGATCGCCGGCCTGCGCGACGACAACCCGGCGCTGCCGGTGGTGCTCGACCCGGTGCTCGCCAGCGGCCATGGCGACCGGCTGGGGCGCGGCAACGCGATCGCCGCGCTGGCGCCGCTGCTGCCCTTGAGTACCGTGATCACGCCGAACGGCCCCGAGGCGGCCGCGCTGGCGAAGGCACACCAGCAGCACATTCCGCCGCCGTCGAGCGACGTGGCGGCGCTCGCGCATGCGCAGGTGCTGCGGCAGATCGGCTGCGAGCACGTGCTCGTCACCGGCGGGCACGCCGGCGGCGATGTCATCGTCAATCGCTGGCTGGGCCCGGCCCGCCAGCAGAACTGGCACTGGCCGCGGCTCGAAGGCGGTTTCCATGGCAGCGGCTGCACGCTGGCCGCGGCGGTGGCGGCGCTGCTGGCCCAGGGATGCCCGGTCGCGCAGGCGCTCGCCCGGGCCCAGGCCTATACCCATCGCACGCTGGAGGCGGCCTACGCGATCGCCGCCGGCCAGCGCATACCGCAGCGCTAGGGAAGCGCTGCGTTTTCTCAAGGCTAAGGTCGCCGCCATGAATAAATCAGCGGTTCCCTACAATCAACGGAGAACATCCATGCAGGGACTTTATCTCGTTACCCGCGATTGGGACGATACCGCCGCGCTGCTGTCGCGCACCGAGGCGGCGCTGGGCGCCGGCCTGGCGCTGCTGCAATACCGGCACAAGACGGCCACGCCGGAACTGCGGCGCGAGCAGGCCGCCGCGCTGCTGGCGCTGTGCCGCCGCCACGGCGTGCCATTCATCGTCAACGATCATGTCGAACTGGCCCGCGAGATCGGCGCCGACGGCGTGCACGTCGGCGGCACCGATATCTCGGTGGCGCAGGTGCGCGACACCATCGGACCGGAAAAGATCGTCGGCGCCTCCTGCTATGGCGACCTGCAGCTGGCCATCGATGCGGAACGGGCCGGCGCCAGCTACGTGGCGTTCGGCGGCTTCTATCCGTCGCGCGTGAAGCGCTATGCGGTGACGACACCGCCATCGATCGTCGACGATGCGCGCACCGCCGTGCGCGTGCCCTGCGTGGTCATCGGCGGCATGACGCCGGAGAACGCGGCGCCGCTGGTGGCCCGCGGCGCGCACATGGTGGCGGCGATCAGCAGCGTGTACGGCGCAGCCGATGTGGCGGCCGCCGTCGGCGCGTTCCGCCAGCTGTTCGAGCGGCGCTGACGGGCAACCGGTGGTGCCAGGGCGCCGGCCGGAAGGCGGGGCTGCATCCGGGTGGCTGGCAAGCGGCAACCAGGCAGCTCCCGGCTGGCACCCCGGCAGCCGGCCGGATGGCCGCCGCGCGGCAGTGTGGTAGCGGCCCATCGCCCGATCCGTGTAACCATGAATCCCCCTTGCCGATGAAATAAAGGCCCGTATAATCGGTCCACGTTCATTCATCCGATTGCCCGACATGCCCGCACCAGCCGCCGCGAAACGCCTGATCTTGATCGTCGACGACGACCAGCTCCTTGCCGAATTCCTCAGCGTCGTGCTGCGCAATGCCGGGTACGAAACAGTGCAGGCACATTCCGCCGATCATGCGCTGCGCCTGGTCGCCGAGCGCGAGCCGGACATGGCGCTGCTGGACATCCACATGCCCGGCATGTCGGGCCTGGAACTGGCCAAGCAGCTGAACCGTGAAACATCGGTGCCGTTCATGTTCCTGTCCGGCCGCGGCGATGCCGATGCCGGCAAGCAGGCCGCGGCGTATGGCGCGGTCGGCTTCCTCGTCAAGCCGGTCGATGAAAAGCAGCTGATGCCGGCCTTCGAAGCGGGGCTGGCGCGGGCCGACGAGATCCGCCAGCTGCGCCGCACCGAGTTGAACCTGAATGCCGCGCTGGCGGCTGGCCGCGAAACGAGCCTGGCCGTGGGGCTGTTGATGTGCAAGTTCCAGACCGACCGGAACACCGCGTTCGAAGTGCTGCGCGACCACGCCCGCTCGAGCCGGCGCAAGGTCAACGAAGTGGCCGACCAGCTGCTTGCCGCCGAGGAAACGTTGAACAGCCTGCATGCGGCGTTCAATGCGAGGCTGAAGAAATAATTGTTTCCAATGCGCATTAATTTGCGTTAAGCTTGCATTTGTACACCGGCGCGGCCGGTGCGCTTCCCTGTCACGCCTGCCCCGCCACCGCAGCCGTCTCGATTTCATCGGCCCAGCTCCGCCGACCAGCAGCCCGGATACCAACCGACCCCGCTCCCGCGGCGCATGGTTCCAGGCTCCTGCATCATCCAATGCGGAGAAACACGATGAACATGACCGACGCCCTCGAGGCCTGCAAGCCGATCGCTCCCGCTCCCCACGTGCTGCACGTGGATGGCGACGATTCCACCGCCCTGATCCTGGCCACCCTGCTGGTGCCGGAAATCCGCGTCAGCCGCGCGTGCTCGATGGAACAGGCCGCCACCCGGCTGGAAAACGAACGATTCGACCTGATCATCGTCGACGCCGACTTGCCGGACGGCGACGGCCAGGCGCTGGTCGATGGCGTGCGCGCGCGCGGCTCCCATACGCCCGTGCTGCTGTATTCTGCGCGGCAGCCCAGCCTGCATCACCAGGCCCATGCCTACCTGCCGAAACCGTGGACGTCGCCGCGCCAGCTGTGGCAGGCCGTGTGCCGCCTGCTGGAACTCGATCTCGCCGTGCGCCACTGAGCCGCGGCTGGCCGCCGTCGGCGCGGCATGTCGTTTGGCACCGCTTACGCCTTGCATCGTTTGCTATCATGGCGGTTTTTTCACATCCGAGGAACGCGAACGATGAAAACCAGGGCAGCAGTGGCATGGAAAGCGGGCGCTCCGCTGACGATCGAAGAAGTCGAGCTGGGCGGTCCAAGGGAAGGCGAAGTCCTCGTCGAGATCAAGGCCACCGGCATTTGCCATACCGACTACTACACGCTTTCCGGCGCCGATCCGGAAGGCATTTTCCCGGCCATCCTGGGCCATGAGGGCGCCGGCGTCGTCGTCGATGTCGGGCCCGGCGTCAAGAGCCTGAAGAAGGATGACCACGTCATCCCGCTGTACACGCCGGAATGCCGGCAGTGCAAGTTCTGCCTGTCGCAAAAGACCAACCTGTGCCAGGCGATCCGCTCCACGCAGGGCCGCGGCCTGATGCCGGACGCGACCAGCCGCTTCTCACTCGACGGCAAGCCCATCTTCCACTACATGGGCACCTCCACCTTCTCGAACTACATCGTGGTGCCGGAGATCGCGCTGGCGAAAATCCGTGAAGACGCGCCGTTCGACAAGGTTTGCTACATCGGTTGCGGCGTCACCACGGGCGTGGGCGCCGTGCTGTTCACCGCCAAGGTGGAAGCGGGCGCGAACGTGGTGGTGTTCGGCCTCGGCGGCATCGGCCTGAACGTGATCCAGGCGGCGAAAATGGTCGGCGCGGACAAGATCATCGGTGTCGACATCAATCCGGGCCGCGAAGCGATGGCGCGCCAGTTCGGCATGACCCACTTCATCAATCCGAACGACGTGGAAAACGTGGTCGACAGCATCATCCAGCTGACCGACGGCGGCGCCGACTACAGCTTCGAGTGCGTGGGCAACACCACCCTGATGCGCCAGGCGCTCGAGTGCTGCCACAAGGGCTGGGGCAAGTCGATCATCATCGGCGTGGCCGCGGCCGGCCAGGAAATCAGTACCCGTCCATTCCAGCTGGTGACCGGCCGCGAGTGGAAGGGCTCCGCGTTCGGCGGCGCGCGCGGCCGCACCGACGTGCCGAAGATCGTCGACTGGTACATGGATGGCAAGCTCAACATCGATGACCTGATCACCCACAAGCTGTCGCTGGACCAGATCAACGAAGGCTTCGACCTGATGAAGAAGGGCGAATCGATCCGCTCGGTCGTGATGTATTGATGTGTTGATGTATTGATGTGTTCGTGCCTGTTGCCGTATTGCCGCAACAGGCACTCCCTCCGGCTTCGGTGGCAATTTCGTCTCCCGCGCTGCCGCGCAACGATCGCCCCGAACGTCCAGCGCGTGCAGCACGGCTGAAGCATTCCAGCCCGCATATCCCGCAGTCCGTCGCAAATCCCCCGCATCCACGCGTGCATTGAATATAGTGCAATGACCCCGTCGCATCCCAATGTAGACAAAAAGTTCTAGACAAACTTTTCTACATAAATTAATCTGGTTTCCACTTCACCAGGAGCCGCCCCATGAACAACGACCACCGGTCCGCGATCGCCCACGCCGCCACAGGAGACCCGGCATGACTATTCCGTTCGAGACGCTGGTGCCGGCGATCGGCTGGTCGCTGCTGCATTTCGTCTGGCAGGGCCTGCTGATCGGCTGGGCCGCGTTGCTGGCGCTGCACCTGCTGCGCAATGCCCGGCCGCAGGCCCGCTACGCCATCGCGTGTGCCGCGCTGCTGCTGTGCGCCGCGCTGCCGGTGGGCAGTATCGCCTGGCGCGTGCAGGAAGCGCTGCAAGCCGGCTACTCCATGCCGGTGCCGCTCGACCCCTTGCTCGGGGCCGTCGGGGCAGGGGCGATACCCGCGGCGCATGTGCCGGTGCTGGTCGATGCCGATCAGCTGACGTCGTTCGAATACCTGCTGCGCCGGCAGATGCCGTGGCTGGTGCTGCTGTGGGCCGGCGGCGCCGCGCTGATGACATTGCGGCTGTCGCTGGGTTTGCAGTGGGTACGCCAGCGCACGCTGGCCGGCCATTACCATCCGGATCACGAGTGGCAGCAGCGCCTGGATCGCCTCGCGCTGCGCATCGGTATTACCCGCCCGGTACGCCTCGGTGTCTCCGGCGAGGACCTGGAAGGCCCGATGACGGCGGGGTGCTGGCGTCCGATCGTCCTGCTGCCGGCGTCGCTCGTCACCGGCATGCCGCCGCACCTGCTGGAAGCCTTGCTGGCGCATGAACTGGCGCATATCCGGCGCCATGATTATCTGGTGAACCTGGTGCAGAGCGCGATCGAGATCCTGCTGTTCTACCACCCGAGCGTGTGGATGCTGAGCAAGCGCATCCGCATCGAGCGGGAACAGATTGCCGACGACCTGGCAGCCGGCGCGCTCGGCGAACCGCGCCGCCTGGCAATGGCACTTTCCGAACTGGACAAGTTCCAGTTTTCAACCTCGCATTTCGCCCCCGCGGCGCACGGAGGAGACCTCATGTCCCGTATCAAACGCCTGGTGCGCCCCGATGCGCAACCGCTGAGCTGGAAAATCGCCACGCCGCTGCTGGGCCTGTGCACGGCCTGCGTCATGCTGTATGCCCATGCGCAGCCGGAAACATCGTCCGCGGCTGCCGGCGCGGCACAGCAGGCAAGCACTGCCGCCGGCGCCGAGGCACGGAAAGGCGCCAGTGCCGCCGAGGCAGCGAAGGCGGCCACCGCAGCGGCTGCGGCGCAGGCATCCGCCGCGCAGGAAGCATCGAAGGCCGCCGATGCCGCGGCCGCGGCCGGTGCCGAGGCAGCAGGCGCCGCCGCCGAAGCCGCCCAGGCCGCCGCAATGCACGCGACGGATGCGGGCTGGTCCGCACCAGTCCCGCCAGAGCCGCCAGCACCGCCGGACGCGCCGGACGCGCCGCCCGCCCCGCCGATGGCAAGGATGGGCGTACCACCGGCACCGCCCGCGCCACCGATGACCATCAAGGTGGCCCCCGCCGCTCCCGCCGCTCCCATGCTGGCGGCGCCGCCTGCACCGCCAGCACCACCGGCCCCACCTGCGCCGCTGGCCCCGGCGGCGCCACCGGCACCGTCGATCGGCATGCGGGACGGCGTGCACATCGTCCAACCGGGCCGCTCGCTCGAATCCTATGCGATCGTTCGCGGCGGCACTGCGCCGATGCGGGTCAACGCGCTCGACACGCGCGACATCAAGGATCTGCAATGCGTGAAGGAAGGCTTCAAGGGCGACTTCATCTATTTCAGGAAGGACGGCAAGTCATATGTCGTCAAGGACCCGGCGCTCGTCGCCAGGGTGCGCACTGCCTGGGCACCTTCTGAAAAACTGGGTGCCGACATGGAAAAGCAGGGCGCGGCGATGGAGCGGCAGGGCAAGCGGATGGAAGCGATCGGCGAAGAGATCGGTGCCCGGATGGCGGCGGTGTTCGACACCGACATGGAACGCAGCGTCGAGCGCCAGATGGCGGTCGTGGGACGCACGCAGGAGCGTCTGGGCAATCGCATGGAAGAGCTGGGCCAGCGCATGGCCACGGCCGACAGCGAAGCCCGGCGCGAGACGCTGTCGCGCCAGATGGCGGCGCTCCAGAAGCAGATGGAGCCGTTGCAGGAGCGGATGAGCCGCCTGTCCGAGTCGATGGCGCGCGAGCATGCCAGGGTGGATGCCAGCCGTGAACCGATGAAGTCCCTGCATGCCCGGATGGCCGAGCTGTCGAAGCCGATGGAAGAACACGGCCGCAAGATGGGGCAACTGGGCCGCGAACAGGGCCGGCTGAGTCGCGAAGCCGACAAGGCCACGCGTGCGGTGATCGATGAAGCGCTGCGCAAGGGCCAGGCTACCGAAGTGGGCGCACAAGGCTGATGCCTGCAATGAAAGCGGGAAACATCGGTGGCAGGAAACAATTCCCGCCACCGATGTTTCCGCGGCATTACCTGCCCAGCCGCTCCAGCTTCGCCACCGACAGATCCAGCACCTTCATGCCCGCGCTGCCGAAGTTGATCTGCGCGCGGCAGTTGGCGCCGCTGCCTTCGATGTTGACGATCACGCCTTCGCCGAACTTGGCGTGCGCCACCGATTCGCCGATGCGCCAGCCCGAGCCGGCATTCGACTTCTGCGCGATGCGCTGGGCGATCGCGTTGTCGCTGCCGCCATTGAGCTGCACGTCTTCCCACTGTGACTTCTTGTTGGCGAACCAGTGCGCCTGCACGCGCGGCGACAGCCACTTCAGCGATTCTTCCGGCAGTTCGTCGAAGAAGCGCGACTTCATGTTGTAGCGCGTCTGGCCGTGCAGCATGCGGGTCTGGCAGAAGCACATGTACAGGCGCTTCCTGGCCCGCGTGATCGCCACGTACATCAGCCGCCGCTCTTCCTCGACGCCGCCTTCCTCCTTCGAACTGCTCTCGTGCGGGAACAGGCCTTCTTCCAGGCCGGTGATGAACACGTTGTCGAATTCCAGGCCCTTGGCCGAGTGCACCGTCATCAGCTGCATCGCATCCTGGCCGGCCTGCGCCTGGTTGTCGCCCGCTTCCAGCGAGGCATGCGCGAGGAAGGCCGACAGCGGCGACATCACGGTGGCCAGCGGCGCATCGGCATCCATGATCTCGACGCCGTCGGCATTGATGATCGCCGCACCCGCCTGCGCGTCGGCCGGCGGGCCGAGGTGCGCCGGCGCGCCCTGGCCGTAGCCTTCCTCGCCGACGAACTGGGTGGCCGCGCTGACCATCTGCTCCAGGTTTTCCACCCGGTCGGCGCCTTCCTTCTCGTTGGCGTAGTGCTGCAGCAGGCCGGAAGATTCCAGCGTGATGCGCACCAGCTCCGGCAGCGCCATCTGCTGCGTTTCAAAGCGCACGCCTTCGATCAGCTTGACGAAGCCACCGAGCGACGCACCGGCCTTGCCGACCATGTACGGCACCGCCGCATACATCGAGATGCCATAGGTCTCGGCCGCGTTCTGCAATTGTTCCAGCGTGCGCGCACCGATGCCGCGCGCCGGGAAGTTCACCACGCGCAGGAAGGCCGAATCGTTGTGCGGATTGTCCATCAACTGCAGGTAGGCGATCGCGTGCTTCACCTCGGCGCGCTGGAAGTAGCGCAGGCCGCCGTACACGGTGTACGGAATGCCGGCCGAGAACAGCGCATGTTCGATCACCCGCGATTGCGCGTTCGAGCGGTACAGCACGGCGATCTCGCTGCGCCGCGTGCCTTCGCCGATCAGGTTCTTTGCTTCGTCGACCAGCCATTGCGCTTCCTGCAGGTCGGACGTGGCTTCGTACACGCGCACCGGTTCGCCGTGGCCCGCGTCGGTGCGCAGGTTCTTGCCGAGGCGGCGGCTGTTGTTGGCGATCAGCACGTTGGCCGCATCGAGGATGTGGCCATGCGAGCGGTAGTTCTGTTCCAGCTTGATCAGGTTCTTCACGCTGAACTCGGACTCGAACGCCACCATATTGCCCACGTTGGCGCCGCGGAACGCATAGATGCTCTGGTCGTCGTCGCCGACGGCGAACAGGGCGCCGCCATGGCCGGTGCCGTGACCGGCGATCAGCTTCAGCCACGCATATTGCAGGTTGTTGGTGTCCTGAAACTCGTCGACGAGGATGTGGCGGAAGCGCTGCTGGTAATGCTCGCGCAGCGGCTGGTTGCGCGACAGCAGTTCATACGTGCGCAGCAGCAGTTCGGCGAAGTCGACCACGCCTTCGCGCTGGCACTGGTCGTCGTACAGCCCGTACAGCTCGACCAGCTTGCGCTCGTTGGCGTCGTAGGCCTCGACCTGGCTGGCGCGCAAGCCCTGGTCCTTGTTGTTATTGATGAAATACATCACCGATTTCGGCGGGAATTTTTCATCGTCCACATTGTTCGCCTTCAGCAGGCGCTTGATCATCGACAGCTGGTCCTGCGTGTCGAGGATCTGGAACGACTGGGGCAGGGCGGCATCGCGGTAGTGGGTGCGCAGCAGGCGGTTGCACAGGCCGTGGAAGGTACCGACCCACATGCCGCGTGTATTAATCGGCATCATTGCCGACAGGCGCGCCAGCATCTCCTTGGCCGCCTTGTTGGTGAACGTGACGGCCAGGATGCCGCCCGGCGACACCTGCCCGGTCTGGATCAGCCAGGCGATGCGCGTGGTCAGCACGCGCGTCTTGCCCGAGCCCGCGCCCGCCAGGATCAGGGCGTTCTGCGGCGGCAGGGTAACGGCGGCGAGTTGTTCGGGATTGAGATTGTGGAGGAGATTCTGCATCCCGCCATTATATCGTTCGGCGCGCATGCGCACCCCGTCCGTTCGCGGCGGCGCGCCCGCGACGGCGCGCCGTTTGCGGGTTTTCTCAGGGTTTGTCGAGTGAGACGGCGTCGGCCGGCGGTGCCGCGAAAATCTGCGCGTAGGCCACGTACAGCGCGCAATGGGCCACGCCGTACAGCACTTCGGAAAGCATGCGCATCAGTGCGAAGCCCATCGTGCCGAAGCCGAACACGGCGCGCACCAGCAGCAGCACCAGCACCGTGATCGCGAACAGGCTGACAGCGAACATGAAGAAGGCGCCCGCCGCGCGCTTGATCGCGAAGAAACTGTAGAACAGCGCCTTGCCGGCACCCATGCCGTTCCAGTGGACCAGCGGCGCGGCAAAGCTGATCACCAGCAGCGCCGGGATGTACAGCACGGCGGTGGCCAGCATCGTCGGCACCAGGCCGGACTCGAGCACCAGCTGCCGGTTCGTCTGCAGTTCGGCCAGCGTGGCGTCGCGCAGTGCATCGGTATTCGCGAACAGCATCACGCCGATGGCGCCGGCGGCCAGGAACACCAGCAAGTGGATCACGCCGAGCATGCACAGCTTGCGCAGTGCCGGGCCGCGGAAGCCGGCGACCAGCAGGGCGGGCGTGACCGGCTTGCCGGCGCCGATCTCGCGTGCCGCCGCCATGAAGCCGATCGCGAACACGGGCATCAGCACGCTGTGCGCGACCTGCCCGAGCAGCGGCACCACGAGCAGCAGCGTGGTCAGCAGCATGTAACCGAAGAACAGCGTCGACAGGCCGGCCGGCTGCTTTTTCAGCATGCCGAAGCCCTGTTTGACCCATTCCCATCCTGATCTTGCCGGTGTCTGATTCATTGGAGCAAACTTGGTGCGGGGGTGGCGATGCGCTCACGCAGGATGCGCTCGAAGTGGGTGGGGTCGTGCGGTGTCAGCATTTCCGCCTCGCGCGGCTGGTGCAGGTCGTACAGGCGCGACAGCCAGAAGCGCAGTGCGCCGGCGCGCAGCATCGGCTGCCAGGCCTCCTGCTCGTCGGCCGTGAAGGGCCGCACTGCGTGGTAGGCATCGAGGAAGGCACGCACGCGCGCCACGTCCAGCACGCCGGTGTCCAGGTCCACGCACCAGTCGTTGATGGTCACGGCCACGTCGAACAGCCAGGTGTCGCAGCCGGCGAAGTAGAAGTCGAAGAAGCCGGTCAGGCGTTCGCCGTCGAACATCACGTTATTGCGGAACAGGTCGGCATGCACCGGGCCCTGCTGCAGGCGGGCGTAGAGGTCGCTGGCATGGAACGCCTGCTGGAAATCCATCTCGGCGCGCAGCAGTGCCGCTTCCGGCTCGGCCATGTGCGGCAGCACGGCCGGGGCGGCGCCATGCCACCAGGCCAGGCCGCGCAGGTTCGGCTGGTGCAGCGGGAAGTCGCGGCCCGCCAGGTGCATCTTCGCCAGCATCGCGCCCACTTCGGCGCAATGCACGGGCCGGGGCGCCAGTTCGGAGCTGCCGACGAGCTTCGATACGATCGCCGCCGGCTTGCCGTGCAGCGGCACGCAGAGTTCACCCTTGTCGTTCGCTACCGGCGCCGGCACCAGCACGCCGCGTGCGGCCAGGTGCTCCATCAGCCGCAGGTAGAACGGCAACTGCTCGAAGCTCAGGTTTTCAAAGATGGTGAGGACGTATTCGCCGCGTTCCGTCGTCAGGAAGAAATTGCTGTTTTCGATGCCGGATGCGATGCCTTTGAGGGCCACCGCGCGGCCGAGGGGAAATTGCGCGATCCAGGGCTGGACATCGTCCAGGCTGACCGAGGTAAAGACTGCCATGAGAAATCAGTAAGGTTCGAGGATGGATGAGCTGCGCCGGGCATGCCTTCCGCCCGGGCGGGAACGCTGCATCACTCCGTTACGGGTGGCATCGGAGGAGGCGGCGGCACTTCTGCCGCGTTGTCCGCCGCGGCTGCGGCCGCGGCATCGGCACTGCGCTGTTTTTGCTTCTTGGCGATATCGAATTGCATCACGGTCCATTGCGGGCCCCGCACCTGCGGGCCGCCGGCATCACCCGGCAACTGCGTGCTGTTGGGGTTGGCCGGCTTCACCGTGTAGGTGCTGCCGCCCGCCTGCACGGTTTCTTCCGCGATGCGGCCGCCTTCGCGGCGCACCGTGGTAGTGGTTTCGCGCCCCGGTTTCGGCGTGACCGTGATCGGCGTATCGGTGTCCGGCACCGGTTCCAGCTTCGGCGGCGTGCCGCTCTGGGCACTGGCGGAGCCGGCGGCCAGGGCCAGCAGGATGGCGGGAACGATCGAGGGGCGCATGATAGGAGCCTTTATGGATTAACCATGATATTGGTGTACGGATCATTGTAACAAACTGACACCCGTTTCCGCTGTGAACGGCGATTTCCGCGGCGGCGGCGCACGATTCGCCGCCGCTTGTTCTCTGCGATAATGCCGGATTCGCATCAGACTACCCCACTTGCAAACATGCAAAAGACCTTGCTGCTGGTCGACGGTTCCAGCTATCTCTACCGTGCCTTCCACGCGTTGCCCGACCTGCGCAGCCCGGACGGCCACCCGACCGGCGCCATGCACGGCATGGTCAACATGCTGCGCCGCCTGCGCGCCGATTACCCTGCCGCCTACATCGCCTGCGTGTTCGATGCCAAGGGCAAGACCTTCCGCGACGACCTCTATCCGGACTACAAGGCGACGCGGCCGTCGATGCCGTCCGACCTGTCGCTGCAGATCGAGCCGATCCATGAAGCCGTGAAGGCGATGGGCTGGCCGATCCTGATGGTCGAAGGTGTCGAGGCGGACGACGTGATCGGCACGCTCTCCGTCACGGCCGAGAAGAACGGCATGGACGTGATCATCTCCACCGGCGACAAGGACCTGGCACAGCTGGTCACGCCGCACGTCACGCTGATCAACACGATGAGCAACGAAAAGCTCGACGAAGCCGGCGTGCTGGCGAAATTCGGCGTGCCGCCGAACCGCATCATCGATTACCTGACGCTGATCGGCGATACCGTCGACAACGTGCCCGGCGTGGCGAAATGCGGCCCGAAGACGGCCGTCAAATGGCTGACCCAGTACGACAGCCTGGATGGCGTGATCGCCAATGCCGACCAGATCGGCGGCGCGGTCGGCGCCAACCTGAAGGCGGCGCTGCCCTGGCTGCCGAAGGGCCGCGAACTGATCACCGTGAAGACCGACTGCGACCTGGCCAAGCACATGATGTCGATCTCGGAATCGCTGGTGGCGCGCGAGGAAGACCATGAATCGCTGCTGGCGTTCTTCAATAAATACGGTTTCAAGACGCTGCTGCGCGAACTGAAGGCACTGACGCCGTCGGCGCAGGTGCCCGGCCAGACCGGCCCGGCCGCGCCGGAAGGCCCGACCGGCGACATGTTCGCCCAGCCGCCGGCCAACGTGCGCTACGACCTGGTGGTGACGACGGCGCAGCTGGATGAATGGATCGCGCGCATCGAAGCTGCCGAACTGGTGGCGCTCGACACGGAAACCACGTCGCTCGAACCGATGAACGCGCAGCTGGTCGGCATTTCGCTGGCGACCGAGCCGGGCCTGGCGTGCTATATCCCGGTGGCGCACCGCTATGCGGGCGTGCCCGACCAGCTGTCGCGCGAGGAAGTGCTGGCCAGGCTGAAACCCTGGCTGGAAGATGCCGCGAAGCCGAAGCTGGGCCAGAACCTGAAATACGACGCGCACATCTTCGCCAACCACGGCGTGACGCTGCGCGGCATCGTGCACGACACGCTGCTGCAGTCCTACGTGTTCGAATCGCACCGCACGCACGACATGGACAGCCTGGCGATGCGCCACCTGAACCACAAGACGATCGCGTACGAAGAAGTGTGCGGCAAGGGCGCCGGCCAGATCTGCTTCGACCAGGTGGAACTGCAGCGCGCCACCGATTACGCGGCCGAAGATGCCGACATCACGCTGCGCCTGCACCTGGCGATGCACGGCCACGTGACGGCCGACGAAGGCCTGACCGCCGTGTACGGCAAGATCGAGCTGCCGACCGCCGTGGTGCTGCAGAAGATCGAGCGCAACGGCGTGCTGATCGACGCGGGCCTGCTGGCCACGCAGTCCAGCGAGCTGGGCGCGCGCATCGTCGAACTGGAGCAGAAGGCGTACGAACTGGCCGAAGGGCCGTTCAACCTGGGCTCGCCGAAGCAGATCGGCGAGATCTTCTTCAACAAGCTGAAACTGCCGGTCGTCAAGAAAACGCCGAGCGGCGCGCCGTCGACCGACGAGGAAGTGCTGCAAAAGCTGGCCGAGGATTACCCGCTGCCGAAAGTGCTGCTGGAATACCGCGGCATGGCCAAGCTGAAGTCGACGTACACGGACAAGCTGCCGAAGATGATCAACCCGCAGACCGGCCGCGTGCACACCAATTATGCGCAGGCCGTGGCGGTGACGGGGCGCCTGGCGTCGAACGATCCGAACCTGCAGAACATCCCGATCCGCACGGCCGAGGGGCGCCGCATTCGCGAAGCGTTCATCGCGCCGGAAGGCAGCCATCTGGTTTCGGCCGACTATTCGCAGATCGAACTGCGCATCATGGCGCACATCTCCGAGGATGAAGCGATGCTGCGCGCCTTCGCCGAAGGCGTCGACATCCACCGCGCCACCGCCGCCGAGATCTTCGGCGTGCCGCCGGACGAAGTGAACAGCGAGCAGCGCCGCTATGCCAAGGTGATCAACTTCGGCCTGATCTACGGCATGAGCGCTTTCGGACTGGCCGCCAACCTGGGCATCGACCGCACCGCCGCGCAGAACTACATCGACCGCTATTTCCAGCGCTTCCATGGCGTGAAGCGCTACATGGACGAAACGCGCCTGGAAGCCAAGGCGAACGGCTACGTGAAGACGGTGTTCGGCCGCCGGCTGTGGCTCCCCGAGATCAATTCCCCGAACGGCCCGCGCCGGCAAGCCGCCGAACGCGCCGCCATCAACGCGCCGATGCAGGGCACCGCGGCCGACCTGATCAAGCTGGCCATGATCGCCGTGCAGGACTGGATCGAGAAGGAAAACCTGGCCTCGCGCATGATCATGCAGGTGCACGACGAACTGGTGCTCGAAGTGCCGGACGGCGAATTGGCGCTGGTGCGCGAGACGCTGCCGAAGCTGATGGCCGGCGTGGCCGAGCTGAAGGTGCCGCTGGTCGCCGAAGTCGGCGTCGGGAAGAACTGGGAGGAAGCGCACTGAAAACGCATGCGTTTTCAGGCGCTTCCGCGCACACCGCGCATGCGTTTTCAGGCGCTTCCGCGCACACCGCGCATGCGTTTTCAGGCGCTTCCGCGCACACCGCGCATGCGTTTTCAGGCGCTCCCGCTCGCTGACGGATGTCGCACACGGCGTTCGCATTCCGGGGTCTGTCCCCGGTAAGTGTTGGCAAGCGCGCTTGCTGCTCGCCTGGTCAGGGGACTGACCCCAGCCTTTTGCATACGCCGCCGAAGTGCAATACCAAATTTGTTGGCTTTTCACTACCACTGTGTTTCAATTTCCCGATAACACACTTCCTGGAGAATCCATGAAAGACCTGCACAACGATGCCGCCAGCCTGATCGGCGAAGCGGAAGGCATCAGCCGCCGCGACCTGCTGAAGGCGGCGCTCGGTACGGGGTTCGCCGCCGCCGTGCTGCCTGTCAGCGCCGAGACCGTGGTAAAGACCGATACCGACGGCCTCACGGCCGGCACCGTGAACGTGACGGTCGACGGCTATCCGGTGCCCGTGTACCGGGCCCAGCCCGCCGGCAAGACGGGCTTGCCGGTCATCCTCGTGATTTCGGAAATCTTCGGCGTGCACGAGCACATCGCCGACGTGGCGCGCCGCTTTGCAAAGCAGGGCTACCTGGCACTGGCGCCGAACCTGTTCGCGCGCCAGGGCGATCCGCAAAAGGAAGCCTCGATCGCCGACCTGCAAAAGAACATCATCAGCAAGACGCCGGACATCCAGGTATTCAAGGATCTCGACGCGATCGTCGCCTGGGCCGGCCAGAATGGCGGCGCGGCGGACAAGCTGGGCATCACCGGCTTCTGCTGGGGCGGCCGCATCACATGGCTGTATGCCGTGCACAACCCGGCCGTCAAGGCCGGGGTGGCCTGGTACGGGAGGTTACTAGGGGAATCCACTCCCAATACGCCCAAGCATCCTGTCGACGTGGCTGCCGCGCTGAAAGCAGCGGTGCTGGGCCTGTACGGCGCCAAGGACAGCGGCATACCGCTCGACTCCGTGGAAAAGATGAAGGCCGAGCTGGCGAAAGGGAAGTCCGGCTCCACCTTCGTCATCTACGAGAACGCCGGTCACGCCTTCCATGCCGACTACCGTCCCAGCTATGTGGAAGCGGACGCGAAGGATGGCTGGAAGCGCGCGCTGGACTGGTTCAAGCAGCACGGCGTGGCCTGATCCGTTCCCCTGTCCGCCCGGGTTTTCGCCTTATTCTCGCCTTATTTTCGGCTTATTGATACTGTATTTTCAGCAGAAGCGCGAGCTGGACGGTAAAATGTCCGGTTTGCGCGCTGCCCGGGCCCCGGAGCCGCGCGCGCGGTAAAGCGCACGAGAGGCTCCAAAATCGATCCGGTACTCACTTCCATCCTGCTGGCCACCACGCTCGCCGGCGCCGCCAGCATCACTGCCGCGGCGCTGTTTTCGTTCACGCTGCTGGCGCGGGTCGTCGAGCGGATGGTCAGCCTGTCGGTCGGCATCATGCTGTCCACTTCGTTGCTGCATGCGCTGCCGGAAGCCTTCGAATCGGGCGCCGACCCGCGCACGCTGTTCGCCACGCTGCTGGCTGGCCTGCTGACGTTCTTCATGCTGGAGAAGCTGGCGATCCTGCGCCACTCGCATCACCACGAGGGCGACGGCCACCACCATGCGCATGGCCACGACAAGCACGAAGCCGGCCGCGCCGGCTGGATGATCCTGGTCGGCGACGGCATGCACAACTTCACCGACGGCATCCTGATCGCCGCCGCGTTCCTGGCCGACCCGCACCTGGGCATCGTGGCCGCCGTGGCCATCATCGCGCATGAAATCCCGCAGGAGATCGGCGACTTCATCGTGCTGCTCAATGCCGGTTTTTCGCGCACGCGGGCCTATGTCTACAACCTGCTCTGCAGCCTGCTGGCCGTGGCCGGCGGCCTGCTCGGCTACTTCACGCTGGACCGCGCCAGCAACCTGATTCCGTATGTGCTGGTGTTTGCATCGTCCGGCTTCATCTATATCGCCGTCAGCGACCTGATGCCGCAGATGCAGCGCCGCGCCACGATGAAGGAAACCGTGCCGCAGGTGCTGCTGATCGCTCTGGGCGTGGGCATCGTGCTGTTCCTGACGGCGGGACGCCACTGAGCCGCCCCTGATCGCGCCGGCGCGGCATGCGGGTTGACGCCGCTCATCCCGACCGCGCCGCATGTCACATGTCTGTCATGACACTGTGCCAGCATGGCTTCGACAATGACAACAACAAAACCACGGAGCCAACACATGCTGAACATCCTGTCGAAACCCATCGGAAATGCCCGGGCCATCTGGCATCTGATCACGTCGCGCCACCGCAAGGCACTGTGCGACTTGCCCCCGACACTATACGAATACTGGTCGCGCACGGCGCAGACCGAATTCCAAGGCATCCCACGGGATGCCTTTTTTTATGTCCGTGCCGCCGATGCGCTGCTGGATTTCTTCGAGTGCGTCAGGCGCAACATCCGCCCGTGCGCCTTGCCGTCGATGGCAGCCGATTCGGTCTGGCACGCATGGCTGCGCCACTCGCCTGCGACGCTGGATGCCTTCTGCGAGCGCCATTTCGGCCAGCGCATTCCCCATGTCGAAGCAGGCGACATGGCCGGTGGCATGGCGCTGCCGCTGGCCATGTCCCTGGTCACCGCACGCAGGCTGGATGGGCTGCCACTGGCCGCCCCCAGCGTGCCTGGACTGTTCGGCACGGACCGCGTCCTGCGCATGCCCGGCGGCTTTGCCTATGCGTTGCGCGGCAGCGACCTGGTTTGCTCGCGCATCGACCGGCGAGGGCAAATGGTGGGGACGGGGCAGGTGCATCCCGCATTGACGCCGGACTTCCTGCTTGCCGCCGGCCTGATCGCCAGGATCGATTCCGAAGGGTGGCTGCCCGGCGGCCAGGCGCGCGACAGGGGCGGGGTGGCCGGCAACGCCACCGAGGTGACTTGCGAGGTGGCTTGCGACGTGGCCGGAAATGTCGCCAGCGCCGCCGATGGCGGTGACAGCGGAGGCGGCGGCAGTTGCGGCGGAGGCTGCGGCGGGGGCGGCTGCGGCAGCTGATGCGATCCGCCGGCGATGGCGTGGATCGCGCAGACACTGAAGGCAGCGGCGGAACGGGAATTGTAATCTAGGCGGCCGTTGTGCTGTATGCCAACGGCTGTCGGTCGATAAAAATAACAGCGGGATATTAATCCTGGAATATATTATTTCCTGTTCGGTACTTTTGTTGCAGTCGACTTTTCGACTATTGAATTGGTAGTTTAAAAATATATTTATTACAAGGTTTTTTCATATTATTGCTGTGCTAGCATTTTGTCCGTTTCCATAAAAAAGGAGCGGGGTGGAATGAAACAATCTGTGAGATTTCTTTCGTTGCTTGCCGGGCTGGCCGTCGTGGCCCCGGTGTTTGCGGATAGTGGGGATGAAATATGCTTTCCGGGGAGCCGGAATTTCTGGAGGGTAATGTGGATGTCGTTAAAAGTCTTTTGAATTTATTGTGGGACCTGGTCTATTCCCTGACTGGTGAGGGAAGCTGGAGATTGCGGCCACATGAAGAAAAAGTGTTGATCGCTGCATTTTCTTTTTTTGACGACGAAATTCAAAAATGTTTACATGGCTTGCTAAGTTGCCGGATTTTTGTGCAGCGGTCGAATAAAAGGGTCAGCCTGCCGAGATTTTACTGCAGACTTTACGTGCGTTCAGCACGGCCTTTGTCTGGCCTGGAGTTTGAGGATAACGTTATTAATGTACGTATAGCAGTGAGGGGGAAGACGCAAATCGCTCAAGTTGCATTTTTTTGCGGTGGAATCGAGAGCATACAGTTCAAGGAGAAGCCTGAATATTATTCAAGCCAAGTCGTCCAGATAGTAAGTGTTTTCAAGGGTAACCCGGACGCAACTCATGCGGCGGCAAGAGATCGCATGGAGCATGGTAAAGAGCCGTAATCCGGAATCCGGCTGACATAATTGCTTGATATAGCTTCAAGAGAATGGGTGCATGGAGTATTTTTGTCAGCTAAGAGGAGCCTATCTCACCATGAAAACTAATGGTTGGCACGACTTTTCCATAATAGATATCCGATCACCCGAACGGTCCTTGGCGCGCCTGGTTGGGTTCAAAGGGGGCATTGGTCCAGGTATTTTGACGACGGGACTGGGTGATAACTGTGCCTGCAAATAATGTCGCACTTCTTATTTTGAATAAGGAAGAGTCCGTTACAAGCATGGTGCGGTTTGTCGAGGTGGATGCGGGTATGTACCTGCTTCCACTGGGATGGCTGCTATCTGGGAAGTTGAAAGGTGCGCGCCTGCTGGATCATAAGTTCGCCATGTCGAATATTGACGGAGTATTAGTCAAGGGGATACCTGGTCCGCGCACGTTGGGAGCCCCGATCTTTGCATATATTCTTTTATTATTTTTTGGATGGATATCGTTGTCTACGCCGCTTTTGGTGCGGCTCAGATTAACTTATATTCGATCTGCAACCATTAAGGATGCCAGGGAAATGGTAGAGGAGATTCTGTCGCGATCCATCTCGGATTTGACCCACTTAAATAATATTCTTAAAAGGGTGCGAAATGCTCGCTCAATTGCGGAATTGGCAGGAATTGTTGCGAAAGTGCGAGAGTGAATAGCTGGGGTGTTTCGCTTGATAATCGTAATCCTGCCGGCAAGAGCAGTAACGCCTTCGATACCAATGGCAACCTTGCATCGCGTACCGATGCGCATGGCATCACGACGACCTTCAAGTACGATGCATTGAACCGGTTGGTACGCGAGGATTACCCCGGCTGGACCAGCACGGTGTTCGAATATGATGGCGGTAATGCTGGTGGCACGGCGAACCTTGACATGAACGGAGGATGATGGAGCGGATGGTGAGGTGAATGGTAATGCGGATTCTGGCTGTCCTTGCGTGCCTGTCGATGGCCGCTCTCGTCGTCGCGCTGGCACGGAGGCCATCGGACCTGTTCCTGGTGGCCCGCGGGCCGGTGCCGGTGCATGCGACGCAAGCCGCCGCGTTGCAGCCGGCCGCCGCCGTGCAGCGGCAGTTGCGGGCCGGCGAACGGGCCGAAGTCATCGCGTGCATCGACGTCAAGGCTTACCTCATCTACGAGATACGGCTGGCCAATGGATTCCGCGGCTTCGTCAACGAAGGCGCGTATGAATTCGAACGGGCGGACGACAGGACGCCACGGCGTTGTCGCTCGATTCATTAACCGGCATTCGCCTGGTATCGATGCAGGGCTTCAGCTCATCCAAAGGAACCATCGCCGCGCAGTACCGCTGGAATCTGGTCGGCCAGCGCCGGTGCCATATGCATCTTGGTCGGGCATTGTTCGAGGCAAGAACGGTCGCTGACCATTCCCACTGCATCCCGAAACGCGCGATCGGCGGAGGTCACGCCCCGGTCGCCACCGGCCGCTCCGGCGCCGCGCACCATTCCGACCACGAGCCGGGATACAGCGCCGCGCCCGGCATGCCGGCCACTTCCAGTGCCAGCAGATTGTGGCAGGCGGTCACGCCGGAGCCGCACTGCATCACCGCGGAGGCGGGCGAAGTAAACAGTGGCGCGAACTCTTCCTGCAACCGGGCGGCAGGCTTGAACTTGCCGTCGGGGCCCAGGTTGTCCTTGAAGAAGCGGTTCTTCGCGCCGGGGATATGGCCGCCGACCGGGTCGATGGTCTCGTTCTCGCCGCGGAAGCGGTCGCTGGCACGGGCATCGACGACGGTAAAGGCTTGCGTGGACAGGTTTGCCACCACGTCGTCCACTGACACCATGCGCGTCAGCGATGGCCGTTCGCCGATCGTGCCGGCCGCGCGCGGCGGCGCCAGGTCGGCCGTTACGGGCTGGCCCGCGGCCTGCCATGCCGGCAAGCCGCCATCGAGCACGGCCACCGCTTCATGGCCGATCCAGCGCAGCAGCCACCACAGCCGCGCCGCGTACATGCCGCCGTGCGCGTCGTAGGCCACTACCTGGCTGTCGTCGTCGATGCCGAAGCGGCGCAGTGCCTCGACCAGTGCGGCGCGCTCCGGCAGCGGATGCCGGCCGCGGAACGTGCTGCCGGCGCCGGTCTTCGGCCCCGATAAATCGTCGTCGATGCTGGCGAACTGCGCGCCGGGCAGGTGGCCGGCGGCGAAGGCGTCACGGCCGAAGGCGGGGTTTAGCAGATCGTGGCGGCAATCCAGCACGACCCATTCTGGATCGTCGATATGCGCGGCCAGGGCGGCGGCGTCGATCAGGGTGGTGAACATGTACTCTCCTCAAACTTCGCTGGCGATGGGGTCGGTCGAGGCAACGGCCTTGCCGCGCTCGGTGTTCCGGGTATTGTAGAACGTGGCGGCGCTGCCCGAGGCGAGGATGATGCCGATGCCCAGCCAGCTGTGCCAGTCGAACGAGTCGGAGAACACGAGCACGCCCCAGATACTGGAGAACACGATGCCCGTGTACTGCAGGTTGGCGACCACCAGGGTATTGCCGAGGCGGTAGGCGCGCGTCATCGAAATCTGCGCGGCGGTGGCGAACAGGCCGATACCGAGCAGCAGCAGGAAGCCGTGGCCCGTGTTCAGCGAATGGAATACGGCCGGGCCGCCGCCCGCTTCGGCGAAGGTGCCGAGCAGGCCGGCCACCACGTTCGACACGGCGAAATAAAACACCACGCGGTTTTCCGGCTCGCCCGCCAGGCCCAGCTTGCGCACCTGCATGTAGGCCACCGCCGTGAGGATCGACGAGAAGATCGCGATCAGCGCGTACACCAGCTGGTCGGACTGGAACGCCGGCTGCAGCAGCAGCACGACACCCACGAAGCTCATGGCCACCGCCACCAGCAGCGGCCATGCCACCTGGTTCTTCGCCTGCCACCAGCCGTGCGCAAACAGCCATACGGCGATCCAGATCGGCGACAGGTAGTTCAGGGTCATCGCCGTGGCCAGCGGCAGCTTGGCGATCGAGAAGAACCACAGCCACAGCGAGATCACGCCGACGATGCTGCGCCACAGGTGCCCCATCGCGAAGCGTGTCTTCAACGTGCCGCCCTGCAGGCGGATCAGCACCAGCAGCACGGTCACGCCCACGATGCCGCGGTACATCACGATCTCCGAGGTGGAGAACATATCGGAGGCCAGCTTGACGCAGACGCCCATGGCGGCAAACAGGAAACTGGCGAACAACATCCAAAGCGATTGCATTACATGGTCCCAAAAAGGTTCAAGGGGACAGTCCGTTGCGATCCGGATCTGTCCCCTTGTTTTTTCATTTATCTATACGGCGATTTTACTTCGGTACCATTCGTGGAAGTGCTGCATGCCGTCTTCCATCGGGCTCTGGTAAGGCCCCGCGTCCGATGTGCCCCGGTCCAGCAGGATCTTGCGGCCGGCATCCATGCGCTGCGCGATCTCGTCGTCCTCGACGCAGGTTTCCATGTAGGCCGCGCGTTCCGCATCCACGAATTCGCGCTCGAACAGTACGATCTCCTCGGGATAATAGAACTCCACCACGTTCTTCGTGCGGTTCGGGCCTTCCGGCCACAAGGTCGACACCACCAGCACGTGCGGATACCACTCCACCATGATGTTCGGGTACAGCGTCAGCCAGATGGCGCCATAGGGCGGCGCTTCGCCATTGCGGAACTTCAGCACCTGTTCCTGCCAGCGCTGGTAGACGTCCGAACCCGACTTCTTCAGGCCGCGGTTCACGCCCACCGTCTGCACCGAGTAATCGGCGCCGAATTCCCAGCGCAGGTCGTCGCAGGAGACGAAGCCGCCCAGGCCGGGGTGGAACGGCTCGACGTGGTAATCCTCGAGGTAGACCTCGATGAAGGTCTTCCAGTTGTAGTCGCAGTGGTGCACTTCCACGTGATCGAGCATGTAGCCGCTGAAGTCCAGGTCCTTCGTCACGGACATGTCCTTCAGCTTTTCCATCACGTTGTAGCCGTTCTGCTCGAACAGCAGGCCGTTCCAGCTTTGCAGCGGCGCTTTCGGCAGGTTCAGGCATGGCGTTTCCGGGAAATGCGGGGCGCCGATCAGTTCGCCCTTCAGGTCGTAGGTCCAGCGATGCAGCGGACAGACGATCGTGTTGGCATTGCCGCGTCCGTTGAACATCAGCGCCTGGCGGTGCCGGCACACATTCGACAGCAGTTCGATACCCTGGGCATTACGGACCAGCATGCGCCCCTCGTTTTCCGAAGCGAGGGTCGTAAAGTCGCCGATGTTCGGCACCATCAGTTCATGGCCCACATAACGTGGGCCGTTCTGAAACAATTGCTGCATTTCACGCTGCAGTAGCGCTTCGTCAAAATAGACGTGGACCGGAAGTTGCGCATTCGAGCGCGCCAGCCTGGCGTGGGTACCCAGATCGGACATCCCAACCCCCCTTAATTAAAGTACTGCAAACCAAGAAGAGACAGAATCCGCAAAGACCTGAATTCAGAGTATGAGAACGGTATTTCGGACAGAACCGGCGATTATAGCGTGAACGGCTTGGTTCTGCCGATAAATCTTCGTTTCATCCCCGGGGTGGCCGGCATTGTGCTCCCTTTCGTTAAACAGGGGTGCCGCCTTGGCGGCAATTGCAACATGGCACGCCTGGCCGCGTTGTCATTTTGGACCGTGCGGGACACTTTGTTCTAAAATAACGGGCTAAACTCCAGCACTGAGTCAAAATCAAGTCATGGTCAATAAAACAAACATCGCTGAAAATGCCGCGTCCGCGTCCGCGCCAGCTTCTTTTGAAGAGGCAATGGCCGAACTGGCGCAGCTCGTCACGCAGATGGAATCCGGGCAGCTGCCGCTGGAGGCGTCGGTCGCGGCCTACGCACGCGGTTCGGAACTGGTGAAGTTCTGCGCGAGCCAGCTGGACAAGGTGGAATCGCAGGTGAAGGTCCTCGAAGGCGACATGCTCAAGCCCTTCGCCGACGGCGACGAGGGCGCGCCATGACGGAAGCAGTCACGTTCCAGGACTGGATGCGCAGTATCCAGTCGGGCATGGAAGCGGATATGTCCGCGTATTTGCCTGCCGGCAATGCCGAACCCGCGAAACTGCATGCAGCGATGCGCTATGCGCTGCTGGGCGGCGGCAAGCGCGTGCGCCCGCTGCTGGTGTATGCGGCCGGCGCCCTGTTCGGCGCCGATGCGCAAACGCTGTCGCGCGCCGCCGCCGCCGTGGAGATGATCCATGCGTATTCGCTGGTGCACGACGACATGCCGTGCATGGACGACGATGCACTGCGCCGCGGCAAACCCACGGTGCACGTGGCGTACGACGAAGCGACCGCGCTGCTGGTCGGCGATGCGCTGCAATCGCAGGCATTCACCGTTCTGGCCGGGTGCGACGACGTGTCGCCGGCACGCCTGCTGGCCATGGTGCGGCTGCTGGCCGATGCGGCGGGTTCCGCCGGCATGTGCGGCGGCCAGGCGATCGACCTGGACAGCGTGGGCCTGCCGCTGACGCTGGAACAGCTGGAGCGCATGCACCAGTTGAAGACTGGCGCGCTGCTGCGTGCCTCCGTGGTGCTCGGCGCGCTGGCCGGCAAGGACCTGTCCCCGGCCGAACTGGCAGCACTGCACGCGTACAGCCGCGCGATCGGCCTGGCCTTCCAGGTCGTCGACGACGTGCTCGACGCCACCGCCGACTCGGCGACCCTCGGCAAGACGGCCGGCAAGGATGCCGCCGACAACAAACCCACCTACGTCTCGATCCTCGGGCTCGACGAATCCGTCGCCCTGGCCGAACAATTGCGGCGCGACGCCCACGCGGCGCTTGGCGCCTTTGGCGACGGCGCACAGCGCCTGCGCGAACTCGCGGACCTGATCGTGCAGCGGAAGGCATAAATGAACCTGCTTCAAACCATTAACAACCCGGCCGACCTGCGCAAGCTGCCGCGCCACCAGCTGGTGCCGCTGGCCAGCGAACTGCGCAGCTTCCTGCTCGATTCCGTCTCGAAGACGGGCGGCCACCTGTCGTCCAACCTCGGTACCGTCGAACTGACTGTCGCATTGCATTACGTCTTCAACACGCCGCACGATCGCATCGTGTGGGACGTGGGCCACCAGACCTATACGCACAAGATCCTCACCGGCCGGCGCGACCAGTTCCACACGCTGCGCCAGCTGGACGGTATTTCCGGCTTCCCGCGCCGCGTCGAAAGCGAATACGACACGTTCGGCACCGCGCACTCGTCCACGTCGATCTCCGCCGCGCTGGGCATGGCCATGGCCGCGAAGATCAAGGGCGAACAGCGCCACGCGATCGCCGTGATCGGCGACGGCTCGATGACGGCCGGCATGGCGTTCGAGGCGCTGAACAACGCCGGCGTGGAAGAAGACTGCAACCTGCTGGTGATCCTGAACGACAACGACATGTCGATCTCGCCGCCGGTCGGCGCGCTGAACCGCTACCTGGCACGGCTGATGTCCGGCCAGTTCTACGCCGCCGCGAAAAACGTCGGCAAGTCGGTGCTGCCGGCGCCGATGCTGGAACTGGCGAAGAAGCTGGAAGAACATGCCAAGGGCATGGTGGTGCCGGCCACGATGTTCGAGGAATTCGGCTTCAACTACATCGGCCCGATCGACGGCCACGACCTCGATTCGCTGGTTCCCACGCTGCAGAACATCCGCAACCTGAAAGGGCCGCAGTTCCTCCACGTGGTCACGAAAAAAGGCCAGGGCTACAAGCTGGCCGAGGCGGAACCGATCCTGTACCACGGCACCGGCAAGTTCAATCCGGCCGAAGGCATCAAGCCGGCCGCGGCACCGGCCAAGCTGACCTACACCGAAGTGTTCGGCAACTGGCTGTGCGACATGGCGGCGCAGGACGAACGCCTGGTCGGCATCACGCCGGCAATGCGCGAGGGGTCGGGCATGGTGCGCTTCCATGCCGAATACCCGCAGCGCTACTTCGACGTGGGCATCGCCGAGCAGCACTCCGTCACGTTCGCCGGCGGCCTGGCCTGCGAAGGCATGAAGCCGGTGGTGGCGATCTACTCGACCTTCCTGCAGCGCGCCTACGACCAGCTGATCCACGACGTGGCGCTGCAGAACCTTGACGTGACGTTCGCGCTGGACCGCGCCGGCCTGGTGGGTGCCGACGGCGCCACGCACGCCGGCAACTACGACCTGGCGTACCTGCGCTGCATCCCGAACATGGTGGTGATGGCCGCATCGGACGAGAACGAGTGCCGCCAGATGCTGACCACCGCCTACCAGTATCCCGGACCGGCCGCGGTGCGCTATCCGCGCGGCGCCGGCATCGGCGCGGCCACTTCGCCGGCGCTGGCGGCGATCGACCTGGGCAAGGGCGAACTGCGCCGCCAGGGCGAGCGCGTGGCCATCCTGGCATTCGGCGCGATGGTGGCGCCGTCGATCAAGGCGGGCGACACGCTGAACGCCACGGTGGCCAACATGCGCTTCGTGAAGCCGCTGGACGTGGAGCTGGTGAAGGAACTGGCCGCTTCGCACGACTACCTGGTCACGGTGGAAGAGGGCTGCGTGATGGGCGGCGCCGGGGCCGCGGTGGCCGAGGCGCTGGCCGAAGCGGGCATCGCCAAGCCGCTGCTGATCCTCGGCCTGCCCGACAAGTTCATCGACCACGGCGACCCGGCCAAGCTGCTGGCCAGCGTGGGCCTGGACGCCGATGGCATCGCCAGGTCGATCAAGGCGCGCTTCCTCGGCGGCGAGCCGCGGCTGGTGGTCAGCAACGGCTGACCGGCTCGGACCTGCATAAGAACGGCGCCGCGGCGCCGTTTTTCATTGCGTGCTCGCCAGCGCCGGCACGGCCCGCGCCATCGCCGCGAATCCCGCATCGTTCGGATGCAGGTGGTCGCCCGAGTCATATTCGGGCCGCAGATGCGCCGGCTCGGCCGGATCGCGCAGCGCCGCATCGAAATCGGCCATGGCGTCGAATTCCCCGCTGTCCCTGATCCACGTGTTGACCTGCCGGCGCACCGCTTCCTTGGCAGGCGTCCAGTAACCCGCGAACGGCGTGCCGGGCAGCGCGTTGCCGAAAGGTGGCAGCGTGCCGCCGATCACCCGGACGCCGCGTGCACGGGCGCGGGCGATCAGTACACGATAGCCGTCGATCAGCCGCCCTGCCGTCATGGCCGGGTCATGCGGCGCGAAGGCCGTGCCGGGCCAGCCGATGTCGTTGGTCCCCAGCAGGACCACCACGGCGGTCACGCCGGGCTGCTCCAGCACGTCCGCATCGAGCCGCTCGATTGCCTTTAGCCCCATCTTCGACGACAGCAGCCGGGCGCCGGAAATGCCCGCATTGGCGACGGCCGTGCCTTGCGGGGCGAGCCGTTGGGCCAGGAAGTCCGGCCAGCGGCGGTGGCGGTCCGGCGTCGAGCCATTGCCGTCGGTGATCGAATCGCCCAGTGCGACGATGGTGCCGCCCTGTCCGGCGACGTGGACGGCGGCCAGGAAGGCGCGGCCGTGCAGGCGTGGCGCATCGTCCAGTGCCGCCGCCGCCGTCGCGTTGCCGGGGGCGATATAGCCGGTTTGCTGCGCGCCCCAGTGGAAGGTCGCCAGCGGCGCCGGCCCGGGGAACCAGGCCGATACCGTCAGGCGTTCGAGTGCCGCGACCCGGAATGGGACGGGATCGCTGGCCGCGGTGCCGCCGGGCGGAATCGTGACCTCCGGGCGGCCGGCGAAGGTGATTACCCGGTCGCTGGCGGTGTCGATGGCGGACGTGGCGCCTGGCTCGCCTGCGGTGCGGGCAAGGCGCGCGGCACCGACCAGCAGCGGCACCGTGCCGTAGCGGTTCGACAGCACCACGCGGATGGCGGTGCCGCCCGTGGAAAGCCGCAGTACCTCGCGCACCGTGCTGCCGGCAACCGTCGCCGGCACGTTGGTGGCGAGGGCGAAACCGGGCGGCCAGGCCGGTTGCGGCGCCGCGTACCAGCTGGCCTGCCAGTCGGGCGATGCAAGGGCGGACGATGCAAGGGCAGACGATGCAGGGGGCGATGCAGGGGCAGGCATGGCCACTACGGCGGCCAGCACGGCGGCGGCAAGGGATCGGATCGTGAACATGGTGGCTCCTTGTGAATGAAAAACAGCGGGAGAGGGCATGTTCGGTCATTCCATACTGTCGCGGTAGACGCGGGAATCGACTATAGTTAATGCCGATCTGGAATGAGGCCTGCCATGGATATGATGCGTTCGCTGCACTATTTTGTCCGCACGGTGGAGCTGGGCAGCCTGTCCGCGGTGGCCCGCGAAGAGGGCGTGACGCAACCGACCGTCAGCAAGATCATCGCGGCGCTGGAGCGCGATGTCGGCGTGCGCCTGCTGGAACGCTCGACCACCAGCCTGGCGCCGACCGCCGAAGGGCGGCGCTTTCACGACAGGGCGCGCGGCCTGCTGGCCGATTTCGATGCCGCCGTGACGGAGGCGCGCGGCGGCGGCTCGTTGCGCGGGCTGCTGCGCGTCAGCGCTCCGGTGGCGCTGGGGCAGTTGCGCCTGAACGGGCTGGTGCTGGAGTTCCTGGCGCTGCATCCGGGAATCGAACTGGAGCTGATCCTGAACGACCGGATGGTCGACCTGGTGGAGGAAGGTATCGACGTGGCCGTCCGGCTGGGCGGCGCGCTGCCGCAGGACATGGTGGCGCGCAAGGTCGCGGTCTCGGCAAGGCTGCTGGTGGCGGCGCCGGCGTACCTGGCGCGCCATGCCTTGCCGCGAACGCCGGATCATCTGGCGCAACACGATTACGTGCGCTTCGCGTGGCTGCCGGCCGGCGATGTCATCACGCTGCAGGACGGCAGCCGCAGCATGGCGATCACGGTGAAAAGCCGCTATCGCGTGAACCACGCGCTGGCGATCCGCGACAGCCTGGTCCAGGGTGCCGGCATCGGCCTGTGCCCGCAATGGCTGGTGGGCGACCTGCTGGAAGCGGGCACGCTGCAGCCCGTGCTGCCGGGCTGGCATGGTGTGCCGCAGGAAGTGCACCTGCTGGCGGGACGGTATCGCAGCGCCCGGGCGCGGGTGTTCATCGAATTTCTCGCTGGGCGCCTGCCGGCACTGCCCGGCTTCAGCATGGCCGCCGCTTGACGCCGGCGTGGCGAAGGTGACAATGGAAATATTTCTGGGTGTTTAACGAAGCGTGCGCTGCACACAATTTACCCGGATCGACGACCCGCTGGCTTACCCCTTCCTTTACTTTTTCCTGTAGGATACCGACTTTCGTCCGCGCAAAACGCTTGACGATAATCAAGCTGAAGCCTGCGGCTAATCAAGGCGCGCGGGCTGGAAATCATATCGGGCAGGAACACACGTCATCTGTTCTCATGTCCATCTTTTTCGGAGACGGAATGGGAGCAGTACCCCCATCTGTCCAGCGCACCGGCAGGCTGGTCGCGCTGGCCTGCATCATTGCGGTGGCAAGCGCCGCCGCCGCGGAAGCACTGCGCTGGTCCGGCGCTACACGGCAGGCCGAGCAGCCCGCCATCGCGAGCACGGTTGCGGCACCCGCTCCCGTCGCCATCAACGAAGTCAGCCATTCGATCATCCCGATGCCGGCCGGCGTGCCTTCGGCGCACGCCAGCGCGCTGGCGGCGCTGCCGGGCGGCGACCTGCTGTCGTTCTGGTGGGCCGGCAGCCGCGAAAGCGGGCCGGATGTGAAAGTGTATGCATCGCGCTGGTCGAACGGCACCTGGAGCGGTAACTGGGTGGTGGCCAGCCGAGAATCGCTGGGCAAGGCGCTCGGCTTCGGCGTGCGCCGCATCGGCAATCCGGTGGCCTGGACCGCGCCCGACGGCACGGTGCACCTGTACGTGGTGGCCACCGGCCTGGGCGGCTGGGCCGCTTCGCGCATCGTCCAGCTGCAATCGCGCGATGATGGCGCTACCTTCGCGGTACGCCGCGTATTGCCGCTGTCGCCGCTGTTCAATACCAGCACGCTGGTGCGCACGTCGCCGGTGCCGCTGGCCGACGGCGGCTGGTGGCTGCCGGTCTATTTCGAGATCGGCAACAAGTACCCGATGCTGCTGGCGTTCGACGCCGGCGGCGCGCCACGCCGCATGGCCCGCATCGGCACCGGCACCTCGTCGCTGCAGCCGGCCATCGTGCCGGTATCGGCCACCGAAGTGCGCGCCTGGATGCGCGACGCCGGCGAGGAGCAGCGCGTGCAGCAGGCGATCAGCCGCGACGGCGGCGCCAGCTGGGAAGACCTGGCACCCACGCAACTGGCGAACCAGAGCACGTCGCTGGCCGCGCTGCGCCTGTCGAGCGGCGCCTTCCTGATGCTGTACAACCACGTGGCCGCGGGCGGCTCCGACCGCAACGTGCTGTCGCTGGCGCTGTCGACCGATGCGCGCACGTGGCGCCCGCTGGCCGACATCGTCAGCGGCAAGCCGGGCGACGAGTTCTCCTATCCGACCATGCAGCAGGTGGGCGACAAGCTCCACATCACGTATACGCACCAGCGCCAGGCGATCGCCCATCACCTGCTGCGCATCACGCCTGGAAAGGATCCGTTATGACGCTGCCCGATCTCGCGCTGCAGATCGTTTACGGCAAAGTGGCCTGGGCGCTGGTACTGGTGGCCCTGCTGCTGGCCTGCGCGCCCGGCCTGGCGCAGCGCCACTGGCGTGGCGTGGCCGCCGCCTTCGCCATCCTGTGCGTACTGCCCGGCGAGTGGTCGCCCAGCTACTGGCTGACGCTGGCCTTCCAGTACCCGAGCGGCCTGCTGGCCGGGCTCGGCCTGGTGTCGCTGGAGCGCCGCCGCCAGGGGAGCAAACCGCGCCTCGTGTTGCCGCTGGCGCTGGCGCTGCCGCTGGTGCTGGCCGGCGTGGTCCTGTACCTGGACACCTTTGGCGTGCTGGCCCTGGGCCTGTACCATGGCGGCTTCGGCGCCGTCGGCGCGCCGCTGCTGGGTTTCGTGGCGATCGCGGCCTGCGCGTTCGCCATCTGGCGCGGCCTGGCACTGCAGCCGGCGCTGGCACTGCTGGCCGGCCTGCTGCTGTACGCACTGCTGCGGCTGCCGACGGGGAACCTGTGGGATGCGCTGCTCGATCCGCTGCTATGGATGTGGGCACTGGGCTCGGCCGTTGCCGCCGGCGTACGCCAGGCGGCCGGCGCGCGCGTGCCGGCAATGCGGCCGCAAGCCCAGCCGCAACCGCAACCGCAGCCGCAAGCGGGGCAGCAAGCGGGCCTGGAACCCGTCCTGGCGCTGGTGCCCGACGCCGCGCCGGCGCGCGCGGCCGCAATCGAACAAATCAAACGGTAAGGGAGTAATACGTGGTTCAGAACAAGTGGTATGTTCATCCGGCGATCGCCGTGGCGGTCCTCATCAATGTCTTCGTGATGGGGCTTGCCATTGCCTGGTCCGGCGACCCGGCAAAGCTGCAGCGCCTGCTGGTGGAAGACGGCATCGTCGAATGGATGCAGTTCCTGTGCTTCGCGGTGACGTCAGGCCTGCTGGCCTTTGCCGCCGTCGAACATTGGCAGCGCGAACGGCGCATCGACCTGCCGCTGCTGGCGCTGGCCGGCCTGGCCGGCATCGTGGCGCTGGCCGCGCTGGAGGAAATCAGCTGGTTCCAGCGCATCCTGAACGTCGCCACGCCGGAGTACTTCGCGCAGAACAACCGCCAGGGCGAAACCAACCTGCACAACCTGGCCATCGGCGAAAAGGGCAGCATCCACAAGACGATCCTGCTGAAGCTCATCGCCATCGCCGGCCTGACGCACAATATCGTGCTGCCGCTGCTGGCCCGCAAGCGCCCGGCGGTACGCGACTTCGTCGAGCGTTTCGGCCTGTACCTGCCGCCCTTGTCCGCATCGGTGGTCTACATCGTGCTGGTGGCGATTTCCCACCTGGTGATCGACCACCCGCGCAAGGGCGAGCTGGGCGAAATGTTCGGCGCGGTGCACTATCTGGCCACCGTCTTTGTCGCCTACTTCCTCGGCATCGGCTACGGCAAGCGGCCCATCTTTGAAACGCCGGCCGACAGCCGCCGCGTGGGCACGCTGTTCGCGATGCTGCTGGTATTCCTGCTGCTGACCGGCTGGCTGCTGAGCGCCGGCGCCGGTGCCGAACCGTACCTGGCACTGCACCCGAACGGCAAGGAGTAACCCGTCGCCCCGGCCGGGCCGGTCAGCTTCTCTTCCGGTCGTGGTGCCATAGCACGTCGCTGCCGCCGGCAAAACGGTTCAGCACGCGGGCCAGCACGAACAGCAGGTCCGACAGGCGGTTGACGTACTGGCGCGGGTGGTCGTGGATGGTTTCCTCGCTGCCCAGCGTGACGATACTGCGCTCGGCGCGCCGGCACACGGTGCGGCATACGTGCGCCAGCGCCGCGGCGCGCGAACCGGCCGGCAGGATGAACTCCGTCAGCGCCGGCAGGGTACCGTTGTATTTCTCCAGCAGCGCGTCGAGCCGCTCGACGTGCTCTTCCTTGATGAGCTGGTAGCCGGGAATGCACAGTTCACCGCCCAGGTCGAACAGGTCGTGCTGGATCGATACCAGTTCCTCGCGCAGTTCGTCCGGCAGCGCTTCGCACAGCAGCACGCCCAGGTTCGAATTCAGTTCGTCGACATCGCCCATGGCGTGCACGCGCACGCTGTCCTTGCGGGTGCGGCTGCCGTCGCCCAGGCCGGTGGTGCCGTTGTCGCCCGTGCGGGTCGCGATCTTCGATAGCCGGTTGCCCATGCTCGTCTCCGTAGGTTGAAAGGTGCGAGCATACGCCAGAATCGCCGCCGTCCGCCATGGCCTGCCGTTTCGCCCTACAATCGGCCCATGAGCATGCCGTTCACCGAAAGCCGCCAGCGCGACGTCGCACGGGCCCTGGGCGCCGTGTTGCCGCCGGCCTGCGTGCTGTCCCGCCTGGAAGATACCCGCCCGTACGAATGCGACGGCCTGTCCGCGTTCCGCCAGCCGCCGATGATCGTCGCGCTGCCGCAGGACGAGGCGCAGGTGCTGGCGGTGCTGGACGTGTGCCGCCGCATGAACGTGCCGATCGTGCCGCGCGGCGCCGGCACCGGGCTGTCCGGCGGGGCGATGCCGATCGCCGACGGCGTGGTGCTGTCCACCGCGAAGCTGAACCGTATCGTGCGGGTCGATGCCCATGCGCGCACCGCCGTCGTGCAGCCAGGCGTGCGCAATCTGGCCATTTCCGAGGCCGCCGCGCCGTACGGCCTGTACTACGCCCCCGATCCCTCGTCGCAGATCGCCTGCACCATCGGCGGCAACGTGGCGGAGAATTCCGGCGGCGTGCATTGCCTGAAGTACGGCCTCACCGTGCACAATGTGCTGCGCGTGCGCGTGGCCACCATCGACGGGCACGTCGTCGAACTGGGCAGCGAAGCCCCCGACGCGCCGGGGCTCGACCTGCTGGCCGTGTTCATCGGTTCGGAAGGCATGCTGGGCATCGTCACGGAGGTCACCGTAAAACTGGTGCCGAAGCCGGCGGTGCAGCGCGTGATCATGGCGTCGTTCGGCGATATCGTCACCGGTGCCAACGCGGTGGCGCGCGTGATCGCTGCCGGCATCATTCCCGCCGGCCTGGAAATGATGGACCAGACTTCGTCGCGCATGGTCGAGCCGTTCGTCCACGCCGGCTACGATCTCGACGCCGCGGCGATCCTGCTGTGCGAGGCCGACGGCACGCCCGAAGAAGTGGAAGACGAGATCGCGCGCATGGCGGCCGTGCTGCAGGAAGCCGGCGCGACCGCCATCGCGGTGTCGGCCAGCGAGGCCGAGCGGCTGAGGTTCTGGTCGGGCCGCAAGAACGCATTCCCGGCCGCCGGCCGCATTTCGCCCGATTATTACTGCATGGACGGCACGATTCCCCGCAGGCACCTGGCGCGGGTGTTATCGGGCATCGCACAGATGGAAGTGAAATATGGCCTGCGCTGTGCCAACGTGTTCCATGCCGGCGACGGCAACCTGCACCCGCTGATCCTGTTCGATGCCAACGTGCCGGACGAACTGGCGCGCGCCGAGGCGTTCGGCGCCGATATCCTTGCGCTGTGCGTGGCTGTCGGCGGCACGATCACCGGCGAGCATGGCGTGGGCATCGAGAAGATCGATTCGATGTGCGTGCAGTTCGGTGCCGGCGAGCTGAACGCCTTCTTCGGCGTCAAGCGCGCCTTCGATCCGCCATCGCTGCTCAATCCGGACAAGGCCATTCCCACGCTGCAGCGCTGCGCCGAGTTCGGCCGAATGCGCGTGACGGGCGGCGTGCTGCCGCATCCGGACCTGCCGCGGTTCTAGCGTCCTACAGCAGCGCCTCGATATCGGCGGCGATGTCGTCCGGCTTGGTCGACGGCGCATAGCGCTTGGCCACGCTGCCGTCCCGGCGCACCAGGAATTTCGTGAAATTCCACTTGATGCCTTCGGTGCCCAGCACGCCAGGCGCTGTTTTCTTCAGGTGCTGGAACAGCGGGTGGGCATTGTCGCCGTTGACGTCGATCTTGGCGAACAGCGGGAATGTGACGCCATAGTTCTTTTCGCAGAAGGCGCCGATTTCCTCGTGCGTGCCCGGTTCCTGCGCGCCGAACTGGTTGCAGGGGAAGCCCAGCACTTCGAAGCCCCGCTCGCGGAAGCGTTCGTGCAGCTTTTCCAGGCCGGCGTACTGCGGCGTGAAGCCGCAGGCACTGGCAGTGTTCACGATCAGCAGCACCTTGTCCTGGTACTGGCCCAGGTCCACCGGTTGCCCGGCCAGCCCGACAGCGGAAAAATCAAAGACGGTGCTCATGTGGTCTCCTCGGGTTCTCGTGGTTCTTTTGTTTCTCTAGATCAGGCCCAGGTGTTCGGTGCCGGACGACAGGTCGCGGTGCGCGCCTTTGCCTTCGAGCTTGATGGCCAGGCGCAGGTCGTTGACGGAGTCGGCATTGCGCAGCGCATCCTCGTAGCTGATCTTGTCCGCCTCGTAGAGATCGAACAGCGACTGGTCGAACGTCTGCATGCCCAGCTCGCGCGACTTCTTCATCAGCTCCTTGATCTCATGCACCTTGCCCTGGAAGATCAGGTCGGAGATCAGCGGGGAATTGAGCAGGATTTCGATCGCCACCGCGCGCCCGCGGCTTTCCTTCAGCGGAATCAGGCGTTGCGAGATCATGCCCTTCAGGTTCAGTGACAGGTCCATCAGCAACTGCTGGCGGCGCTCTTCGGGGAAGAAGTTGATGATGCGGTCCAGCGCCTGGTTGGCACTGTTGGCGTGCAGCGTGGCCAGGCACAGGTGGCCCGTTTCGGCAAACGCGATCGCATGGTCCATCGTTTCGCGGTCGCGGATCTCGCCAATCTGGATCACGTCCGGCGCCTGGCGCAGCGTATTCTTCAGGGCGATCTCCCAGTCTTCCGTGTCGACGCCGACCTCGCGCTGCGTGACGATGCAGTTGCGGTGCGGGTGCACGAATTCGACCGGATCCTCGATCGTGATGATGTGGCCGTAGCTGTGCTCGTTGCGGTAGCCGACCATTGCCGC
Source organism: Pseudoduganella sp. jia 9 (assembly GCF_055502615.1). Taxonomy (NCBI): domain Bacteria; kingdom Pseudomonadati; phylum Pseudomonadota; class Betaproteobacteria; order Burkholderiales; family Oxalobacteraceae; genus Pseudoduganella; species Pseudoduganella sp. jia 9. Next base: position 115,175 of record NZ_JBUPWE010000014.1, on the reverse strand, counting down.
CAGCGTCGTCGACTTGCCGGAGCCGGTGGCGCCGACCATGATCACCAGGCCGCGCTTGGCCATGACGACTTCCTTCAGCACGGGCGGCAGGGCCAGCTCGTCCAGGTCGGGAATCTTGCTGTTGATGACCCGCAGCACCATGCCGGCGGCGCCCATCTGCACGAAGGCCGAGACGCGGAAGCGCCCCAGGTCGCCGGGGCTGATGGCGAAGTTCGCTTCCTTGGTCTGCTCGAACGTGGCGGCCTGCTTGTCGTTCATGATCGAACGGGCCAGGTCGGCCGTATGCGCGGCCGTCAGCGGCTGCGCGGAGACGGGCGTGAGCTTGCCGTCGATTTTCATCGCCGGCGGGAAGCCGGCGGTAATGAAGAGGTCCGATCCTTTTTTGCCGACCATCAGGCGCAGCAGGTCGAACATGAATTTACTGGCCTGGTCGCGTTCCATGACGGCTTCTTATCCGGGAAAGTTTTCGGGGATCTTGGCAGCCGAGCGCGCGGTGGCCGCCGAGATCACGTTGCGGCGTACCAGGTCGGTCAGGTTCTGGTCCAGCGTCTGCATGCCGGCATTGCTGCCGGTCTGGATCGCCGAGTACATCTGCGCGATCTTGGCTTCGCGGATCAGGTTGCGGATCGCCGGCGTGCCCACCATGATCTCGTGCGCGGCTACCCGGCCGGCACCATCCTTGGTCTTCAGCAGCGTCTGCGAAATCACCGCTTGCAGCGATTCGGACAGCATGGCCCGCACCATTTCCTTTTCCTCGGCGGGGAACACGTCGACGATGCGGTCGATCGTTTTCGCGGCGGACGACGTGTGCAGCGTGCCGAACACCAGGTGGCCCGTCTCCGCGGCGGACAGGGCCAGGCGGATCGTTTCCAGGTCGCGCAGCTCGCCGACCAGGATCGCGTCCGGGTCTTCGCGCAGCGCCGAGCGCAGCGCATTGCTGAACGACAGCGTGTGCGGACCCACTTCGCGCTGGTTGATCAGGCACTTCTTCGATTCATGCACGAACTCGATCGGGTCCTCGATGGTGAGGATGTGGCCGTATTCATGCTCGTTCAGGTGATTCACCATGGCGGCCAGCGTGGTCGACTTGCCGGAGCCGGTGGGGCCGGTGACGAGCACCAGGCCGCGCGGCTTCAGCGCGAACTCGCCGAAGATCTTCGGCGCGTTCAGGTCTTCCAGCGTGAGGATCTTCGACGGGATCGTGCGCAGCACGGCCGAGGCGCCGCGGTCCTGGTTGTAGGCATTGACACGGAAGCGCGCCAGGCCGGGGATGGCAAAGCTGAAATCGACTTCGAGCATCTCTTCGTACGCCTTGCGCTGGGAGTCGTTCATGATGTCATAGATCATGCGGTGCACTTCCTTGTGCTCCAGCGGATCCACGTTCAGGCGGCGCACATCGCCGTGCACGCGGATCATCGGCGGCAGGCCGGCCGACAGGTGCAGGTCGGAAGCCTTGTTTTTCACGGAGAACGCGAGCAGATCGGAGATGTCCATTTATAATCCCTGTGCCTAAAAAATAATGCCAGCTATGGTCCCCAAGCTGGCGCTTCAGATTATGTCCGGAATCCCAGAGCGTTTGCAAGCTGTCGAAAATGCCATTGTGGCCGCGTGCGGCGAGGCGCGGCGCCCCGCTGGCTGCGTGCAGCTGCTGGCCGTGTCGAAGACCTTCGGCGCCGATGCCGTGCTCGCGGCCGCCCAGGCCGGGCAGCGCGCGTTCGGCGAAAACTATGTACAGGAAGGCGTGGACAAGATCCAGGCATTGAAAGAGCTGGGCCTGGCATGGCATTTCATCGGCCCGATCCAGAGCAACAAGACGCGGCCCATTGCCGAACACTTCGACTGGGTGCATACGGTCGAGCGCGAGAAGATCGCCGTGCGGCTGTCCGAACAGCGCCCGCCGGCGCTGGGGCCGCTGAACGTGTGCGTGCAGGTCAACATCAGCGGCGAGGCCAGCAAGAGCGGCGCCACGCCGGACGAGGTCGAGTCGCTGGCAGAGGCGGTGGCGCGGCTGCCGAACCTCGCATTGCGCGGGTTGATGGCGATCCCGGAACCCGCGGACGACTTTGCAGCGCAGCGTGCACCCTTCGCTGCGATGCATGAACTGTTCGAACGACTGCGCGACAAATTCGGGCCTGGTTTCGACACGCTGTCGATGGGGATGTCCGCCGACATGCGCGCGGCGATCCTGGAAGGTGCCACCATCGTCCGCGTGGGCAGCGCCATTTTCGGCGCGCGAACTTATAACAAATAACTGAGCAATTAACAGAGACAAGCAAGGGATATCCATGAAGATTGCATTCATCGGCGGCGGCAACATGGCCGCCGCGCTGATCGCCGGCCTGGCCGGCAAGGTTACGCCGGGCGCCAATATCCACGTCGTCGATCCGAATCCGGCCGCATTGGAAGCGCTGCATGCGCAGCATGGCGTGACGACGGCATCGGCGATCGACGACGCCGTCAGCGCGGCCGAGGTGATCGTGCTGGCCGTGAAACCGCAGAGCATGCGCGAGGCCGTGGCGCCGCTGGTGCCGTTGCTGGCGAACGCCGGCCCGCATGGAAAGCATGCGCCGCTGGTGCTGTCGATCGCCGCCGGCATCCGCAGCGCCGACCTGTCGCGCTGGCTCGGCGGCTATGGCGCGATCGTGCGCTGCATGCCGAACACGCCGGCGCTGATCGGCATGGGCATCTCGGGTCTCGTCGCCTCGCCGGGCGTGACGGCATCGCAGCGCCAGGCAGCCGACCAGGTATTGAAAGCCGTCGGCGCTACCGTGTGGCTGGACGACGAAGAAAAGATCGATGCGGTGACCGGGGTTTCCGGCAGCGGCCCGGCCTACGTGTTCTACTTCATCGAGGCCATGCAGCAGGCCTCCGTCGAGCTGGGGTTGACGGCCGAGCAGGGGCTGGAGCTGGCGAAGGCCACCTTTACCGGCGCCGCGCAACTGGCTGCCCGGTCGGATGAGCCGGTGGCGCTGCTGCGCGAGCGGGTCACGTCGAAGGGCGGCACCACCCATGCGGCACTGACCAGCATGGAAGAGAGCGGTGTGAAGGCGGCGATCGTCACCGCCGTGAAGGCCGCTGCGGCGCGCGGCAAGGAACTGGGCGAACAGATGGGCGGGGATAGCTGAAGTCGATCGCGATACGGGGGAGGCTGCATGGACAAGCTGGAGAGAAAACCGTGGTTCGTGATGCTGGTCAGCATCCTGACGACGATGACGACGCTGTACCTGACCGAAGGCGCCGGATTGCCGACGCTGACCGGGATGAATCCCTATCAGGCCATCCTGTACTTCCTCTGCTTCGGCGCGTGCTGGAAGCTGTATTCGTTCGGTGGCTGGCTGCTGGCGCTATGCTTCCATACGCCGGCGGCAAAGGGCTGATGCCTGGATGATGAAAAACGGCCCGCAATGCGGGCCGTTTTTTTCGCCGACAGGCGGGATCAGTCGCGCGAGATGATCACGCCGGCCAGCAGGCCCACGACGGCACCGATGACGACCGAACGCCATGGGTTGTCGTGCACGTAGGTATCGGCGCACTGGGCGGCGAGCTTGCCTTTTGCCAGCGCGTTGTCTTCCAGGGTCAGCAGGTTGGTTTTCGCGCTGCGCAGGGTTTCCTTGAAGTGCGACTTGGCTTCTTCGGCACCGTCGGCGCTGGAACTGGCCGCGCTGCGCAGCCACTGTTCGGCGTCGCCGATGGCGGTTTTCAGGTCGCTCATCAGGCGGTCGCGCGCGGCGCTCGTGTCGCTGCCGATGCTGCCGGTGCCAGCGGTGCTGCCGGCGCCGTTACCTGCGGTGGGGTTGTTCGTCTGATCCATGGTCGCCTCGTGTTTGATTGTGGGAAAGCTGGAGTAGGCAGCCGCATGCAAGAGATTGCTTAATCGCAACTATTTACGCATGACAGATGTCAGCGCAGCGCGAAGTCCAGCGCGATCCCGGCAAATACGGCCGCTCCCAGGTAGTTATTGTGGCGGAATGCTGCAAAGCACGGCGCACGCTCGCGTCCACGGATCAGGAAGTAGTGGTAAACGGCGCAGGCGGCGGCAATTGCAAGGCCCGCCTGGTACCACGTGCCGAGGCCGAAATGGGCGCCGGCGGCCAGCAGGATCGCCAGGTGCACGCCGTAGCACAGCATCACGGCCGCCACGTCGAAGCGGCCGAAGGTGATGGCCGAGGTCTTGATGCCGATCTTCAGGTCGTCATCCCGGTCGACCATCGCATACTCGGTGTCGTAGGCCACGGCCCAGAACACGTTCCCCAGCAACAGCAGCCAGGCCCAAGCCGGCACCGTGTCCTGAACGGCGGCGAACGCCATCGGAATGCCGAAGCCGAACGCGATACCGAGGTACGCCTGCGGGATCGCGAAGAAGCGCTTGAAGTAGGGGTAGGTGCCGGCAATGATCAAGGCCGCCACGGACAATTGCTTGACGAGGGCATTGAGCGGCTGGATCAGCAGGAACGCCGCGAGCGACAGGCCGGCGGCCAGGGCCAGCGCTTCCCTGCCGCTGACGCGGCCGCTGGTGATCGGGCGGTCGGCGGTGCGCTTGACGTGGCGGTCGAAATCCTGGTCGGCATAATCGTTGACGGCGCAGCCGGCCGAGCGCATCAGCAAGGTGCCGAGGCAGAAGATCGCCAGCAGGTGCCAGTCCGGCACGCCGTTCGAGGCCAGCCACAACGCCGACAGCGTGGGCCACAACAGCAGCACGGTGCCGATCGGCTTGTCCAGCCGGACCAGGCGGACATACAGTTGCAGCCTGCTCGGGGCGGGGGACGAAGCAGGATTGGGAGCGGAATCGGGAGCAGGAGCGTGCATGATCGGTGATCCTCAGGCGGTCGCTTCGGCCGTGTTCGAGCCGGGATTGTTCAAGCCAAGATTGATCACGCCGGGCAGGCGGATCTGGGCAATGGCATCGCATACCGCGTCGATCGCGGCCTTGCGGGTAAAACTCTTGCGCCACAGGATGACGACGCGGCGCGACGGCTGCGGGTCCTCGAAATGGCGGAACTGCAGCATGCCGTCCTTTGCTTCCATGTCGGCCACCGAAGCGCGCGGCAGCACCGTCAGGCCGATGCCGGAAGCAACCATGTGGCGGATGGTTTCCAGCGACGAGCCTTCGAACGTGCGCTGCATGCCGTTGCCGGGCGTCGAGAAGCGCGCCATCTCGGGGCACACTTCGAGCACCTGGTCGCGGAAGCAGTGGCCGGCGCCCAGCAGCAGCATGGTTTCGCTTTTCAGGTCTTCGGCCGGGATGCGTTCGCGGGCTGTCCACGGATGGCTGTTCGGCATCGCCACCACGAACGGTTCGTCGTACAGCGTCTGCATGGCCATGCCGTGCTCGGGCAGCGGCAGGGCCATGATGGCGGCATCGAGCTCGCCCTGGCGCAGCAGTTCGAGCAGCTTGACCGTATAGTTTTCCTGCAGGATCAGCGGCATCTGCGGGGTGTGCTCGATCATCGTCTTCACCAGCGGCGGCAGCAGGTAGGGGCCGATCGTGTAGATGACGCCGAGGCGCAGCGGGCCGGCCAGCGGATCCTTGTTCTGCTTGGCCAGCTCCTTGATGGCGGCGGTCTGCTCCAGCACGCGTTCGGCCTGGGCCACGATCTGTGCGCCGAGCGGCGTGACGGAAATTTCCGCGCCGCCACGCTCGAACAGCATCACGCCCAGCTCGTCCTCGAGCTTCTTGATCGCTACCGACAGCGTGGGCTGGGCCACGAAGCAGGCTTCGGCGGCGTGGCCGAAGTGCTTGGCGCGCGCGACGGCGACGATATATTTCAGTTCGGTGAGTGTCATAGAGTCAATGCAGGTCGATACATGCGGGGCGTTCCGGACGGGGTATTGTAACGGAATGCCCCTGCGGGAACGGCTCGCGGTGCGCCTGGCCGGGCCCCCGCACGGGCCTCTATAATGCGGGGTCCGACACTTACCGGTTTTTGCCATGCCCTCGTTCGAAGACAAGATCTGCCCCCGCGACCAGTTGCGCGCCCGCGTTGCCGCCCTGCCCAAGCCGGTCGTGGTGACCAACGGCGTGTTCGACATCCTGCATCGCGGCCACGTCACCTACCTGGCGCAGGCGCGCGCACTGGGCGCCGCGCTGGTGGTGGCGGCCAATACCGATGCCTCGGTCAAGCGGCTGGGCAAGGGCGACGACCGTCCGCTGAATACGCTGGACGACCGGATGGCCGTGCTGGCCGCGCTGGAGTCGGTGGACCTGGTCGTGCCGTTCGACGAGGACACGGCGCTGGAAGTGGTGCTGGAAGCGCAGCCGGAAATCTATGCCAAGGGCGGCGATTACGACATGGCGGCAATCCCGGAAGGGCAGGCAGTGCTGGCCTACGGCGGCAAGGCCGTGGCGATCGACTTCGAGCATGACCGTTCGACGACGAAGCTGCTGGCCAGGGTACGCGAATTCACTGCTCGTTCTGCAGGATCGTGATCTTCCCGTCCGGTTCCAGGAAAGCGCATTTCATCTTGTGAACCGGGCAGTCGGCCTCGCGCAGGGCCTGCTCGACGTCGCCTTCGGCCACCCGGCAGCTCCTGACGACGTCATCGAAAATCTTGCCGTCCCGGCCCAGCAGCACGGGGCGCCCATCGATCAGGTCGGCGAGCTTGCGGCTGCGCGACGTGGCCACGGCAAAGAACACATTCAGTGCGATCAGCGTGGTGGCAATGATCAGGCCGCCCGGCAGCGACTCGTCTCCCCCGGTCATCGAGTTCGACACCGCCTCCGACAGCAGCATCACGATCAGCAGGTCGAACGGCGTGAACTGGCCAATGGTGCGCTTGCCCGTGATGCGCACCATGACCAGCAGGAAGCAGTAAACGATGGCGCCACGCACGACGAATTCCCACCACGGCAAGCCCATGTCGAACATAGCACCTCCATCTTGATGATGAGTGTGCTTATACGACTTTTCATGCATTTATGCCAACACCGCAGAGCTTGCGGTGTTCCCCGATCTGCGACACAGCCAGACTGCCGACGGTACTAGCGGGGCGATAAGCAGGATGACAATATTTCAGTCGGCAACGCCACCGCGTCTGCCGCTGGAAACCAGCCCTGTTCAACCAACGCAAAGGATCATCATGAGCTTTCGTAACGGCCTCAATTCGCTGCTTCGCCCGGAGGATTCGGTACTCGTCCTGATCGACCATCAGCCTTTCCAGCTCGCGAACCTGCACAGCCACACCGCACACGAGGTAGTCAACAACGCGGCGGCGCTGACGAAAACCGCCAAGGCCTTCCGCGTCCCGACCATCCTTACCAGCGTCATCGCCGACCGGGGCGGCCTGGTCTTTTCGCAGATCACCGATGTCTTCCCCAATCAGGAAGTGATCGATCGCACCACCCTCAACACCTGGGAAGACCCGAACGTCGTCGATGTCGTCAAGGCGACCGGCCGCAAGCAGCTGATCATCGCCGGCCTCTATACCGAGATCTGCGTCGCCATGCCGGTGATCCACGCGCTGGGCGAGGGCTGGGACGTGACCGTGGTCGCCGATGCCTGCGGCGGCGTGACCGTCGAGGCCCATGAAAGAGCCATCCAGCGCATGCTCGCCGCCGGCGCCAATGTGATGACGTGGCTGGCGGTGGCGTCCGAATGGCAGCGCGACCATGCGCGCACGGAGCACATCCTCGAATTCGTCGAAGTGCTCAAGGCGCATGAGCCGGGCAGCGGTATTGCGTTCCTGTGGGAACAGCAACTGCTCAATACCAAGGTGGAGACCTTGCAGAGCTCGGGCTTCTGATCTAAACAGCAGACGCACATTCACGCGTCGCGCCGCGGCGGCGCAAACCGGGAGCCGCACGTGGAAAACATTGGACCAGACCTGTCGGGAATGCAGCGTGTACCGCTGGCGCAATCGCACGTCGCCGCCATCCGCGGCGCGGGCACCCGGACCCGCCATCCGGCCGGCACGGTACTGGTCCGGCCCGGTGATCCCGTCGAGAACTTCGTCTACGTCGAGGAGGGCGAGATCGAGGTCGTGAACAGTTTCACCGGGGAGCGCCTGGTCGCCGCCACGCTGGGACCGGCCCAGTTCATGGCAGAGATTTCGTTCCTTGCTGGCGGCAGCTGGTCGACGATGTTCCGGGCGGCCCGCGATACTACTGTCATCGAGGTGCCTCGCGCCGACATGCTCGCGCTGATGGCGCACGTCCCCGAGATGTCGGACATCATCATCACCATCCTTGCGGGACGGCGCCGCAAGCAGCTGGAAGTGGCCCTGGAAACGGGGCACAGCTCGCTCGTGCTCATCGGCGAGGAGGAGCACCGCGAGATCCGGCGGATTGCCGAATTCGCCGGCCGCAACCGGCTGCCGTACGTGTCCCACCCGCTGGGCAGCGCGCAGGCGCATGCGGTGGCCGTGAGCTGCTCGGCCGATCCGGACCGGCCCGCCGTGATCTTCGGCAAGGACACGGTCGTCACCGATCCGACGCCGGAAAAGATCGCCCGGCTGATCGGGTTGAACCAGGACCTCGTCGACGACGAGGCAGTCGACGTATTGATCGTCGGCAGCGGCCCGGCAGGCGTCTCGGCAGGCGTCTATGCGGGTGCCGAGGGGTTGAGCGCACTGGTGGTCGAGGACATCGCCATCGGCGGGCAGGCCGGCACGTCGAGCAGGGTCGAGAACTACATGGGCTTCCCGACAGGTATCTCCGGCGCGGACCTCGTGTGGCGGGGACATGTGCAGGCGATGAAGTTCGGCACGCGCTTTGCCATGCCGCTTCGCGTCGAGGCCCTGGACAGGCTGGAGGACGGTACGTTCTGCGCCACGTTCCACAATGGCCAGCGGATCCGCTCCCGCGCCGTGGTCATCGCAACCGGCGTCCAGTATCGCCGCCTGCCCATCGACCGCCTCGCCGAATTCGAGGGGGCGGGGATCTACTATTCCGCCACCGAGAACGAGGCACGCTTTTGCCGTCACGGAGAAGTGATCGTCATCGGCGGCGGCAACTCCGCCGGACAGGCGGCAATGTTCCTCAGCCGCGTCGCCGCCAAGGTCCGGCTCCTGGTCCGCGGCGACTCGCTGGCCGCCTCGATGTCCAGCTATCTGTCGACCCGCCTCGAGGCCGATCCCGCGATCACGATCGACTACGGCGCCAGGATGGTGGCCTTGCATGGCGACGGGAGGCTGGCAGCGGTAACGATCCGTCGCAACGGTTCGGACGAAACGGTCGACACCTGCGCCGTGTTCGTGATGGTGGGCGCGGTGCCGAACACGGGCTGGCTTGCCGGCCTGGTGCGGCTCGACGACAAGGGCTTCGTGCTGACCGGTGGCGACGTCGACGCCGATTCGCCCTACACCGCTTCCTGCCCCGGCATCTTCGCCGTCGGCGACGTGCGGGCCGGTTCGACCAAGCGTGTCGCCTCGTCGGTCGGAGAAGGGTCGGTCGTCATCTCCCGCGTCTGGGAGCATCTCCTTCGGCCGGGCGAATGACCGCGCCGGAAGCTCGCCCTGCCGACGTATTCGAACTACATTGAAAAGGAAGACGTGATGTCTGGAACGAGCCTGGTACAAACCATCGGACCGGCGGTCGTGCTGATGGGCGCTGCAGTGATCGCGGTGCCGTTGTTTCGACGGCTCGGCCTTGGATCGGTACTCGGCTATTTTGCCGCCGGCATGCTGATCGGTCCGTCGGCCATGGGACTGGTGACGAATGCCGGGTCGATCCTCCATATCTCCGAGCTGGGCGTGGTGATGTTCCTGTTCGTGATCGGACTGGAACTGCGCCCGCACAAGCTGTGGGCCATGCGTGGCCAGATCTTCGGCCTCGGTCTCGCCCAGGTGACCGCTGCCACTGCCGCGCTGACGCTGACTGCGTACGCGGTTTTTGGCTTCCCGGCGCCAGCTGCCTTTGTCGCCGGGGCCGGCTTCGTTCTGTCGTCGACCGCCGTCATCATGATGGTGCTGCAGGACCGGGGCGAGATGTCTGGAACGGAGGGGCAGAAGTCCGTGGCGATCCTGCTGTTCGAAGACCTGATGATCGTGCCGTTGCTGGCCGTCGTAGCCTTGCTGTCGCCGCCGGCGCAACAGGAATCCGGATGGTCCGGCATGCTCATCGCGATCGCGGCGCTGCTGTCGCTGCTGGCCGTGTCGCGCTGGGCCCTGAACCCGTTCTTCGCCTTGCTGGCGCAGACGCGGACACGCGAAGTGCTGACCGCGGGCGCGCTGCTGGTCGTGCTCTGCGCCGCGTTGCTGATGGAATTCGCCGGCCTCTCGATGGCCATGGGTGCATTCCTGGCCGGCGTGATGCTGTCGAGTTCGAGCTACCGGCACCAGATCGAAAGCGACATCGAACCGTTTCGCGGCCTGCTGATGGGACTGTTCTTCCTGGCGGTCGGGATGTCACTGGACCTGGCCATCGTCGCGGCGGAATGGCGCTTGCTGCTGTCATTGCTGCTCGCATTCATGTTCGCGAAGGGTGTCGCGGTGTATGCGACTGGGCGCATCTTCGGAGCATCCCGGCACCAGGCCCTGCACCGCACGTCGATGTTCCTGCAAGGCGGCGAATTCGCCTTCGTGCTGTACGCCGCCGCCATGTCGGCCGGGATTCTCGATGCGCGGACCAATGCCCTGTTCTCCACGGTCGTCATCCTGTCGATGGCGGCGTCGCCCGTGATCATGCTTTCCGCCGACCGCCTGCTGCGAACGGAAGCGTCGATGGAGGGCATCGACGCCGCCCGGGACCTGAAGGGAAGGGTGCTCGTCATCGGCTTCGGCCGGTTCGGGCAGATCGCCTCGCAGATCCTGCTGTCCAGTGGCGTCAGGCTGTCCGTCATCGACAAGGATCCCGTCCGCATCCGCGATGCGCAGCGGTATGGTTTCAAGGTCTTCTTTGGCGAAGGCACCCGGCTGGACACGCTGCGCCACTCGGGCGGGGGAGACGTCGATGCCATCATGGTATGCATCGACGACCGGAAGGCCGCCACGCAGATCGTGAAGCTGGCACAGAGCCAGTTCCCGCAGGCCAGGCTCCTGGTGCGCAGCTATGACCGCGAACATGCGGTGGAACTGATCCGCGCGGGCGTGGATTTCCAGATCCGCGAAACGGTCGAATCGGCTTACCTGATGGGGGCGGAGGGCTTGCGCGCACTGGGCTACGCGCCGGCCGATGTCGACGAGGCGGCCAGCGACATCCGCCAGCGCGATGCCGAGCGGCTGTCGGAGCAGGTGCAGGGGGATTCCATGTCGGGCCTCGACCGTATCCATTTTCCGATCATTCCGGAGCCGCTGCATGTACCACCATTGGCGAAACCGCTCGCCAGGTAGTGACATGACAGGCAATTTTTTCGTGCTTTCATGTTCGGCAGGAAGTACCATCGAGGAGGAGCCTGTATCGCGAAACGGAGCAGTCATTGGATATCGAGGAATTACGGACATTCGTGGAAGTTGCCGATGCCGGCGGCATCTCGCCTGCCGCGCTGCGGCTCGGCGTTGCCAAGTCGATCGTCAGCCGCCGGCTCGCCCGGCTGGAAGAGGACCTGGGCATCCAGCTGCTGTCGCGCACCACCCGCGGCGCAGCGCTGACGGAAGCCGGCGCCACGTTTCGCGATTACGCGGCCAGGGTCTGCGCCGAGATGGACCTGGCAAAGGAAACGATTGCCCCGGCGGGCGAACTGCGCGGACGCCTGCGCATTGCCGCCCCGCTGACATTCGGCCCGACGCATTTCGCGCCGGTGCTCGCGGAGATGGCACGACGCCATCCGCAGCTGCAGATCCAGACCTGCTACAGCGACCACGTCGTCAATCTCATCACGGAAGGTTACGACTGCGCGATACGGGTCGGCTATCTCCAGGACTCCAACCTCATCGCAAGACGGGTCGGACCGGTTCATGGAACGACGGTCGCGAGTCCGGAATACATCAAGGCGCATGGAGCGCCCGCGACACCCGATGAGCTGCTTGGCCACCAGGCCCTGATGCAGGGCACCGAATCCTGGTTTTTCATGGATGGCGGCAAGACCGTCACGGTACGCCCGCAAGGGCGCTTCAAGGCCGATAACGGCGCAGCCCTGGTGGCGGCCGCGCTCGCGGGGCTCGGCATTGGCTGGCTCCCCAACATCCTCGTCCAGGAACATCTGGATTCCGGCGCGCTCGTCGCCGTCATGACGCGCTATCCGCCGCCCCCTGCGGCGGCTTACGTCGTCCGGCCGCCCGGCCCGAATCCTGCAAAGAAGATACGCATCCTGACCGAACTGCTGATCGAGCATTTCGACAGCATGCCCCATATCGCCAGGGTTCCTCTCGGCTGACTTCCGGCGCCCGCATGCCGGTCCGCGTTCCCCATTTGGCGACACAGCACGCCATCAGGTAGCGCTATCGCGGAAGGCTGGCGAAAAGCACAATCGTCCCTCAGGAATGCCGCCATTGGCGGACGTTCCCTTCCGCTCGCCGGGCCGGATCGGCGCAGCGCGGTGCCTTTCAAATCCAACACAGGGGAACGACAGTGAAGTCGACAATACTGATGGCAATCATGGTGGTGAGCGGCCTGGCCAACACCCATGCACAGGCCGCCCAGGAGGCGCCAGGCGCGGACCTGATCGTGCACAACGCGAAGATATTCACCGGCAATCCCGCGCAGCCCTCGGCGTCCGCCCTGGCCGTCAAGAACGGCCGCATCTACGCAGTGGGGAGCGATGCCGAGGTGCTGGGCCTGAAGAACGCCGGCACGCGGGTCATCGATTCCAGCGGCAGGCGGCTGATACCGGGCATCATCGACGCGCACACCCACGTGCTCAACGAGGGCGGCTACAACTACACGCTGCGGTGGGACGGCGTGCCGACGCTGCGCCGGGCCCTGGCGATGCTGAGCGAGCAGGCCAGGCGGACACCGGAAGGCCACTGGGTGAAGGTGGTCGGCGGCTGGTCTCCCTACCAGTTCGACGAGAAGCGCTTTCCCACCATGGACGAACTGCGCCGGGCAGTCCCGGATCGCCCGTTGATCGTGCAGTATGCCTACAACCGCGCCTTCATGAACCAGCAGGCGATGGATGCCCTCGGCGTGGGCTCCGGCAAGTTTCCCCTGTTGCCGGGCACCGAGTTCGAGAAGGACGGGCAGGGCAGGTACACCGGCGTGGTCCATGGCTATACCTTCCAGTTCGTCGCCATGGAGGCCATGGTTCCACAGCTCTCCTTCGATGAAGAGGTGAGCTCGCTGGTCCAGACGATCCACAGTATCAACCGGGTCGGAGTCACCTCCGTCGTCGATGCGGGCACGGGCTTTCGCGGGTATCCCAAGGCAGTGCGCACCGTCGATGTCCTTGCCCGCGACAACCGCCTCAACGTCCGCATGCCCTTCGTCGACATCCAGCTAGGGGAAGGCGCGGACTTCAACATGGTGGATGCGCAGATCACGGCGATCACCAAGACCGCGCCGATCAGTCCCGGGCACAACCTGCACCCGGGCCTGGCGCACGGCCACGTCTACCGGGGCGCCGGCGAGCTGTTGTCGGCCGAGGTGCACGATCACGAGAACTTCGACCGCCCGGCGGTCATCATCGAGCCGGACAAGATGCGCGAACTGGTGGAGCGGGATGTCGCCAGGCTGGTGCAGCGGCGCATTCCTTTCCGCGAGCACATCACCTATGACGAGAACATCACGCCTTTCCTCGATGCGCTGGGGAAGCTGAACGAGAAGACGCCGCTCGCCGGACTGCGCTGGAGCCTCGAGCATGCCGAGACGATCAGTCCCGCGAACATCGCCAGGGTGAAGGCGCTGGGCGGCGGCATCGCCCTGGACACCAAGATGGCGCTGCATGGCGACGCCTTCATCAAGACCCACGGCCGCGACAAGGCCTTGCAGACACCGCGCCTGCGCCAGCTCGTCGACAGCGGCATCCCGCTGGCCATGACCACCGATGCCTTCCGGGCGGCCTCGTTCAATCCTTGGGTCGGCATCAGCTGGATGGTGACGGGGCAATCGGTTTCCGGAACCGAAGTGCTGGCCCGGGACAACCGCCTGACGCGCGCCGAAGCGCTGGGATTGTTCACCCGCACCGCGGCGTGGTTCATGCATGCGGAGTCCGAGCTGGGCATGATCGCCCCCGGCTACCTGGCCGACTTCGTGCTTCTGGACAGGGATTACTTCACGGTGCCGGAGTCGCAGATCAAGTCCGTTGCCCCGGTCCTGACCGTGATGGACGGCCGGGTGGTGTACGGTGCGCAGGATTACCAGGCGCTGTCGCCGGCATTGCCCGAGATCCTGCCCGCCTGGTCGCCGGTCAAGCACTTCGGCGGCTATCACCAGGCCCGGTGAGGCAAGCGTGCGCGCCTGGCTCGGCCTCGTGTTGCTGCTGGTGGCCGAAGCGGCGCCGGCGCAGTTCCGTCCGTTGCGGTTCGACGATGATTTCAGCGCCCAGCGCCAGGCATGCGCCGGTGTCGACGACCGCGGCGCATGCTGGAAGGACCGTCCGATCGCCGATGACGTGCGGCTGAGCATGGGCGGCGACCTGCGCTGGCGCTACGAGCACACCGGCAATCCGCGCTACGGGCTGCAACCCCAGGATCGATGGGGTGTGCTGATGCAGCGCGGTTCCGTCTTCGCCGACCTGCGCCTGGGCCGGCAGTGGCGCGGCTTCGCGCAGCTGGCCAGCTCGATCACGAGGGGCCGAGCGGCCGGCCCGTCCCCGGTCGACGAGAACAGGCTCGATCCGACCAACCTGTTCGTCGAATGGCGGTCGGCGGGGAATGGCGAAGGCGGCATCGGCCTGCGTGCCGGCATCCAGGAGCTGCAGTTCGGCTCGGGGCGCGTCATCGACGCCCGCGAGGGCCCGAACGTGCGGCGCAGCTTCGAAGCGGTGCGCGCTTATGCGGCCAGCGGCGCCTGGCGCGTCGATGCCTTCGCGGCGGCACCGCGGCAGAACCGGCCGGGCAGCCTCGATGATGCCCGCTCGCGAACCCAGGCGCTGCGTGGCATCTACGCGACCCGCACCGGCGGCGTCGCTTCGCGGGACGTCTCGCTCGACGTGTATGCGCTGCATTTCGAAGACGCCAATGCCCGCTACGCGCAGGGCGAGGCGCACGAGCGGCGCTGGTCGGCCGGTATGCGGGTGTCCGGCGGCCGGGCAGCGTGGGACTGGAACTGGGAAGCCGTCTTGCAGGGCGGGCGCTTCGGCGACGCGGGCATCCGCGCCTGGTCGCTCGCGACGGACACCGGCCACACCTTCGCCGGCGTGGCCGGCCAGCCCAGGGTGGCGCTCCTCGTCGCTATCGCCAGCGGCGACAAGGATCCCGGCGACGACCGCCTCGGTACCGTCAATCCCCTTTACCCGCGCGGCAATTATTTCGGCGACGAAGCAACGCTCGGACCACGCAACTTCTTCAATATCCATCCGGCACTGACCATGCGGCTCGCGCCCCGGGTCCAGCTGAACGCCAGCCTCGACTTCTTTTGGCGGCACAGCATCCGCGACGGCGTGTATGCGCCCAACGGCATGCTGATCCGGCCTGCCGGCGATAGCCATGCCCGCTATGTGGCGACCATCGCATCGCTCGGCATCATCTCGACAATCGCGCCGGGCTGGTCGTCGACCGCGGCCGTCGCCTACGGGCGGCCTGGCGCGTTCCTGCGCGAGACGGGCGCCGGCGATGCGCTGAGTTTCGTCAGCGTCGGCGTGCAGTACCGGTTCTGAACAGGAGTGGAGCCCAATGAGATCATGGTGCACTGTCGAGGTCCAGCGTCGTGTCCGGAAACGGCCTGCCTGCCGGGCACGGCGCGTCGTCGGCGAGGGCCAGGCTGCATGCGGTGGCCAGGGCTGCCACCAGCCCGGAATTGGCATACGTGACCGCCACCGGCATCACCCGTGCCCAGATCACGTACAGGACGGCGCGACCGGGTAGTGTCCGGTCGGGCAGGATGGAAGCAGCTGCGCGAAGATCGTTGATATTCATGTCGGATCGTCCTTGTATGGCCAGTGATCGGCGGTACGAGAACGATAAGCACGTGGTGCGGGCCCGACAATGTTCGTTCCTGCGGTTGATGGATCGTTCCTGATGTCCCGGACGTATGCCTACGCTGCCTGAGCCCCTGCATCCCTGAAACCGAGGAGACCAGATGCCAGTCGAATCATCGCCATCCCTGCCGGAGAACGTGGCCAGCCTGCAGGTGACCGAACGCTCCTGGAATGGTGTCCAGCTCAGCGTTGCCGTGTTCCAGTGCAGCGGTGAAGTCATCCTTTCGCTTCCCCGGCAGGAGCGGGCGCGCCTGGGCGTCATCCTCGAGGAATCCGGTGGCACGTGCGAGGCGCGGTTCCACCCGCACAAACCCTGCCCTGTAGGGCATATGCCGAGATACCTGCATTTCTCGCCGGCCGACCAGGAAGTGTGGGGGCACACGAATGCGTCGCGGGTGGTCGACGCCACGCTGGCTTTCGACGTCGATACGCTGGGCGAACGCCTGGCGACGCGATTCGACCCGGCCAGGCTCAGCGTGCCGCTGGCGCGGTTTTCCAATGACCGCATCTGGACCCTGGTCAAGATGCTGGCCGACGCGGTGGACAATCCCGATCCGTCGATGCAGCTGTATGGCGATGGCCTGGTCGCCGCCATCGCATCGCAGGTTTTTACGGCGCCGCAAGCTGTCCCCGACCGGACCGGGAAACTCGCGCCGTGGCAGTTGCGCCGTGTGACCGGGTACATGGAAAGCCATTTCCCGCATCGCATCGAACTGGAAACCCTGGCAGCCCAGCTTGATTTATCCCAGGCACATTTCAGCCGTGCGTTCAAGGCATCGACGGGACTGGCGCCTTACCAATGGCAGCTCGATGCCCGTATCCGGCGCGCGCAACAGCTGCTGTCCGCGACCGACGTGTCCCTCGGCGACGTCGCGGAAGCGACAGGCTTTGCCGACGCGGTTCACTTCGGACGAACGTTCCGGAAACTGACCGGCATGGCGCCAGGTGCGTGGCGCAACGAGAGAAGGCGCTGAGGCATCGCTGCCCATTCCCGGGACATGCGGGAACGGGCAGTGCTACCGCGCTACAGGTTGTTCCACACCAGGTTGGCCTGGAAGCGCCGGCCGTTGTAGGCGTAGTCCACCATCGTGCGGTGCGCGCCGCCGTTGTCGCCCATCGAATACGAGGTGATCTCGTTGGTCAGGTTGCGGGCCTCGAACTGCAGCTGCAGGCCGTTCTTGAACTTGTACGAGAACTTCGCATCGATATAGCGCTGCGGGTCCTTCCAGATGGTGTTGGGCGGCAGGAAGGCCGCGCTGGCGATCGTGGCCAGCGGGGCGCCGACCGTCGGGAACGGCACGCTTTCGGGGGCAGTCCATGCCTGCACGGCCTTGCCGTTCACCTGCATGGCGATGCGCGCATTGAAGCGGCCGTCGTCATACCACAGGGCGGTGTTCCAGGTGTAGGCGTATTCCCGGTCCGGCGGCACTTCCGCGCCGCTCAGGAACGACACGCGGTTGCCGCCGACGCGCTCCGCCTTGGCCGTCGAGTAATTGGCGCTGATGCCCGAGAAGCGCAGCACGCCCGGCAGCGAAGTGAATGCCGTGCGCCCGCCCACCTCGACGCCGCGCCGGTTGAAGGGCACGTCGTTCGCGTAGGTGTTGTACCTGAACTGCACATCCTGCAGCGCCGTGCCGCCCACGTCGACGGACGTGTTCTCGAACGGCCGCACGTTCTCGACCGGCACCCGGTAGCCCGCGCCGACGATGCCTTTCTGGTGATACAGCGCCAGCGACAGCGACGTGTCGCGGTCCGGATACCATTCGAACGACAGGTTCTGGTTCCAGTTCTTCTTCGGCTGCAGGCCGGGATTGCCGACGTTGCCGCTGCACGAGCTGTCCGGCATGTCGCCATCCTCGAAATCGACGTTGCCGGGCTGGTCGCCCTGCAGGACATTGCGCTCGTCGTAGGTGCAGGTGACGCCGTCGTTGAGCATCTGCGCCACCGGCGGCCGGGCCATCGTCTTGGTGCGGTTGTAGCGTACCACCAGCGTGTCGCGGATCGGCCAGAACGCCAGGTTCAGCGCCGGCATGTAGAACGTCAGCCGGTCGTCGATGGCCTGGTTCCTGGTGATCTTGTACGAGGTGACGTCATCCGGATTGCTGATCCGGTTCCAGCCTGGATTGACCGTGATGGCCTCGTACGTGATGCGGCTGGTGCCCACCACGTCGGTCTGCACGATGCGGTAGCCGAAGTTGCCGTCCAGTTCCCAGTCGAAGGGCAGGGCGCGGCCTGTAAACGGATTCCGGTCGAACTTGAAGTCCGTCATCAGGTAGGCCGCGCGGTTGCCTTCGCGGATGCGCGAGATCGGCCGGTCGTGGATCTTGCCGTCGCTGCCGATGCAGGACTTGATGCAGTCCAGGTCCACGGGTGCCTGGCCCAGCACCTTGTAGACGGAAGCGGCGTCGAACTGCAGCCATCCCGGGAAGTTGATGTTCTCGTTGGCGTCGTTCAGGAACTTCGTCTCGGCCGGGCGCAGGCCCGCCTGCACCAGCTTCCAGAAGTCGGCCTGGTTCACCGTGTACGTGCCGGCGCCGTTCGGGCCGAGCTTGTTGCGCTGCTCGAATCCGTACGGGCACGGTGTCGCGGTGCCGCCCGCCACCGGCACGTTCTCGCAGATCTGGATGTAGTTGGTACCCTTCTGGCCCGCCACGGCGATCTCGGGATTGCCGTTCTGCGCCGGCGTGATGATGACGGTGTCGTTGTTCGACCAGCTCTGGCTCTCGAACGTGCGGGCGTTGTAGCCGAACTTGATGCGGTCGAAGTAGGGTACGTACCTGCCGATCGACCAGGTCGCATCGAACTTGCGCACCGCTTCCTTGACTTCGCCGATGCGCATGCTGTCGGCCACGATGGTGGGTGTCGATGCGCCGCGCAGCTGGCCAGGTTCCGTGCCCGGCACCAGCCGGGTGTACAGCGATGCATCGGTCTGGCCCTCCAGCGGGTTGACGCCGTTGCTGAAGTCGAAGTCGTACAGGCCATCGCCGTTGCGGCGCACCGTGGCGCCGCCGTAGTCGAAGGCGATGCCGCTGGTATTCCGGTAGCGCCAGGATTCGCTACGCGTCACGCCCCACAGGAATTCCACCTTGAAGCCGCCGTTGCGATAGTTGCCGCCGAACTGGTGCGTGCGGGTGCCCGTGTGGGATTCCTGGTTGAACACGGCGTTGTTGAAACGCGAGGCGGGCAGCGTGAACTGGGTCAGCTGGTGATCGACGAACTGCATCGAGCCGGGCGCGATGTTCAGGCCCACGCCGTCGACCAGGGCGCCGCCGGTGCTGTCGCGCAGGTTGTAGTTGCCAGGGTAGAAGTGGTAGCCGTTCTGGACGCCAATGCTGTTCACGGTGCGGACATAGGGCGTGGCCACGCTGCCCGGCGTCTCCGTGTACATCGGCGTGGTGGTGTCGACCGGCGAGGTGGTGCGCGTGGCGATGGCACCCATCGTCAGGTTGTCGTTGGTGTAGTGCACGTCGCGGTTGTTCTTGCTGAACTTGCCGTAGACCGACAGGTCCTTGTGGACCTTGAAGTCGAGGCGGATGTCGCCGTTCCAGCGCTCTTCCTGCTGGCGCCCGACTTCGTAGCGTATCCCTTGCGGCACATAGTCGTTCCACTGGTTCAGGCAGGCCTTCAGGGCCTGGGCGCGGTAGCGCTGTGCCGCCGCCCGGTCGGTGGCGGACGCGATGCGGCCGAATTCGGGGGAGCTTACGGGAAATGCCGAGAAACACTCCTGCTTGCTGTTCGCCGCGGCGGACATGGCCAGGATGTCTTTCGCACTGTGGCCGGCGAAGCGGGCGCCGCCATCGTTGACGGCCCATGTCGTGCCGGCGCCGTTCGCATAGGGCAATGGTGCCGAGCTGGCCGGCTGGCTCAGGTCCAGCGCGTTCGGATTCAGCGCGAACGTCTTTTCCGGCGAATTGTCCAGGTCGTAGGTGCGCTGCATGCCGTGCGTGCCGGCGACGTGGCGCACGCGGTGGTTCTGGTTGTCGGTGCGCGACTTGGACAGGTTGACGACGACACCGAGCTTGCCGTCCAGGAATTTGTCGCCGAACAGCACGTTGAAGCCGGGAGTGGTCTTTTCGTTGATGGTGGCGTAGGAGCCGGAGGCCCGGACCAGGATCGTGCGCTTCTTGAAGTCCAGGCCGGTGCGGGTCTTGATGATCACGCTGCCGCCCAGCGAACCTTCCGTCATGTCCGGCGTGTAGCCCTTGACGACGTCGATCGTCGAGATCAGTTCCGACGGCAGTTCGCGCAGGTCCGAAGCCCGGCCCTCGCCGCTGCCGGCCAGGTCGGAGCCGCCCGCCGAGGTGGTCGTCAGGCCATCCAGCTCGACGCGGGTTTCCTCGTTGGCCACGCCGCGCACGGTGATGGAATTGCCCTCGCCGTAGTCGCCGCGGGTCAGCATCACGCCGGCGATGCGCGACACGGCTTCGGCCACGTTGGTGTCCGGCATCGAGCCGATATCGTCGGCCACCAGCGAATCCATCGCCGTGGCTGCATTCTTCTTGCGCTCGATGGCGCTCTGCTCGGACAGGCGCTGCCCCACCACCAGCACCTGCCTCACGTCATCGTCCACCGAGCCGGTGGGCGCGACCTGCACATTCCTGTTGGCCTGCTCCTGTGCCTGCGACAGGGGCGCCCCCATCAGCAGCAGCGCGGCGGAAACGGCGCAGCACGTGGCCGTGCGCTGGCCCGGTATTCTTGCATCGGTCATTGTCTCTTCCCTGGATTCAAGACCCGCGTCGCCGCGCGGTCCTGGCGTCGTCGATAAGATGAACACGGAACCATTCGTGTTCAGCCGGTTTGCCAGTCCAGTTCCCGATAGAAGAATGTCCAATGCCTCGGCCACGCCGTACCGGCCGCGCACCGCGTTGGTCGTGATGCCCTTCAGGCTGCCACCGGCAGCCAGTATGTTCAGTTTGGCCTGGCTACCGAATTCCGCGATGGAATCGGTTGCCGCGCCGGCTGAGATATTGAAGTCGACCCGGATTTCCTGTGCATTGGACGTTGCCGGAGCGGACGCCAGCAGGGCAGTGCCCAGCATGACGGCCGTCATGGCGCAACGATGCGAAAACATCCTGCGTATCTCCTCGATTCTGGCTTCTCTGTCCCGGACTATGTTGCCCGTTGATCCCATCGACGAACGGCAAGAGACGTTCCTAATATATATTGGACATTCGTGGGCAAACGATCACGAAAATGACGGATTGGATCGTGCTTACCGGACCATGCCATCGGAAGGCGGCACCGCGTTCTGCGATGCCGAATCGCCGATCAGTATCTTGTCCTGCGTGATCGACACGGGCACGTCGAGAAAGGCACTGACGTCCCTGGCAAAGCGTTCCGGCTGGTCGATCTGGTAGTGCCCGACCAGAGTCGTGGCACTCAGGCCGGGATCGACGATGACGATTTTCTTGCGGCTGTAGCGGTTGAAGTCGGCGACCGCATCGCTCAGTGTCTGGTTCTTGAAGATCAATTTGCCCTCCCGCCAGGCTAGTTTGCGCTGGACTTCCTGCGGCTCGCGCCGCACCGTGATCTCGGCCGGCTGGTCCGGCACGAATGCCTGCTGTCCGGCCAGCAGCAGCTTCTTGCGCCGTACGCCGTCGGCATTCCACACTTCCACCTTGCCTTCGGTGACCAGGACCTCCGCGCCGTTGCCGTAGCGCCGCACGGAGAATGCCGTGCCGACGGCCCGCACGCGGACATCGCCGGCCTCGACCACGAATGGTTTCGCCTTGTCCTTGGCGACCTCGAACCAGGCCTCGCCCTGCTGCAGTTGAACCTGCCGCCCTGTGTCGGTGTATTTGACGCTGACGCGGCTGGCGCTGTTGAGATTGACCACGGAATGGTCGGCAAGCGGCAGCCGGCGCAGTTCGCCCTGTGCCGTCTCCAGTGCTGGATCGCCGGCCAGCAGCGGGCCGAACCAGGTGCCGGCCATGACGGCCAGGCTGGCGGCGATGGCGCCATACATGGCCCAGGTGCGCGTCCGGGTGCTGGCCGGGGGGCGCCGCCGCGCCGCCGATTGCCAGCTCGCTCCGGCCCATTCCTGCTCGAGCCATTCCGGCCGTGGCTTCAGCGATTCCTGCAACGTCGCGTCATCGAGCATCGTATGGATCGCGGTGGCGCGCAGCCAGGCGCCGCGATGGCGCGAATCCGCCGCGTACCAGGCGTCGAAGGCGGCGGCTTCCTGTGCGGTCAGGCCGCGCCGTTGTCGCAGCACGACCCAGTCCAGCGCCTGTTCATAGATCGTGGACATTTTTTTTCTTTGCAAACATGTTCTTGTGGATGGCGGCTTTATCCCGGGCGCTTTCCGTGCCGACGCGCTCGATCATCTTCGAGATCAGGTCGAGTCCCCGGCGGGTTTCATACTCCACCAGCTCTTCGGAGATACCGACGGTTTCAGCGGTTTCCTTCTGCGACATGCCGTAGATGCGGCGGGCACGGAATACGGCCTTGCAGCGGGCCGGCAGGTTGGCGATCAGCCCGATGACCCACTTCAGCTCGGCGCGCGCCATCGCGATGCGCTCCGGGTCCGGGCTGTCGCCCGGGACGTTCAGGTCTTCCAGGTTGGCCACGGCATCGATGCGCACGACGGCGTCGCGGCGCAGCTTGTCGATAAGCAGGTTCTTCGCCGTCTGCACGAGGAAGGCCTTCGGCTCGCGCACGTGCGCGAGGCTTGGGCTGTCGAGGACGCGCGAATACACGTCCTGTATGACGTCGTCGACTTCCTCCGGCCTGGCGCAGACCCGCCGCAGCACGCTGCGCAGTTCCGCCTCGAACGGCAGGAAGTGCTTAATCACCCAGGCAACAGTATCGTCCCTCATATCCCATGCTTTTTTTGTTCGTATCGCTACGACGAGCGGGCCGGCGGTTTCCTAAGGGAGCAGGAGAATTTATTTGCGCGAGCCGGGCAGGCGTGCGCGCAACGATATGAGCGAACGAAGTCGATGGAAGCAGGCGCCGTGCTACGCGCCGCCGTCGTAGCCGTTCTGCCGCCACGCCTCGTACACCACCACGGCCACGGTGTTGGACAGGTTCAGGCTGCGGTTCCCTGGCCGCATCGGCAGCCGAATTCGTTGCGTCACAGGAAATGTTTCGCGAAATTTCGGGGCCAGCCCCCGTGTTTCGGAACCGAACACGAAGACGTCGCCGGGCTGGAATGCCAGTTGCCCGAACGGCGTGGAGCCGTGGGTGGTCATGGCGAACATCCGCGCTGGATCGGGCGACACGGCGGCAAGGAACACGTCCCAGTCCTTGTGCACCTTCATTTGCGCATATTCGTGATAGTCGAGGCCGGCGCGGCGCATCTTCGCGTCGTCGAGGGGAAAGCCCAGGGGCTCGATCAGGTGCAGTTGCGCGCCGGTATTGGCGCACAGGCGGATGACGTTGCCGGTGTTCGGCGGGATTTCCGGATTGACCAGTACTACGTGAAACAACTCTTTCTCCTCGATTAATTGCGCGGCGGCGTGCGGGCGAACACGAAATTCGTCACCCGCGCGGCGCCATGGCGTTTGAAAACGGCCGCCAGTTCGCCCAGCGTCTGGCCGCTGCTCATGACGTCGTCGACGATGCCGATATGCCGGCCTTCGACCAGTGCCCGGTCCGGTACCGCGAACACGTGGGCCACGTTGGCGCGGCGCCGGCCGCCATGCAGCCCGCTTTGCGCCGGTGTCTCCTGCACCCGCTCGGCCAGCCGCGGCGCCACCGCGATGCCGAGCAGCCGCCCCAGCGGGCGGGCAATTTCCAGCGCCTGGTTGAAGCCCCGCTCGGCCAGGCGCTTCGGTCCCAGCGGCACCGGGCACAGCAGCGCAGGCGCGGCAGGCGCAGGCGGCACCATCGGTGGCCCGCCCGGCAGCGCGCGCACGGCCTGCGCCAGTAGTTCAGCGAACAGCCGCGCATGCGCCAGCTGGCCGCCGAATTTCAGTTCGAGCACGAGCCGGTCCCAGGGCAGCGCGTAGGCCGCCGCCACCACCGTCGCGTCATAGCAAGGGCGGCGCACCAGGCAGGCGCCGCACATGAGCACGCCGGAGCCGGCCGGCAGCGGGTCCGCGCAGACAGGGCAGCGCGCGACGGCATCGCCGAGGAACTGCGCACGGCAGGGCGGGCACAGCGCTTCCCGGCCGTGCATGCCGCACAGCACGCACGGGCAGGGCAGCAACATGGCCAGGACCTTCGCCATCGCCATCGCCATCGCAATTTGCTCCAAGCATGTAGACTGCGCACATTATCGCACTCAGTCCATTATTTCCCATGCAAGCCCGTCCCCCCAAACTGTCCGCTCCCATCGACGTGGAGCGGGTTCGTACCCTGTTCTCCCGGCCGGAGCGCGTGCGCAACGCCGATTTCCTGCGCCGTGAAATCGCCCAGCGGATGTTCGAACGCCTGCGACTCGTGCGCCTGGCGCCGTCGCGCGTGCTCGATGCCGGCTGCGGCAATGGTGCCGATCTCGCAACATTGCAAAAAGCCTATGCCGCGGCGCAGGTCGTCGGCCTCGATGCGTCGGTACCGATGCTGAAGAGCATCGACACGGGCGGCGCGAAAGGCTTGAACCGCCTGATCAGCAAGCTGCTGCCGGCCAAGAGCGGCATCGACCTCATCTGCGGCGATTTCGCCGACCTGCCGCTGGGCGCGGCCAGCGTGGACCTGGTCTGGTCCAACCTGGCGCTGCACTGGCATCCGCAGCCGGACCGGGTATTTGCCGAATGGCGCCGCGTGCTGCGCGTCAACGGGCTGATGATGTTCTCCTGCTTCGGTCCGGACTCCTTACAGGAAGTACGTTCTGCCTTTACCGATATCGATCTTGCTCCCCATACACTGCCGTTCGTGGACATGCATGATTTCGGCGACCAGCTCGTCGAAGCGGGCTTCTCGACCCCGGTGATGGACATGGAAAAAATCACCGTGACGTACGACGATCCGGCGAAACTGCTGGCCGATGTCCGCGCCCTGGGCGGCAACCCCCTGAGCACCGTACGTAAAGGCTTGCTCAGCCGTTCAGCCCGTGAGAAGCTGTTTGCGGGTTTGCAAAAACAGCGCCGCGCAGACGGCAAGATCGGCCTCACTTTCGAGGTCATTTACGGGCATGCTTTCAAGCCCGAAGCACGGGTGACGAAGGACGGCGAAGCCATCATTCGCTTCGCTCCCAGGGCACCGAAATGATAGCGATACATGCCGCGACGCACCATTTTTCGTGGCGCAATTTACCTTGAAGTCGATAAGATTTACTGCTTATAATCCTTGACTGTTTTGGCTACTTTTTTCCATACGGACAGCAAGATCCGGACGTTGAAATAGCCGGGATTCAACAAGCATCAGTAGCCCGCGTCATCGGCGATAGTGGCACTGCCGGTGGCATGGTCGTGGTCCAGCAAGGATCACAAGGTGTTGAAAGCCAGACGATCCACCCCTACAGGCAGGTCGTCGCCATAATAAATTTTTCTACTATCTTGGGTTGGTTTTGGGGAACATATGACACTTGCGAAGCGACTCACATCGTTGCTGGCCGCATCATGGGCGGCGCTGGCCTGCTCGGCGGCCTGGGCAGCGCCGGCAGCGACGGCAACCGGAACATACACCACGGCCACAGGCGGCACCGGCGGACCGCTGCCCAACCAGCTCGACCTGCAACCCGCCGCGACCCAGATCGCTTCCGAAATCCACACGCTGCACAACTGGATGATGATCGTCTGCCTGGTGATCTTCATCGCCGTGTTCGGCGTGATGTTCTATTCGATCCTCAAGCACCGCAAATCGGTCGGCCACAAGGCCGCCACGTTCCACGAATCGACCGCCGTTGAAATCGCCTGGACGGTGGTGCCGTTCCTGATCGTCATCGGCATGGCGCTGCCCGCGACCCGCACCGTGGTCGGCATGAAGGACACGTCGAACGCCGACATCACGATCAAGGCCACCGGCATGCAATGGAAGTGGGGCTACGACTACCTGAAGGGCGAAGGCGAGGGCATTTCGTTCGTGTCGAACCTGTCCACGCCGCGCGAGCAGATCGGGCAGCCGGGCGTTCCCGCCACGCAGGCGCGCGGCGAGAACTACCTGATGGAAGTCGACAATGAAGTGGTGGTTCCCGTCAACAAGAAGATCCGCGTCGTCACCACCGCCACCGATGTGATCCACGCGTGGATGATTCCCGCTTTCGGCGTCAAGCAGGATGCCATCCCTGGCTTCGTGCGCGACACCTGGTTCAAGTCCGAGCACACCGGCACGTTCCGCGGCAATTGCGCGGAACTGTGCGGCAAGGAACACGCGTTCATGCCGATCGTCGTGAAGGTCGTCACGGCCGACGAGTACACTGCCTGGGTGAACGCGAAGAAGGCGGAAATGGCCGCGCTGGCGGACGATCCGAACAAGACCTGGACCATCGACGAACTGACGACGAAGGGCGAGAAAGTGTATGCCGCCAACTGCGCGGTGTGCCACCAGGCCAACGGCAAGGGCGTGCCGAACGCCTTCGCGCCGCTCGACGGCTCGGCCGTCGTGAACGGCGCCAAGGGCGACCAGATCCACGTGCTGCTGAACGGCCAGAAGACCGGCAAGTACCCGGCCGAGATGCCGGCATGGAAGCAGCTGTCGGACACCGACATTGCCGCCGTCATTACCTACACGCGGAACAACTGGTCGAACAAGCCAGCGGAAAACATCGTTCAACCGGCTGAAATTGTGGCTGCACGCAAGTAATCAGGAGCATTACGATGAGCACGACTACTCTCGACCACGGCCAGAATCACGCCGATGAGCATGGCCACGATCATGGGCATGACCACGCGCATGACCATGACCACGCACATGACCACGCACATGAGCACCCGACCGGCCTGCGCCGCTGGCTGTTCGCCACCAACCACAAGGATATCGGCACGCTGTACCTGTGGTTCTCGTTCATCATGCTGCTGTCCGGCGGCGTGCTGGCGCTGATGATCCGCATGGAACTGTTCCAGCCGGGCCTGCAGTTCTTCCACCCCGAATTCTTCAACCAGCTGACCACGATGCACGGCCTGGTGATGGTGTTCGGTGCCATCATGCCGGCCTTCGTCGGCTTCGCGAACTGGATGATCCCGCTGCAGATCGGCGCATCGGACATGGCGTTCGCCCGCATGAACAACTTCAGCTTCTGGCTCCTGCCGCCCGCCGCGCTGCTGCTGGCCGGCTCGTTCCTGGCACCGGGCGGCGCCACCGCCGCCGGCTGGACGCTGTATGCGCCGCTGTCCACCCAGATGGGCCCGGGCATGGACATGGCGATCTTCGCCATGCACATCATGGGCGCGTCGTCGATCATGGGTTCCATCAACATCATCGTCACCATCCTGAACATGCGCGCACCGGGCATGACGCTGATGAAGATGCCGATGTTCTGCTGGACCTGGCTGATCACCGCCTACCTGCTGATCGCCGTGATGCCCGTGCTGGCCGGCGCCATCACCATGACGCTGACCGACCGCCACTTCGGCACCTCGTTCTTCAACGCCGCCGGCGGCGGCGACCCGGTCATGTACCAGCACATCTTCTGGTTCTTCGGCCACCCCGAGGTGTACATCATGATCCTGCCGGCCTTCGGCATCGTCTCGCAGATCATTCCGGCGTTCGCCCGCAAGCCGCTGTTCGGCTACGCCTCGATGGTGTACGCCACCGCGTCGATCGCGATCCTGTCGTTCATCGTCTGGGCGCACCACATGTTCACCACCGGCATGCCGGTCACGTCGCAGCTGTTCTTCATGTACGCCACGATGCTGATCGCGGTGCCCACCGGCGTGAAGGTGTTCAACTGGATCGCCACGATGTGGAAGGGCTCGATGACGTTCGAGACGCCGATGCTGTTCGCCGTGGGCTTCATCTTCGTGTTCACGATGGGCGGCTTCACGGGCCTGATCCTGGCGGTGACGCCGATCGACATCCAGGTGCACGACACCTACTACGTGGTGGCGCACTTCCACTACGTGCTGGTGGCAGGCTCGCTGTTCGCGCTGTTCGCCGGCTTCTATTACTGGGCACCGAAGTGGACCGGCCACATGTACAACGAAACGATGGGCAAGATCCACTTCTGGGTGTCGCTGGTCACGTTCAACGTCACGTTCTTCCCGATGCACTTCCTGGGCCTGGCCGGCATGCCGCGCCGCTACGCCGACTACCCGGCGCAGTTCACGGACTTCAACACGCTCGTGTCGATCGGCGCGTTCGGCTTCGGCCTGACGCAGGTGTTCTTCCTGCTGTTCGTGGTGCTGCCGACGATCCGCGGCGGCAAGGCCGCGCCGGCCAAGCCATGGGAAGGCGCCGAAGGCCTGGAGTGGACCGTGCCGTCGCCGGCGCCGTTCCACACCTTTGAAACCCCGCCGACCGTCAAGTAAGCAGGAGCGTGCCATGTCGAACCAGAAAAAAAGCAACCTGCGGCTGGCGCTGATCCTCGGTTCGATCGCGCTGGTGTTCTTCGTCTCCGTGATCGCCAAGCGGCTGCTGGGCTGAGCGATGGTCAGCGAAAACCGCAGGCTGTTGCGCAAGCTGGTCGTGATCGCGGTGGCGATGTTCGGCTTCGGCTACGCGCTGATCCCGGTCTACAGGCACATCTGCGAAGTTCTCGGCATTAACGTGCTGACGCAGAAGGATGGCACCGTGGCGCCGCCGGAAAATACGCAGATCGACCGCACGCGCAGCATTACCGTGGAGCTGGACAGCAACGTGCAGGGCACGCTGCGGTTCCGCCCCACGCAAAGCAGCGTCACCGTGCACCCGGGCGAGATGGTGACGGTGGTGTACGAAGTGGTCAATTCGCAGGGCCGCGTGGTGAACGCGCAGGCGGTGCCGAGCTACGCGCCGCAAAGCGCCACGCCGCATTTCAAGAAAGTGGAGTGCTTCTGCTTCAAGCAGCAGACCTTGCAGGCGCACGAGGCAAAGCAGATGCCGGTGATGTTCTTCCTGGACCCTGAATTGCCGAAGGAAGTGAAGACGATCACGCTGTCGTACACGTTCATCGAGATCGGCGGGCTGGCGCAGTCGCCGCGGCCCGACGCTGTCGCTGCCGGGTCTGTGCGGCTGTGAACGGGCGCAAGCCGTCGTTCCTGTATTCGCTGAAGGCGGTGCTGTGGTCGTTCGTGGGCCTGCGGCGCAAGAGCGATTTCGACCAGGATACGGGCAAGCTCAATCCGATCCACGTGATCGTGGCCGGGCTGCTTGCCGTGGCGCTGTTCATCGGCATCCTGGTGGCCATCGTCAAGATCGTGGTATCGCAGCAGTAGGCGCAACATCGGCAAGACCAGCCGCAATACAAATCGTAATAGAAATACTCAATAAGAAATTCGATCGTAAGTTCGCGAGGAGATGAAGATGAATTCGAAGCAAGCACCGTATTACTTCGTGCCCGGCCCGTCCCGCTGGCCGATGCTGGCCGGGATCTCGATGCTGGTGACGATGATCGGCGCGTCGGCCTGGGTCAATGACAGCAGCTGGGGCAAGCTGGTCTGCCTGGTCGGCATCGCCGCGATGCTGGCCGTGCTGTATGGCTGGTTCGGCGACGCGATCCACGAATCCGAAGCAGGGATGTACAGCAAGCGCATCGACCATTCCTATCGCTGGTCGATGGCCTGGTTCATCTTCTCCGAGGTGATGTTCTTCGGCGCGTTCTTCGGCGCGCTGTTCTATGCGCGCGTGATCTCGATGCCGTGGCTGGCCGACCTGGACCACAAGGTGCTGTGGCCGGACTTCTCGCCGCAATGGGGCAATGCCGGCCCGGCCGGCGTGGTCGACACCTTCAACACGATGGGCCCGTTCCCGATCCCGACCATCAACACGGCGCTGCTGCTGGCCTCCGGCGTCACGCTGACGATCTCGCACCACGCGATCCAGGCGGGCAAGCGCAGCAAGTGCGCGCTCTGGCTGGCCGCCACGATCCTGCTGGGCGCGGTGTTCATGGGCTTCCAGGTGTATGAATACATGCACGCCTACCAGGACCTGAACTTGAAGCTCACGTCTGGCATCTACGGTTCCACGTTCTTCATGCTGACCGGCTTCCACGGTTTCCACGTGACGATGGGCGCGATCATGCTGGCCATCGTGCTGTTCCGCGTGATGAAGGGACATTTCACGCCGGAGAACCACTTCGCGTTCGAAGGCGCGGCATGGTACTGGCACTTCGTGGACGTGGTCTGGCTAGGCCTTTATGTCGTAGTGTACTGGCTGTGAGCCCGCTACGAGCGGCCGTGGCTGCGTTGCGGCTCCTTGCCGTGCTGAAGCACTGTCTGCGTCGCCGCGCCTTGCCACGACCACTCGTAGCGAGCTCAGGGTAAGGGCTATAATCGCCTGCGCCGACCGGGAAGCCGCAGTGGCGTCGTCACTGCGGCTTTTTGTTTGTCCCTAGCGGATGCCGGTCGGCTGGATATAGCCCATCCGGTTCAGCACGAGGATGATGACGAACAGCGCGATCGAGAAGCCCACGCGCAGGGCGAGCGCGCGCACGGTGCGGGGATTGCCGCCCTTGCCGCGCATCAGGTAGAACAGTGCGGAGCCCAGGCTGCCGATGATCAGGATGAAGGCGATGGCAACGAAAATTTTCATGGTGGCTGCGAGCCGGAAGGGTGGGGCTTCATTGTAATGCGTATCGCTTTCCGCTTTAAAACAGTGCCGTTCATCGCGACGCTGCTGCTCGTCGTGCTGGGCATCGCGCTGGGGCGCTGGCAGGACCGCCGCGCCGATGAAAAGCTGGCGGTGGCAGCCGAACTGGCGGGCGGTAGCGCCGGCGCGCCGCTGGTGCTGGGCGCAGCGCCGCTGGCACCCGAGCAGGCGCAGTTTCGCCGCGTGTCCGCCACCGGCACGTTCGTCTCCGGCTGGCCGGTGTACCTGGACAACCGCCCCCATGACGGGCGCGCCGGCTTCTACGTGCTGATGCCGTTCCGGATCGACGGCACGGCGATGCACGTGCTGGTGGCGCGTGGCTGGCTGCCGCGCGACGCGGCCGACCGCCAGCGCATTGCTTCGTATCCCACCCCATCGGGCATTGTCACGATCGAAGGCGTGGCCAAGCCGAACGCCGGGCACGTGATGGAACTGGGCGACGCGCCGCCGCTGGCGGCCGGCGCGATCGTGCAGAATGCCGGCGTGGCGCAGGTGGCTGCCGCCAGCGGCCTGCAACTGCAGCCTTTCGTGCTCGAGCAGACTTCCGCCGACGGCAGCGAAGGCGTGCTGCTGCGCAACTGGCCGCGGCCCGACCTGGGCGTCGACAAGCACCGAGGCTATGCGTTCCAGTGGTATGCGCTGGCGTTGACGGCCTTGCTGTTCTTTATCATCAGCGGATTGAAAAACGGAAAAAGCAGTGGAACAAAAACCGATCAATAAGGCGCGCGGGCGCTGGAAGCTGTTCGCCGTGCTGGCCGTGTGCGCATCGCCGCTCATCGCTTCCTATTTCATGTATTACGTGGTCAAGCCGTCCGGCCGCACCAACTACGGCGCGCTGATCGACCCGCGCACCGTGCCGATGCCGGCGATGGCCACGCGCACGCTGGCCGGCGACCCGGTCACGCTGGAATCGATGCGCGGCAAGTGGATCATGCTGAAGGTGGGCGGCTCCGATTGCGGGCAGGCATGCCAGGACCAGCTGTTCACCATGCGCCAGCTGCGCACGATGCAGGGCAGGGAGCGCGAACGCATCGAGCGCGTGTGGCTGATCACGGACGAGGAGCCGCTGGAAACCATGCTGCTGCGCGTGAACGACGGTACCCGGATGCTGCGCGCGCCGGCCGATACCGTCTACAAGTGGCTGCCTGTGGAAGCGGGCGGAAACGCGCGGGAACACATCTACATGATCGACCCGCTCGGCAACCTGATGATGCGCTTCCCGAAGAATCCCGACCCCGCGAAGATGAAGAAGGATATCGGCAAGCTGCTGAAGGCGTCGGCAATCGGGTAAGCGCGCCGGCTGAACAAGGAAACACCATGCATCACACCACGCTGGCCCAGATGGCCATCACCGCCCTGATCGTCGCACTGCTGCCGCTGTCGATCGTGTTCATTTCGAAAGATGTCAACAAGTACCGCAAGCTGGTATGGATCAGCGTGTTCATCACGTTCGATCTCATCGTGTTCGGCGCATTCACCCGGCTGACCGACTCGGGCCTGGGGTGTCCGGACTGGCCGGGCTGCTACGGCCTGGCCAACCCCTTCCTGGCCCACGAGGAAATCCGCGCCGCCGAGGCGCTGATGCCGACCGGCCCGGTGACGATGTTCAAGGCCTGGGTCGAGATGATCCACCGCTATTTCGCGATGGCCATCGGTGTGCTGATCATGGCAATGATGGCGGTGGCCTGGTACCGCTGGCGCCGCGAGCGCAAGGCCGGCTACCATCCGGGCTATCCCACCTTGCTGTTCTTCTTTGTCTGCCTGCAGGGCGCGTTCGGCGCCTGGACCGTCACGCTGAAGCTGCAACCGGTGATCGTCACGATCCACCTGCTGCTGGGCATGGGCCTGCTGGCCTTGCTCACCTGGTTCGGCGGCCGGCAGGACCATGCAATGAAGCCGTTCGGCCCGGCCGGCGTGCCGGCTCCCACGCTGCGCACCATTCGCCGGCTGGCCGTGCTGTCCGGCCTCGTGGTGTTCGTGCAGCTGTTCCTGGGCGGCTGGGTCAGTACCAATTACGCGAC
The DNA here is from genome assembly GCF_055502615.1 of Pseudoduganella sp. jia 9. Lineage (NCBI taxonomy): Bacteria > Pseudomonadati > Pseudomonadota > Betaproteobacteria > Burkholderiales > Oxalobacteraceae > Pseudoduganella > Pseudoduganella sp. jia 9. Next base: position 82,600 of record NZ_JBUPWE010000014.1, on the reverse strand, counting down.
CCTGGCGTGCATGGAGTTTCCGCTGTGCGGCGGCGGCAAGGTGATTCCCGAGATGGATTTCGAGCACGGCTTCCACCTGTGGCGCGAACTGGGCAAGACCAGGGCCGGCCACTACCTGCCGTTCTCGGCCCTGACCGCGATCCACTGGGTGCACCGCAATTTCGCGCTGGTGGTCTTCCTGGTGCTGGGCTACACGTGCTGGCGGGCGTGGCGCGTGCCGGCATTGCGCAAGCCGGTGCTCGGCATCGCCGTCGTGCTGGTCCTGCAGTTCCTGACCGGGGTGGCGACGATCTACCTGAACTTCCCGCTGACGATCGCCGTGCTGCATAACGCCGGCGCCGCCGCCCTCGTGCTTTTCCTGACCATGGTAAACTACCGGGCCAGTTTTTCGACGCCCTCTCCATGACCGCCCAAGCCGCAGCCCATCGCCAGACCAGCCGCATCGCCCAGTATTGGGCGCTGACGAAGCCGCGCGTCACGCAACTGGCCGTGTTCTGCGCCGTGATCGGCATGTTCCTCGCCACCGACGAGTTGCCGGACTGGCGCATCGTGGTGGCCGGCACGATCGGCATCTGGCTGCTGGCCGGTGCCGCGTTCGCCGTCAACTGCCTGGCCGAACGCGAGATCGACGCGCGCATGGCGCGCACCGCGCGCCGCCCGATGGCCCGCGGCGAAATCACGCCGACGCAGACGATGATTTTCTCGAGCATCATCGGCGGCGCCGGCATGTGGATCCTGTATGCACTGGTGAACCCGCTGACGATGTGGCTGACCTTCGTCACCTTCGTCGGCTACGCGGTCATCTACACGATGATCCTGAAGCCGGCCACGCCGCAGAACATCGTCATCGGCGGCCTGTCCGGCGCAATGCCGCCGGCACTGGGCTGGGCCGCCGTCGCCAACGACGTACCGATGCAGGCGTGGCTGCTGGTATTGATCATCTTCCTGTGGACGCCGCCGCACTTCTGGGCGCTGGCGCTGTACCGCCGCGACGACTACGCCAAGTCCGGCCTGCCGATGCTGCCTGTCACGCACGGCATGGCATTCACGCAATTCCACGTCTTCCTGTATTCCATCGCGCTGGCGGCCACCACGCTGCTGCCGTTCGCGGTCGGCATGAGCGGCCTGATCTACCTGGCCAGCGCCGTCGTGCTCGATGCCGTCTTCCTGTGGTACGCCTGGCGCATCTGGCGCAACTACAGCGACCTGCTGGCCCGCAAGGCCTTTGCGTTCTCGATCCTGTACCTGGCGCTGCTGTTCGGCGCGCTGCTGCTCGATCACTACATCCGGATCTGACATGAAAAAACTGTTCGCCGTGCTGTTCCTGCTGGCCACCCTGGTCGCCTGTTCCGAGAAGCGTGCCAGCTTCGTCAACACCGACATCACCGGCCTCGATTACGCCCAGGGCTTTTCGCTGAAGGACCACGACGGCAAGCCGGTCACGCTGGAAAGCTACAAGGGCAAGGTGGTGGTGATGTTCTTCGGCTTCACGCAGTGCCCCGACGTGTGCCCGACCACGATGGCGGAGATGGCTGCCGTGATGCAGGAGCTGGGCCCGCAGGCGAAGGATGTGCAGGTGCTGTTCGTGACGCTGGATCCGGAGCGCGACACAGCCGAACTGCTGAAGCAGTACGTTCCGGCGTTCCATCCGAGCTTCGTCGGCCTGTACGGCACGCCGGCCGAGATCGACCAGACGGCCAAGGAATTCAAGGTGTTCTACAAGAAGGTGCCCGGCAAGGATCCGGCCAATTACACGATCGACCATACCGCCGGCAGCTACGTGTTCGACAAGCAGGGCAAGGTGCGCCTGTTCCTGCGCCACGCGCAAGGCACCAAGCCGGTGGTGCACGACCTGAAGCAACTGCTGTCCTGATCGTCCCCCCCTGACTCCGCCGCGGCCGCGGCGGAGTGCTTTCCCGGTTTGTCATTCGTCCAAGCTTGCATCTTTTGCAGGCCGCCCCCATTTGCCGGGGATACCTGGAGGATGCCGCCGCATGGAAAAGCGCTTTCAACCCTATACCCGCCTCGCGGCGATCGTGTTTCTCGTCGTCGGCTGCCTGTGGGTGCTGCGGCCGTTCCTGCCGGCCGTGCTGTTCGCCTGCGCGATCACGATATCCAGCTGGCAGCTGTACCTGCTGCTGCTGGATAAAATGCGCGGCCACCGCACGCTGGCCGCCACGGTGATGACGGTGTCGCTGGTCCTCGTGATCCTGCTGCCGCTGGCGCTCGTGACGTGGAACGTGGCCGACAATGCCGGCAACGTCTACCGCGCGCTGCGCGATGCCCTGGCCTCGGGATCGATCACGGCGCCGGACTGGCTGCGCGGCATTCCCATTGTCGGCGAGACCGTCTTCAATTATGTGCAGAACCTGATCGGCAGCCGCGAGCAGCTGATCGACGCCGCCAAGCGCCTTATGGAACCGGCACGCCACTTTCTGCTGGGCGGCGGCCTCGTGCTGGGCAGCGGCGTGGCGCAGGTGAGCCTGGCGGCCTTCGTCAGCTTCTTCCTGTATCGCGACGGCCACACGCTGCTGAAGGCCCTGTCGGTCGGCATGGACAAGATCATGGGCGAGCACGCGCTGGAAGTGGCCGATACCGTCAGCCGCACGGTGCGCGGCGTGATGTACGGCCTGCTGGGCACCGCGTTGGCCCAGGCTGCCGTGGCCGCCATCGGCTTCATGATCGCCGGCGTGCCGGCCGTCGCGCTGCTGGCCGTGGCCACCTTCCTGTTCTCGCTGATTCCCGTCGGTCCGCCGCTGGTCTGGGGCGGCGCCGCCATCTGGCTGTTCTACCAGGGCAGCACCGGCTGGGCGATCTTCATGGCGGTGTGGGGCGTGTTCCTGATCAGCGGCGTCGACAACGTCGTCAAGCCCGTGCTGATCAGCCGCGGCTCCAGCCTGCCGTTCCTGCTGGTGCTGCTGGGCGTGCTGGGCGGCGTGATCGCCTTCGGCTTCGTCGGCCTGTTCATCGGCCCGACCCTGCTTGCCGTCGCTCTCGGCCTGCTGCGCAACTGGACCAACGTCAACCCCGTCACGCCACACCGGCCAGGACACGAGCAGGGCGAAGCGGCACCATAAGTAATGTTTCCTAAAACCGGGGTCAGACCCCGGTTTTGGGAAATGTTTCAGTCCAGCAGGGTTTTTACCAGCGTGCGGCCGTCGGGCAGCGTGCTTTCCTGTTTCACCAGCAGCTGCGTGCCCTTGGCGTACCAGAACTTCGACACGCTGCCCGGCTGGTTGTAGTCGGTGGCGACGATCCAGCAGTCGACCGGGCCGGCGGGACCGGCGATCGCTTCGCTGCCGGTGACCCGGAACGTGTAGCGGGCAGGGGCGGCACTGCCGCCGGGGTGGTAGAGCACCAGCTGCGCCTCGTAGCCGTCGGCCAGCGGCAGCGCTTGCAGCAGTTCCATGTCCGTCTCGAAGTTGAACGCGGGCTCCTTTGTTTCCACCGCCAGGTTTTTTTGCGTGTTGTCCTGCAGGCCCGCCATGCCGGTGATCCGGTCGGCCGCGAACGCAAAGCCCTCCACGGTTTTCCTGCCGTCCTTTTCGGTGATGCGCACATGCGTCAGCGGGCGGAGCGTGGCGCTCTCGAACGTCGATTCGAGCCGCTTCACGGAAGGCGCCTTGCCGGCCGTGTCCCAGCGCTGGCGGATCTGTATCCGCTTGCCGTCGAAATGGATGTCGCGCTGCCAGATGTCGAGCGCCATATTGCCGTCGGCGGAACGCAGGTAGCGCAGGTAGCGGTGGCTGCCTTCCTTCAGCAGGTGGAAACGCGGTAGCGGCGTGCCCACTTCGACGTATTGCGGCGCGGCCTGGGCCAGCGCCGTGGTGGCCAGCAGGAGGGCAGGCAGGAACGATCGGAAGCGCGGCATTCGGGTCTCCACGGTGGTGAAAGACCCGATTATAAAGAAGATAACAGCCTGGAAGATAACAGCCGGGAAGGAAAGCGGGGAGGCCGCGCCGGAAAACGCGGCGCCGGGCAGGCCGGCGTCAGTCCTGCTCGTCCTCGGCGCTGCGCGGGATGCGCGGGATGACTTTCACCAGCAGGATGCGCGGCCCGTTCATCTTGCGCACCACGATGTCGAACGCGTTGAAGCTCACGCGCTGGCCCTGCTTCGGAATGTCGCCCAGCTTCAGCATGATCAGGCCGCCCACGGATTCCACTTCGTCCAGGCCCAGCTCCTCGTTCTCGATGTCGATGCCCAGCACCCGTTCCAGCGAGAAGATCGGCAGGCTGGCCTTGCCGATCAGCGAGCCGTCATCGCCTTTCAGCCAATCGTTCTCGTTCAGGCGGAACTCGTCGTGGATCTCGCCCACCATCGCGCCCAGCAAATTGTCGAGCGTCAGGAAGCCCACCGGCCGCTTGCCTTTTTCGCCGATCAGGGCGAAGTGGGGCGCACCTTCGCGGAAGCGGCGGAACAGTTCGATCGCCGGCGTGCGCGCGGAAATCGTCTCGACCGGCCGCAGGAAGGGCGTGAACGACTTGATCGGCTTGCCGTTCTGCTGGGCGAAGAACAGGTCCTTCAGGTGGACGATGCCGAGCACGGACTCGTCGTCATCGAAGTAGGGGTAGCGCGAAAAACGGTTGCGCACCACGGTTTCCAGGTTTGCTTCCAGCGAGCGCGAGGCGTGCAGCGCGATCACCTCGTTGATGGGCCGCATCAGGTCCGACACGCGCAACTGCGAGAAATCGAGCGTGTTGGCAAGGATGTTGCGCTCGTCCTTGTCGAACTGCTCGCCCGGTTTGCTGGTGCGCAGGATCAGCTTCAGCTCTTCCGTCGAGTAATGCGAGTCATGGCCGCCCGGGCCGCGCAGGCCGGCCAGGTGGAGCACCATGTTGGCGCTCTTGTTCAGCAGCCAGATCGCCGGGTACATCATCCAGTAGAAGCCATACAGCGGCAGGGCGCACCACACGGCCACCGCTTCCGGCACGCGGATCGCCAGCGACTTCGGGGCCAGTTCGCCGACCACGATGTGCAGGAACGAGATCGTGACGAAGGCAAACACGAACGAGATGCCATGCAGGATTTCGGGGGAGGTGACGCCGACCGCCGTCAGCAGCGGTTCCAGCAGGCCGGCGAATGCCGGTTCGCCGATCCAGCCGAGGCCCAGCGAGGCCAGCGTGATGCCCAGCTGGCAGGCGGACAGGTAGGCATCGAGCTCACCGTGTACTTTTTCCAGGATGCGGCCCCTGAGGCCCTGTGTTTTCGCGATGGCGCGCACGCGGGTGCGGCGCAAAGTCACGATACCGAATTCGGCGGCAACGAAAAAACCGTTCAGCGCAACGAGGAACAGTGCAAACAGGACCAGCAATAGATTATGCATAAGGCGCACTTCGAGGTGCTTTCGTCACCGCGCGGCATGGCGCGGCGGTGGTGCGAAGTTCGTCGAAGCGGGTAGTTAAAACGCACATCTTAGCCGACCCGCAGCCAACGCCCGGCAAAAAACCGGTGAGAGCGGTGACAGGCTGCGATTTTTTTGAAATGTTTCCGATAATCGGACGCTCCACCGTTGCGGCCTGACCCCGGTCCGGGGGCAGGGCAACCCTGGGCGAGGACATTCGGCTAGACGGTAAACAGCCCCGTGTTGGCGGCCATGATCGCTTCCACCGCGGGGTGCTTGATGCGCCGCTCGCTCGAGATCGCGTAGAACTGTTCGCGCAGTTCTGTGGCGGCGCCGGCGGGAATGGCGCCGTATTGCCCGAGAATGTCGGGTTCCAGGCCGGCGGGGGCGAAGAACAGGCCCATGCCGTCGCGGGCGAACGTGGTCAGCATCGCGTTGTCCTCGAATTCGCCCACCACGTCGGGCCGTACGTCGTGCTTGAGCAGCCATTCGTCGATGCGGCCGCGCAGAGCGTTGTTGCGCGTCGGCAGCAGCATCGGCGCATGGTTCAGGTTGCGGGGGAAATTGGCGCCCAACCCTTCGACCAGCGCTGGCGTGCCGAACACCAGCATCTCGCTTTCGCCCAGCAGGTGGTTGTACACGCGCAGGCTGGCCGACGCGCGTACCGAGCGGTCCGTCAGCACCACGTCCAGCTTGTGCAGCGCCAGGTCGGCCAGCAGCGATTCGAATTCACGTTCCACGCACACCAGCTTGCACGGCACCTTCATGTCGAATGCCGCGCGCAGCAGGCGATACGCGATCAGCTTCGGCAGCGAGTCCGAGATGCCCACCGTGAGCCGCGTGCGCCCCGCATCGGCCTCGTTAAGCGCTTCCTGCATGCGGTCGCCCAGCTCGAAAATCTGCTCGGCGTACGTGAGCGCCACGCGGCCCGCCTCGGTGGGCACCAGGCGCCGGCCCTGCTGCGTCAGCAACTGCTTGCCGACCGACTGTTCGAGTGCCGCGAGCTGGGCGCTGATGGTCTGGATGGCCAGGCCCAGCCGCTCGGCCGCGCGCGTGACGCTGCCTTCCGCGGCCACCACGCGGAAGAAATACAGGTGGCGGAAATTGATGCCGCTGGTTTTCATGGTTTCGCCTTTTACGCAGTAATGTTCATATTATCTTCTATTTTTCAATTCAAATGTTTCCTCTACACTGCATGACATTGATCAAGCAACAAGTGGTCGGCAAGACGAAGACGGGCGGCAACGCCCACGACGAATCGCGGCGCGCTACATGACACCAGTCGCGCCGGATATGCAACAAGGGTGTCCTACTAACTGAAGGAGTAATCGATCATGGCAATCAGTCTGCAAAAAGGCGGCAACGTCAACCTGTCCAAGGAAGCTCCCGGTCTGTCGCAACTGACGATCGGCCTGGGCTGGGACGTGCGCACCACCGATGGCGCCGCATTCGACATCGACAGCTCGGCATTCATCCTGAAAGCCGATGGCAAGGTGCGCAGCGACTCCGACTTCATTTTCTACAACAACCTGAAATCGAGCGACGGCGCCGTGCAGCACTCGGGCGACAACCGCACCGGCGAAGGCGCGGGCGACGACGAGACCGTGCAGGTCGACCTGTCGAAGGTGCCGGCCGACGTGGACAAGATCGCCGTCTGCGTGACGATCCACGATGCCGACAGCCGCCGCCAGAACTTCGGCCAGGTGCAGAAGGCGTTCGTGCGCTGCGTGAACACCGCCAACAACCAGGAAGTGGCCCGCTACGACCTGTCCGAGGACAGCTCGACGGAAACCGCGATGGTGTTCGGTGAACTGTACCGCAGCGGCAGCGACTGGAAGTTCCGCGCCGTGGGCCAGGGCTTCGCCGGCGGTCTCGCATCGCTGGCCACCAGCTACGGCGTATCGGTCTAACCAGGTTTGCCGGCGGCACCCGCCGCCGGCAACGGCAAGCAGCAATCGAAGGAGTCAAAGATGTCAGTTAATTTGAGCAAGGGCCAGAAGATCTCTCTGGACAAGGAAGCCGGCGGCGCGCTGTCGCAGGTGACGATGGGCCTGGGCTGGGATTCCGTGAAGAGCAAGGGTTTCCTCGGTTTCGGCAGCAAGAGCGCCGACGTCGACCTCGATGCCTCGTGCCTGCTGTTCGACGAAGCCAACAAGCCGGTCGACACAGTCTGGTTCCGCCAGCTGAAGAGCCGCGACGGCAGCGTGGTGCACTCGGGCGACAACCGCACCGGCGCCGGCGATGGCGACGACGAGCAGATCAGCGTCAGCCTGCAGCAGGTGCCGGCCAACGTGAAGAGCATCGTGTTCACCGTGAACAGCTTCACCGGCCAGAGCTTCGCGCAGGTGCAGAACGCCTACTGCCGCCTGGTCAACGCCAAGGACGGCAAGGAAGTGGCGCGCTTCGACCTCTCCGTGCAGGGCTCGCACAGCGCCCAGATCATGGCCAAGCTGTACCGCCACAACGGCGAATGGAAGATGCACGCGATCGGCGAAAACGGCACCGGCCGCACCTTCGACGATTTGCTGCCGCAAGTCGCGCAGCACCTGTAACGACCCAAGCCGCGGCGGCCCGGTGCCGCCGCGCGAAGACATGCAGCCATACGAACAATAAGCTGCCGCAGCGCACGCGCCGCGGCCCGTACCGTGTTTCACCTGCGCCTGCCCCATGGCGCGCTTCCCTTTGCGGTGGTCCGGTCAACCGGCCACCGCTTTTTTTTGGGCCTGTCGTCGAGCTTATTTTTTTCGGCTCATTTTCAGCCCGGTTTCAGTTTATTCTCGGGGTTGCACGCACCGCGGCCCGGCGGCCGATCATTCCACGAAGAGGACATATGCGAGTCTGGTACAACCGAACGTTTTCATCGATCTACAACGCAATGACCTTGATCCGGCAACACGACCGCGCCGGCCGCTATCACCTGCTGTACACGGCCGGCAGCCGGAGCGTTGCCGCCGGCGCGGCCCACGCTTTCGAAGCCGAGCCGCCCCTGAAGGGCGACGAGTACCTGGAATGGTGCCTGGACTTCTGCCAGCGCCGCGACATCGGCATCTTCGTGCCGCACCGCGAGGCGGCCCTGGTCAGCGGCGCGCGCGAGCGTTTCGAAGCCATCGGCACGCGGGTGATGGCGGTGGCCGGGCCTGAAGCGTTGGCGCTGCTGCACGACAAGGAACGTTTCTATGCGACCGTGGATTTGCCCGAGGCGCCCCCGCCCGACACCGTGCCGTTCACGACGGCGGCGCAATTCGATGCCGGCTATGCCGCCTTGCGCGCGAAGTATCCGCAGCTGTGCGTGAAGCCGTCGAAATCGGTCTACGGGCTGGGCTTCGCCGCGCTCGACGAACAGCGCAACAGCGCGCAGATCCTGATGGCGGGCGACCAGTACCAGATCGGCCTGAATGATTTCCGCGCCGGCCTGGAAAACCTGGGCGAATTCCGCACCATGCTGCTGATGGAATTCCTGGAAGGCCTGGAATACAGCGTCGACTGCCTGGCCGACAATGGCGGGCTGGTCTGCGCGGTGCCGCGCCGCAAGCTGCTCAAGCCGGGCGCCGGGCAAGTCATCGATCCGCAGCCGGTCATCCTCGACGCCGTCACGCGGCTGGCCGCCGCCTATGGCCTGAATGCCGTGTTCAACGTGCAGTTCCGCGTCAGCGGCGGCCGCATGCGGCTGCTCGAGATCAATCCGCGCATGTCGGGCGGCGTCGGCATGGCCTGCATGGCGGGGCCGGCGCTGCCCTGGCTGGCGCTGGCCGGGTTCGACCGGGGCTACGAGCACCTGGAGATTCCCGAGGTACGGGCCGGCATGCGTGTCGGCGAATGGCAGCATGCGGTGGAACTGGAGGGCACGCAATGAACGACCGTGCAGCGGGAAGCCTGGCGGCCGCCGGCGGGCGCGAGATCGTCATGCCGACCGGCGTATTGACAGTGCAAGCCGAAGCTGGCGCGTATCCGCTCGATGCGCTCGTCGGCTTCGGCGCGCGCGCCAACGCGAAGCGCGGCTTCCTGTTCGTCAGCAAGGTCCTCGGCAAGCACTGGCCCTCGCGGCCCGGCATGATGCGCGGGCTGCACGACATGCTGGCCGGCCAGTTGCCGGCCGCGCTGCCGGGCCCCGTGGTATTCATCGCGCTGGCCGAAACGGCGATTGGGCTGGGGCAGGGCGTGTTCGAAGCGCACCTGCGCCGCCATCCTGGCCGGGAAGCGCTGTTCCTGCACACCACGCGCTACCGCATCGACGGCGTGCCTACCGTCGAGTTCGCCGAGCCGCACAGCCACGCGCCGCGCCAGTTCCTGCACCTGCCCGCCGATCCGGCGCTTCACGCGCTGTTCATGCGCGCGCGTTCGCTGGTGCTGGTCGATGACGAAGCCAGCACCGGCACCACGTTCCGCAACCTGGCCGCGGCCTGCCGCGCGCTCAATCCGGCGCTGGCCCATGTCCACCTGGCGACGCTGACCGATTTCATGGGTGCGCAGGCAGGCGACGCGCTGTCGGCCGGCATCGGCCTGCCGGTCACGCACGGCGCGGCGCTGCACGGCAGCTTCGCGTTCGCCGCCGGCACCAGCTTCGCGGATGCCGCGCCGGCACAGATCGTCGGCGCGGCCGGCGGCGTCGCGGTGGGCGGCGCGTTCGGCCGCGCGGGCCTGGCGCGGCCCCTGGTACTGCCCGCGGCCACGGTCGACGCGCTGGCATCGGGCATCGGCCCCGGCGAGACGGTGCTGGTGCTGGGTACGGGAGAATTCATGCATCCGCCATACCTGCTGGCGAACGCGCTGGCCGGACGCGGCATCGACGTGGTGGTGCAGTCGAGCACGCGCTCGCCGATCCTCGAATGGGGCGCGATCGGCGGCCGGCTGTCCTTCGCCGACAACTACGGCGAAGGCATCGCCAACTACCTGTACAACGTGCTGCCCGGCCAGTACGCGCATGTGCTGGTCTGTCATGAAACCCCGGCCAACGACGCGTTGCGCGACCTGGCCGGCCAGGTCGGCGGCCGGCTGGTGCACTTCCGCTCGGAAAGCGACATCGCGGGAGAACTGCCTTGAACAAGTTCCTGTTCGTCGACCTGGACGACACGCTGTTCCATTCGCTGGCCAAGTGCGACCCGAACGAGGAGCTGCAGCCGATCGCCTTCCTGAAGGACGGCGCGGCGAACTCGTACACCAACCGGCGCCAGCGCGCCTTCCTCGACATGGTCGGCGAAGGCATGACGCTGATTCCGACCACCGCGCGCGACCGCGCGTCGCTGGCGCGCGTCGACTACCCGTTCTCGCACTACCGGATCATCGACTTCGGCGGCATCATCCTGGCCCCGGACGGCACGCCCGACCCGGTCTGGCTGGCGCGCATGGGCGACGACATGGCCACCGCGCTGCCCGGCCTGCGGCAGGTGCAGGAAGCGATCGATGACTACGCCCAGCGGGCCGGCATCCCGGCGCGGGTGCGTCTGGTCGAGGATCTAGGCCTGCCGTTCTACGTGAACGTCAAGGATCCGGACAAGGACCTGGCGCGGCTCGACGCGATCGAGCGCGAGGCCGTGGAGCCGTGGCTGGCCACGGCCGCCGGGCGCGACTACTGCCTGCACCGCAACGGCAACAACCTGGCGGTGCTGCCGAAGCGGCTGAACAAGGCCCGCGCCGTCGATTACCTGCAGGCCCGGCTGCGCGACGAGCACGGCGCGATCATGACGTTCGGCATGGGCGACAGCCGTTCCGATGCGCGCTTCATGGCGGCCTGCGACTATGCGATCATCCCGCGCGGCACGCAGTTGTCGGCACTGGCCCTGGAGGCGCTATGAGCGCGCCGCACCAGGGCACCGGCACCGGCGCGTTCTCCTCGTTTTCCGGCAGCTACCGGCAGGGCGAGGTGCAGTTCCTGCTCAGGCGCCTGTCCGGCCACGCCTTCGTGCCGGTCGGCGAGAAGGAGGCACTGATCCAGTCGGGCCGGAAACACTACAGCGAAATGCTGTCGGCCGAGCGCCTGCCGTCGGAGCGCCACCTGGCGCTGTTCGACGAGGCCTGCCACGCCAACCGCGGCCGCATGGCGGCCGATTGCCTGCGCCTCGCGCACCTGATCGCGGCGCGGCGCGCCGGCCAGATCACGCTGGTATCGCTGGCCCGGGCCGGCACGCCGGTCGGCGTGATCGTCCGGCACCTGCTGGAACGGGTGCTGCACCGCGACGTGGTGCACTATTCGGTGTCGATCGTGCGCGATCGCGGCATCGACGAGGCGGCGCTGCGCACGATCCTGGCGCGCCACGTGCCTGCGTCGATCGTGTTCGTCGACGGCTGGACCGGCAAGGGCGTCATCGCACGCGAGCTGGAACGCTCGGTCGCGCATTTCAACGCGCGCCACCGCGTGCGCATCGATGCCGGCCTGTTCGTGCTGTCGGACCTGGCCGGCGCGGCGGCATGCGCCAGTTCGGATGCCGATTACCTGATTCCGTCGAGCATCCTGAATGCCACCGTGTCCGGGCTGGTCAGCCGCACCGTGATCGGCGGCGACAGCGGGCCGGATGACTATCACGGCTGCCTGTACTACCAGGAATTCGCCGCGCACGACCGCTCGCGCGGCTTTGCCGACGATATCGTCGCCGCGGCAATGGAGATCGCCGCGGCCGGCGAGCTGGCTCCGGTGCCTGTCGACAGGGCGCGCGCGGCAGCCACGTCGCACGCCTGCCTGCGCGACCTGGCGCAGCGCTACGCCGTGGCGGACGTGAACCTGATCAAGCCGGGTATCGGCGAAGCGACGCGCGTGCTGCTGCGGCGCGTGCCGCGCCTGCTGATCCTGCGCGACCCCGATGCCGCCGACGTGGCGCACCTGAAGCTGCTGGCGCAGGAAAAGGAAGTACCGGTCGAGATCGACCGGACGTTGCCCTACCAGGGCGTTTCATTGATCAGGAGGGAAGGCGATGCATGACAAACCGATAGGTGCTTCGCTGTATGTACCTGCGACGCACAGGCACCTGTTCGACATCGCCAACGGAGAACGGATGCCGGCGCTGCGCTCGGTCATCTTCTGCACCGAGGATGCGGTGGCGGAGCGCGACCTGGAAACGGCGCTGGCCTGCCTGGCCGCCACGCTGGAGACGATGCGCGCCGAAGTGCGGCTCGACCGCTTCGTGCGCGTGCGCAACGCCGGCGTGCTGGCGCGCGTGCTGGCGATGCCCGGCGCGGAGAAGCTGGCGGGATTCGTGATTCCCAAGGCCACGCGCGACAACCTGGACGACTACCTGCGCCTGCTGGGCGGCACGAAGCACCTGCTGATGCCCACGCTGGAAACGGCCGAAGTGTTCGATACGGCGGAAATGCGCGCGCTGCGCGTGCGCCTGTCGATGCCCGACGTCGCGCAGCGCATCCTGGCGCTGCGCATCGGCGGCAACGACCTGCTGGCGCTGCTGGGATTGCGCCGCTCGCGCGACATGACGATCTACCAGTCGCCGCTGGGCCCCGTGATCGCCAGCCTCGTCACGACCTTCCGGCCGCATGGCTTCCGCCTGACGTCGCCCGTGTTCGAGCACCTGGACTGCCCCGCGCTGATGGCCCAGGAAGTGCAGCAGGACATCGCCTACGGCATGGCGGGCAAGACCGCGATCCATCCGTCGCAGATCGAGCCGATCGAGCAGCACTTCCGCGTGCAGCCGAAGGAGGTGGCGATGGCGCTGCGCATCCTGGACCGCGATGCGCCGGCCGTGTTCAGGCTCGACGATTCGATGTGCGAAGTGGCCACCCACCGCAGCTGGGCCAGCGCCGTCGTTGCGCGCGCCAGCCGTTTCGGCATGCACGCGGTGGCCGCCGACCCTGCCGGCGATGCGGCGGCAATGCAGGCAGCGGGATGGGCGGAGGACGACAGCCGGGTCAATGGTTCGGCTTTTGCGAAGTGATCTTCATACTATCTACTATTTTCCAATTGGCGGGTTTTCTCTACACTGCAGCATGTAGTTCTATAACCGCATAAATACAGGGGAAATATCATATGAAGCACTTCAGGATTTCATTCCTGGTGACAGCCGTCTGCCTGGCAATCGCCGGGTGGTGGGGTTACCGGGCTGCTGGCCTTACCGGCGCGCTGTCGGCGCTCGGCATTGCCATGATTCTCGGCGTGATGGAAGTCTCGTTGTCGTTCGACAACGCGGTGGTCAACGCCTCCGTGCTGAAAACATGGGACGACTTCTGGCGCAAGCTGTTCCTCGGCGTGGGCATCATCATCGCCGTGTTCGGCATGCGGCTGCTGTTCCCGCTCGTGATCGTGGCCGTTGCCGCGGACATCGGACTGACCGACGTGTGGACGCTGGCACTGAACAACCCGGACGAGTATTCGCGCCACCTGACCGAGCACCATGCCGAAGTGGCGGCGTTCGGCGGCATCTTCCTGCTGATGGTGTTCCTGAACTTCCTGCTGGACCCGGAAAAGGAAACGCACTGGCTGGGCAACTTCGAGCAGAAGCTCGGTTCGCTGGGCAAGGTCTCGTCGATCTCGATCATGGTGGCACTGGGCACGCTGCTGGGCTGCATGACGCTGGTTGGCGAAGGCCAGAAGCTGGCGGTGCTGCTGTCCGGCCTGTGGGGCCTGCTGGTCTACGTGGGCGTCGATGCCCTGTCGAATTACCTGGAAGCCGGCGAGGAAAGCGAAAGCGGCGTGGGCGAGATGGTCAAGCGCGGCGGTATCGGCGGCTTCCTGTACCTGGAAGTGCTCGATGCATCGTTCTCGTTCGACGGCGTGATCGGCGCGTTCGCGATCACCAAGGACGTGGTCATCATCATGGTGGGCCTGGCCATCGGCGCGATGTTCGTGCGCTCGATGACGGTGTACCTGGTTGAAAAAGGCACGCTCGACGCTTACGTGTACCTGGAACATGGCGCACACTATGCGATCGGCATCCTGGCGGCGATCATGCTGGCAAGCATGAAGTTCCATGTGCCCGAGATCTTCACCGGCCTGATCGGCGTGGCCTTCATCGCCGCCTCGGTATGGTCGTCGGTACGGTACCGCAAGCAGCAGGAAGCGCTCGCGCCGGCATGAGGACGGAACGAGGCTTTCATCAGGGAATCATAAGGGCAATATAAGGACCGTCGGTTAAGGTCCATCACAAGAATGGACGGGCGGCCAGCCCGTCCGCAAAACGCGGCGCGGCATCCGACACCAGTCGCGCCGCCGGAAGCAAGGTGTCTCAAACCATCGAAGGAGTAATCGACCATGGCAATCAGTCTGCAAAAAGGCGGCAACGTCAACCTGTCCAAGGAAGCTCCCGGTCTGTCGCAACTGACGATCGGCCTGGGCTGGGATGTGCGCAACACCGACGGCGCCGCATTCGACATCGACAGCTCGGCCTTCCTGCTGAAAACGGACGGCAAGGTACGCAGCGACTCCGACTTCATCTTCTATAACAACCTGAAATCCGCCGACGGCTCCATCGTGCACTCGGGCGACAACCGCACCGGCGAAGGCGAAGGCGACGACGAGACCGTCAATGTCGACCTGTCGAAAGTACCGGCCGACGTCGACAAGATCGCCGTCTGCGTGACGATCCACGATGCCGACGCGCGCCGCCAGAATTTCGGCCAGGTGCAGAAGGCGTTCGTGCGCTGCGTCAACGCGGCCAACGGCTCCGAAGTGGCGCGCTATGACCTGTCCGAGGACAGCTCGACGGAAACCGCCATGGTGTTCGGCGAACTGTACCGCAACGGCAGCGATTGGAAATTCCGCGCCGTGGGCCAGGGTTACGCGGGTGGCCTGGCGGCACTGGCCAAGAGCTACGGCGTAGCGGTGTAATCGATGCCCGCATTTACCATTACCGGGGAAGAGGATCCGTTCCTGCACGTGACCCTGCGCCATGGCGAAAAGATCTATTGCGAAGCCAACGCGATGGTCATGATGGAGTCGAACCTCGAGCTGAAAGGCAAGATGAACGGCGGGCTGGGCGCGGCGCTGATGCGCACCTTCGCCAACGGCGAGTCGTTCTTCCAGCAGCACATCGAAGCGGTCAAGGGCGATGGCGACTGCCTGCTGGCGCCCACGCTGCCGGGCGCGATGCAGGTGCTGGACGTAGGCCAGCGCCAGTACATGATCAGCGACGGCGCATTCGTGGCTGCCACGTCGACCGTGAACCTGAACGTGCGGACCCAGAACGTGGGCACCGCGCTGTTCGGCCAGACCGGCGGCTTCTTCATCACGGAAACCTCGGGCAGCGGCCAGCTGGTGGTGTCGGGCTTCGGCTCGGTGGCCACGCTGGACGTGGAAGCTGGCAAGGACATCGTGATCGACAATTCCCACGTGGTCTGCTGGGACAGCTCGCTGCGCTACGAGATCTCGGTGTCGACCAGCCGCAGCGGCGGCTTCCTCGGCAACCTGGTCAACAGCGTGACGAGCGGCGAAGGGATGGTGCTGCGTTTCTCCGGAAACGGCAAGGTCGTGGTGTGCTCGCGCAGCCGGGCGGCGTTCCTGTCGTGGCTGTCGAGCACCAAGCCGCAATAACAGTGCAGTGACGAGGAGGATGACATGTCAGTCAATTTGAGCAAGGGCCAGAAGATCTCCCTGGACAAGGAAGCCGGCGGCGCGCTGTCGCAGGTGACGATGGGCCTGGGATGGGATGCCGTGAAGAGCAAGGGCTTCCTCGGTTTCGGCAGCAAGAGCGCCGACGTCGACCTGGACGCCTCGTGCCTGCTGTTCGATGACGCCAACAAGCCGGTCGACGCGGTGTGGTTCCGCCAGCTGAAGAGCCGCGACGGCAGCATCGTGCACTCGGGCGACAACCGTACCGGCGCCGGCGATGGCGACGACGAGCAGATCAGCGTCAGCCTGCAGCAGGTGCCGGCCAGCGTGAAGAGCATCGTGTTCACCGTGAACAGCTTCACCGGCCAGAGCTTCGCGCAGGTGCAGAACGCCTACTGCCGCCTGGTCAACGCCAAGGACGGCAAGGAAGTGGCGCGCTTCGACCTCTCCGTGCAGGGCTCGCACAGCGCCCAGATCATGGCCAAGCTGTACCGCCACAACGGCGAATGGAAGATGCACGCGATCGGCGAAAACGGCATCGGCCGCACGTTCGAGGAACTGATGCCGCAGGTCGCGCAGCACCTGTAGCAAACCTCACGGCGGCCGCGGCTTCGCCGCACCGCCACGCACCGCGTTTCACCTGCGCCAGCCCCATGGCGCGCTTCCCTTCGCGGTGGCCCGCTAACCCGGCCACCGCTTTTTTTCCGGATGTTTCCCAGAACCGGGGTCAGACCCCGATTCTAGGAAACATTTCTTGAAACTGGGGTCAGACCCCGGTTTCAGGAAATGTTTTTCAGGGCTATTGGGTTATGCTGGCGGCCTTTTGCCGAGGAACCGAATGCGCATCCTGCAACTGATCCTGTTCGTCGCTGTCTTTCTTGCCGTGCTGTGCGGGCCGGTCGTGCTGGTGGCGCGCAATCTGGTGCGGCGCGGGTATCCCGGCGCCCGGCGCTGGCTGCGCGTGATCGTGCCGGCGCAGTTGATCGTGTCGCTGGGGACGATCGTGCTGGCCGATGACTATGGCCAGCACGCGTTGCCGACGCTGATCGTGCTGACGACGATCGCCACCAGCGCGCTGGGCGCGGCGGCGCTGTGGCTGGCGCGGGCAGTGATGCCGGCGCGCCTGCTGTAGCTGCCGGCGACGCTAGCCGAGGAAGAATTCCATCCCGCGCGCCATCGCCGGGAATGCCGCGGAGCCGTGGTTTTCCCCCGGGAAGAGCATGAACTGCGCGCGCGCTACCGTGCCCTTCATCGCTGCCAGCTTCACCGACAGGTCGCGCGCTTCATCGATCATCCGCCGCTGGGCGGCAACCGCGTCGCGTGAACCGGGAGCCGCGCCGGCACCGCCGTTGGCCGGCTGTTCCAGCTCGCCGGCACACAGCAGCACCGACGGCTTCGCCGCCAGCGCGGCCACGCGCCTGTCGAAGCCCTCCAGGCCCGCCAGCACGGCGCGCTCGCGGTACCAGATCGACGGGCTGGCGGCCAGCCAGGTCTGGAACATCGCCGGCCGCGTGAACAGCGCATGCAGCGTGCACAGGCCGCCATACGAATGCCCGTACAGCGCCTGCCGCGCCGGGTCGATGGGTGCCAGCGAGCGCACCAGCGGCTTCAGTTCCTGTTCGATGAAATCGAGGAAGCGGTCGGCGCCGCCGTCCGTGGCCGGGGCGCCGGCCGTCGGGGGCGTGTAGTCGCGCCCGCGGGCCGGGTGGTAGTCGTCGTCGGTCGGGTAGCCGATGCCGACGATGACCGGCGCCGCCTGGCCCGTGAATTTGCCGCGCCGTGCCGCCGTGCGCGCCATCTGCGCCAGCAGCGGGAACGAGGCATTGCCGTCCAGCGCATACAGCACCGGATGGCCGGCCGCCGGCGCCGGGGTGTCCGGCACGCTGACGAAGATGCGGTATTGCCCGCCAGTGATCGAAGAAGCCAGGTCGCGCTGGCGCGCCTGCGGCAGCAGCACGGCTTGCCAGGCATCGCCCGCGCGGGCCTCGTCGGCAAGGGCCACGCCGGGCAGCAGCGCGGAACCCAGCAGGGCGCCGCCGGTGGCCAGCAGCCGGCGGCGGGAAGAAGAAGCGGGGATCGTCGTCATTGCACTCTATTAGATGAGAATAAGTCTCATTCTAACTCAGCCCAACGATTCAGGCCTGCAGGGCGATCATCGCCGCGTTATACACCGCGTGGGTGGCGACGGCCGCCAGCAGGCTGCCGTTGCGGCCGTAGGCCAGTGCCGCGCACAGGCCCAGCACGAAGACCGGCGGCATCGACGCCGGCGGATGCACGATGGCGAACAGCGCCGCGCTGACGGCGGTCGCCGCCGCGAATGGCAATGAGCGGCGCAGCCCGCCGAACAGCAAGCCGCGGAAGATGAACTCCTCGGACAGCGGCGCCGCCACGCAGGCGATGGCCAGCAGCAGCGGCAGCGCGATGGTGCCGTCCGGCCGCGGCAGTGCGATGCCGAAATGCCGCGCCGCCAGCAGGTACAGCGCGGCGGCGGCGATCGCCGGCAACGCCCACGCGGCACCGGCCAGCACGGCCGGCAGCACCGGCCCGTTCCGGAACCTGGGCACGCCGCTGGTGCCCATGCGCCAGTAGACGAAGCGCACCAGTGCCCACACGACGGCACCGCCGATCGCCAGCGAGAGCGCCAGGTCCGGCAGCGTGGGCGGCCCGCCACCGTCGTGCAGGAGGGCCAGCACGATCGCCTGCACGGCAAAGAACAGCAGCGCGGCAACCATGCCGTCGGCGGCGGACACGCGGGGTGGCGGCGCCGCGGTCGGGTCGAGCAGGTAGGGCAGGTGGTCGCGCGCCTTCTGCCACAGCGCCAGCGCCAGCGCGACCAGCAGCACGACGACGGCCACCCGGTGCGGCAAGGTGGTGGTGTACAGCGCAAAACCGTACAGCCCCGCCAGCAGCGAGTACAGGTACACATAGGTTGGACGGATGCGTGCGCCGGCTTCCTGCGCCAGCGGGTCGGAAGCCCACACCCCGAGCGCCACCGCGATCAGCGCGAACACGGGAATGCCGAGGGCGACCAGCACGATGCGCGCGATCAGGTCCGCATCGATGCCCGGCGCGTAGCCGATGCCGATCGCGAACACGGCCGCCGGATACACCAGCGCCAGCACGGCCCACAGCCGCGCCTTCTGCAGCAGCATCCGTTCCAGCGTGCCGGGGAAGGTGTACAGCAGCCACAGGGCCTGGCCTTCGGTATTGATCGTCTGGAACGCGGACAGCAGCAGCACGTAGCTGCCCAGCCCGAACGCGATCGATGCCAGCAGCGCCTGGTCGGTGCCCAGTTGGGCCATGGCGTCCATGCGCCCGGTGAAGAACAGCTGGCTGCCGATGATCACCAGCGGCACGACCAGGCTTTGCACGAGGAACGTGCGGTCGCGCCCGAGCAGCCGCAGTTCGCGCCGCTGCAGCGCGGTGCCGGGCAGGGGATGCAGCGACGCGGGCGGCGGCCGCTGCGTGCGCGCGGCCTCGCGCGAACTGGCGGCCACCACGCCGGCCGACAACTGGCGCGCCAGCAGTGCGATCCCGGCCCACAGCAGCACGCCGGCCTGCAGCGCCAGCAGCGCGCCATGGCCGAGGGCCGCCGGCAGCGAACGGGCATCGAGCAGCTGGACGGCGAGGCCGGGCGGCGTCCACAGCGTCCATGCCGGCCACGCGCGCGCCCACTCCATCGTGATGCCGCGGCCGGTCG
The DNA here is from genome assembly GCF_055502615.1 of Pseudoduganella sp. jia 9. Lineage (NCBI taxonomy): Bacteria > Pseudomonadati > Pseudomonadota > Betaproteobacteria > Burkholderiales > Oxalobacteraceae > Pseudoduganella > Pseudoduganella sp. jia 9. The sequence goes on along the minus strand of NZ_JBUPWE010000014.1, from coordinate 63,072 downwards.
ACAGCGCGATGACGAGATAGATCAGCGGCATCGACGCCACCGAGATCGCCGCCTGCAGGTTGCGCAGTTGCGATGGCGGCAGCGCCAGCCGCAGCCCGGTGTCGACCAGCGTGCGCACCGTGGCGGCCAGTGCGAGCAAGGCAAGTGCCACGGCCGTCGCAGCCAGCGGTGCGCTGCCGCGCAGGCCGGCATGCCAGCCGGTCATCAGCAGCGCGGGCCACAGCACCAGCCAGCCGGTGGGGTTGGCGACGCTGCGTTCGAGTATCCGCGCCCACAGCAGTCCCTTGCGCCGCACCGGCAGGGTGACCAGCCATTCCAGGTCCCAGTCCGGCTGCGCCAGCTCGCGGCTGCCGAGCGGCACCAGCAGCGCCACGAGCCACAGCAGCCACAGCTCCATCGCCAGCGCGCGCTGCAATGGCGCGCTGAACGGCGCCGCGCGCAGTTCGTCCGACGCCGCGCGCTGCCGGCCATCCAGGCTGGCCTGGCCGGCGCAGGCGGTGTGCGGCGACAGCTCGCAATGCAGGTTCAGCACGATCTGCTGCGACTGGAAGGAAAAGGCGAACAGCATCAGCAGCGCCATCACGAGCGGCAGGATCCAGCGGCCACGGCGCTTGCCGGCGGTGGCCGCCCGGCCGGCCCGCGGCTTGCGCCGCATCGACAGCGTGGCGATGTTCAGCAGGCGCCGCAGCCGCAACCGGGCCAGCAGCCAGGCCGCGCGCGCGGTACCGACGGGCAGGTGGCCGTTCATTGCGGCGCGACGGTGTCCGGCTGGTCCGATTGGTCCGACTGGTCCGGCTCGTCCGTCAGGCGCAGGAACACTTCCTCGAGCGAGGTGGCGCGATCGTCGCGCAGTTCGTCCAGCGCGCCGGTCGCCACCAGCGTGCCGCGGTGGATGATGCCGACGCGGTCGCACATGCGCTGGGCCATGTCGAGCAGGTGGGTGGAGACAAAGATCGTCTTGCCGGCCGCGGCGCGGCCCACCAGCAGGTCCTGCACGTCGCGCGCGGCGCGCGGGTCGAGGCCGTTGATCGGTTCGTCGAGGATCAGCACGGCCGGGTCGTGCACCAGCGCGCAGGCCAGCCCCAGCTTCTTCTTCATGCCCATCGAATAGTTGACGGCGAATTCCTCGGAAACTTCGCCGAGCCCGAACTCGGCGAGCAGGCCTTCGGCCCGGGCGGCGGCATCGCGGCGCGGCAGGCCGTGCATTTCGCCGACGAATTGCAGGATTTCGCGGCCGCGCAGGTAATCGTAGAAGATCGGGTTGTCGGGCAGGTAGCCGACGTGGCGCTTCACTTCGGCGCCATCGGCATGGCAATCGAGTCCATCGACCAGCACGCGGCCCGCGCTGGGCACCAGGATGCCCATCATCATGCGGATCGTGGTGGTCTTGCCGGCGCCGTTCGGGCCGAGAAAGCCGAACACTTCGCCGCGCCGTACGGCGAGGTCCAGCGGCCTTACCGCTTCGTAGTCGCCGTAGCGCTTGGCCAGCCCATCGAATTCGATCATGTCGCTCCCGCCCGGATGCAGAGCGCCGATCTTATCATTGCCCCCGTTCGCGGCACGGGCGCGGGCACCGGCTCATTCGTCCGGCTCATGCGTACCGGCTCATGCGTCCGGCGATTTCCCGGCGATGCCCAAGGCGGCCAGCATGCGCCGCCGGCCCTGCGGCGCGACGCCCAGCGCGCGGCTGTCGAGATCCTGCTCGACCCAGCCCCGTTGCAGGGCCAGCCGCAGCAGCGCGGCGCCCAGTGCGCCGCCCAGGTGCGGCCGGCGCTCGCTCCAGTCCAGGCACGGGCAGGCGAAGCGGCGGCGCTGGCCGCGCAGCGCGGCAATGTCCAGCCCGAGCGCGGCGAAACGCGCTTCACCATGCGCCGACAGCGCATAGGCGCCATCGTCTTCCACCAGCCAGCCCGCCGCCACGAAATGGTCGTTGAGCAGGACGGCAAGCGCGCCGGCCATGTGGTCGTAGCAGGTGCGCGCCTCGCGCAGCCGGTCCGGCGTGTTCGCCACGAAGGGCGTGCGCTGCACGCCGGCGACGACGAGCAGCGCTTCCAGCGCCGCGGCCACGTCGCCGCCGGCCAGGCTGTAGTAGCGATGCCGCCCTTGCGCGAGCTGGCGCAGCAGGCCGTCCTCGTGCAGCCGTGCCAGGTGCGCGCTGGCGGTCGACGCGCCGACGCCGGCCACCACGGACAGTTCGGTGCTGGTGCGCGCATGGCCGTCCAGCAGGCTGCACAGCATGCGCGCGCGGGCCGGTTCGGCGATGGCGGCGGCGATGCGCGCCAGGCGATCGTCGGCACTGGTGGCATTGGCTGCGGCCGCGGTGCCTGTCTTCGCGTTTGCTGCATCCATGTTTCGGTCTCCGGCGAAGTATCGGTGTGGGCTTTTCAGCATACTGCATTCATTCGATCACGCAAAGGAGCAGCATGGACACCGATCATTGGCCCGCCGACGCGGTGGCTGCCGTGACGCACCTCGACCCCTATCCGTACTACGCGGCGCTGGCGAGCGATCCGGCGCCCCGTTACGACGGGCGCCTTGGGCTGTGGGTCGCCGCGGATCCCGGCACCGTGCGGGAACTGCTGGCACACCGGGATTGCCGCGTGCGGCCGGTGCAGGAACCGGTGCCCGCGGCGCTGGCCGGGCCGGCGGGCGACCTGTTCGGCGCACTGGCGCGGATGAACGACGGCCCCCGCCATGCCGCGCCCAGGGCTGTGCTGCAAGAAGCACTGGCGGCATTGCCGGAGGCGGCCGCCGCACACCGCGCGGCAAGCGTCGCGGCGAACATGGTGCCGGAGCGGACGGGCGATGCCGCCGCGCTGAACGCCTTTGTCTTCGGCGTGCCGGTGCGAACGGTGGCCAGCCTGCTGGGTTTCGCGGACGGCGAACTGCCTCGCGTGGCGGCGCTGGTGGCCCGCTATGTGGCGTGCCTGTCGCCGCTCGCTTCGGCCAGCGAGATCGCGGCGGCGCACGAAGCGGCGCTGGCGCTGGCCGATGCCGTGCGCCGGCTGCTGCGGAATGGACGGCACGGAGGGAATTCAGCCTTGCTGGATGGAGTACTCGCCGCCCCATGGCCGGACGAGCACGCGCTGCTGGCCAACCTGGCAGGCCTGATGACGCAGACGCATGAAGCCACGGCGGGCCTGCTCGGCAATTGCATCGTCGCCCGGCTGCGCGGCGACGCGAGCGATCCCGCGGCGCTGGTGACGGCCGTGATGGAACGCGATCCCGCCATCCACAACACGCGCCGGTTTACCGCCGGCGAACTCTGTATCGCCGGCGTGCACGTGCCGGCGGGCCAGGCCTTGCTGCTGGTGCTGGCGGGCACGGCGCCCTTCGGCAACGGCCGCCACGCCTGCCCTGGCCAGGGCTTGGCGCGGACCATCGCCACGCAGGCCATGCATGCCTTGCAAAATGCCGTAACCCCGGGCGTGCAGTGGCGCTACAGGCCGTCGGTCAATGCCCGCATGCCTGTCTTTATCGTGGAGAGTAAATAATGATTGCCGTGATCTTCGAAGTGATGCCGCATCCCGAAAGCAAGCAGGCCTATCTCGACCGTGCGGCGGCGCTGCGGCCGCTGCTGGAAGGGATCGACGGCTTCATCTCCGTCGAGCGCTTCCAGAGCCTGGCCGATCCCGGCAAGCTGCTGTCGCTGTCCTTCTTCCGCGACGAGGCGGCGCTGCGGCAATGGCGCAACCTGGAGGATCATCGCGCCGCGCAGCAGGCCGGGCGCGGCGGGCTGTTTGCCGATTACCGCCTGCGCATCGCCGGCGTGATCCGCGACTATGGCCTGCACCAGCGGGAAGAGGCGCCGGCAGACTCGCGCACCCGGCATGGCTGAAACGCTTCGGGCGCGGCCGGGGCGCCGTCAGTACTTCCAGTTCAGCGTCACGCTGGCGTTGCGCGGCGCCGCGTAGTAGCTCTGGCTCCAGTACAGGCTCGTGAGGTAGCGCTTGTCCGTTACGTTGTTGACGTTGACGGCCACCGACAGGTGCCGGTCGATGTCGTAGCGCCCCATCAGGCCCAGCGTGGCGTAGGACGGCTGGCGGATCACGCCATTGGCTTCATTGCGGTAGATGTCGTCCTGCCAGCTGGCGGTGGCGCCCAGGCGCAGCCGCGGCAGCGACGGGATCTGGTACGTGGCGGACAGGCGCAGCAGGCGGCGCGGCATGTAGGTCTTGACGGTGTTGCCGTCCGGGTCTTCCAGGTTCATCACGGAGAAGCCCGCGCTGGCCTGCAGGCCCCTGGCCAGCTCGCCGGACAGGTCGAATTCGACACCCTTCGATTCGGCATCGATGCCGCGATAGTACGACTTGCCGGCGGTGGTCACGCCTTCCTGCTCGGCGGTGTTCAGCTGCTTCGTTTTGTAGACCGAGGCGGCGGCATTGAGCCTGCCGCCGAACCACTCGCCCTTGATGCCCGCTTCGGTGGTCCTGCCTTCCATCGGATCGAGCGTGACGCCGGCGGCATCCGTTTCACTTTGCGGGTTGAAGATTTCGGTAAAGCTGGTGTAGGCGGTCAGCGCCGGCGTCAGCTCGTAGGTCAGGCCCACATAGGGCGTGGTCCTGGTATTCGACTTGAACTTCGTGATGCCATATGCCGTGCCGGTGCTGTCCGCCTTCGTGTGCGTGACGCCGGTGATCAGCTTCAATGGATCGGTGATATTGAAGCGTGCCGCCACGTAGGCGGACTTGCGCCTGTCGACATAGGCACTGCCGTCGGTCGACGCATCGAACGCGGGTTCCGCATAGTTGCCGGTCCACTGACCGAGTGCCGGCAGGGCGGTACCGATGCCCTGGCCGTAGTGCGAGATGTCGTCCAGCGTGGAACGCGACCAGCTGGCGCCGAAGGTCAGCTCGTGCTGGCGGCCGCCCAGCGTGAACTGGCCGGTGGCGGAGGCGTCGACCAGGTTCTGCCTGAGCTCCGATGCGTACAGCGAAGGATACGAAGCCAGCCCGAGCCCCGTTACCGCATCCACGTCGCCATAGGTGTAGAACAGCTTGCCGTCGGTACTGATGGTGCTGCGCGTGGCGGTGACCTGAGCGTGCCAGCCGTTGCCGAACTGGTGCACCAGTTCCGCGAAGGTGCGCTGGTCGCTGACGTGGTTGCGGGTCCAGTCCGGCGCGGTCGAATAGCCGGTCGGCAGGTCGGTCGGCGTGCCGTCCGAATAGATCAGTGGCAAAGCGCCCCACATGGCGCCCTTCGTGTCGTTGACCTGGCTGGAGTGGCCGACCGACAGCGTGGTGTCTTTCGCCAGTTTTGCTTCCACCACGCCGTAGAACACCTTCTTCTTTGCCGAGTAGCGGTCCAGCCAGGAATCGCCATCCTCGTAGGCGCCGACGATGCGGGCCGCGATCGTGCCTTCCTCGTTCAGCGCGCCGGAGATGTCGGCTTCCACCCGTTTCGTGTCCCATGAGCCAGCGCTGACGCTGGCCGACGCCTGGAACGGGATCGTCGGGCGCTTGCGGATGAAGTTGACGGTGGCCGATGGATTGCCGGTGGCGGACATCAGGCCGTTGGCGCCGCGCACGACATCGACGCGGTCGTACATCACCGTGTCCAGGTCGCCCATCACAAGGCCGAAGACAAAGGGGGTACCGACGCCGTCGTACTGGAAATTGGTGATGTCGAAGCCGCGCGCCGTGTAATACGTGCGGTCGTTTTCCACGCGCTCGACGGTGACGCCGGTGACGGTTTCCAGCATGTCGTTGACGGAATCAAGCTGGAAGTCGTCGAGTTTCGCGCGCGTGACCACCGATACCGATTGCGGCGTCTCGCGCAGCGACAGGTCGAGGCGGGCGGAACCCGCGCTGCGCTGCGCCGTGTAGCTTTCCGCTTCCGCGCTGCCCTGCACGACCACCGTCTGCATGCGCTGCTCGGCTTCGTCGGGTTCCGGGGCGGCATGCGCAATGCCGCACAGGAGGGCAGCGGCAAGGGCGAACGGGGTAGGGCGTGGCAGGCGGGCGGGACGCAGCATGATATCCTTCGATGTAAATGAGAATTATTCTCATTTTAGCGAAAGAGACAAGCCATGCCTAGGTGCCTTGTCCGGCAAAACGGGTAAAACGGCGTAAAGGTGGTGTGTCCGGACGAACGTCAGTGCGCCTTCTTCTGCACCAGCGCGCTGCCGATGCCGTGGCGATGTCCTTCGCTGACGGCGGTCACGGTGCCGTCCGGATTGAATACCAGGGCGTTGGCCGCGCCGATCTCCTCCGGCTTGCCCGCCCAGCGCTGGCCGAACGGGGCCAGGCCGGCGGCCTGCGCGCTGCCGGTAAAGCCCGGCTCGATGTCAGTGGCCGCGCCGTTGCGTTCGGAGAGGCGGGGCGCATCGATGGCCTGGTCCATCCGCATGCCGAAGTCGACATGGTTGACGATCGTCTGCAGTACCGTGGTGATGATCGTGGCGCCGCCCGGGCTGCCGATCGTGAACGCCGGCTTGCCGTCCTTCAGCGCGATGGTCGGCGCCATGCTGCTGCGCGGGCGCTTGCCCGCTTCCGGCACGTTCGGGCCGGGTCCGGAAAACTCGAAGTCGGTCATCTCGTTATTGAGCAGGAAGCCATAGCCGGGCACCACGATGCCGCTGCCGCCCCACGATTCGATGGTGAACGTGTAGGCGACGATATTGCCGTCCTTGTCCGATACCGTGAGGTGCGTCGTGTGCGCGCTTTCCTGGCGCAGTTTCGCGGCGGGGACGGGACGCAGCGGCACGCTGGCATCCTGCTGGAATGGATACGGATCGCCGGCCGCCACGGGACCCGAGGCTGCACGGGCGGCGTCGATGGCTTTCCTGCGCTGTGCCGCGTACTCCTTGCTGAGCAGGCCGGCCACGGGCGCATCGACATATTCGGGATCGGCCAGGTACGCGTTGCGGTCGGCGAACGCAAGGCGGCTCGCTTCCAGGTACAGGTGCTCGGCCTGCGCGCGCGGCAGCGCTTTCAGGTCCCAGCCTTCGAGGATGTTCAGCGCCGCGAACACGGTCACGCCGCCGCTGCCGGGCAGCGGCATGCCATACAGTTCATAGCCGCGGTAGGTGCTGCGCACCGGCTGGCGGATGCGCGCTTCGTAGTTGGCCAGGTCGGCCAGCGTCATCGCGCCGCCGCGGACGGTCACGCCGGGGGCGGTGGCGGGGCGGTTGACGGCATCGACGATCGCGCGTGCCAGCGGCCCTTCGTAGAATGCCTTGACACCGCCTTGCGCCAGCGTGCGGTAGGCGCGCGCCAGGCCGGGATTCTTCAGCCGCGCGCCGGCCTGCAGCGCCTTGCCATCCTTCAGGTACAGCGCGGCGGTGGCGGGGAAGCGGCCGAACTTGCCGGTGTTTTCTTCGACCAGCCGGGAGAAATTGGCATCGACCGTAAAACCTCCGGCGGCCACCTCGATGGCCGGCGCCAGCACCTGCCGGAACGACATCGTGCCGTAGCGGCGCAGCGCTTCGTCCCAGCCGCGCACGGTGCCCGGCACGCCGACCGACTGGCCGCTGGCCACCACGGTGTCGAAATCCATCTCCTTGCCGTTGTCGAGGAAGACCGCGGGCGTAAATGCGGCTGGCGCGGTTTCGCGGTGGTCGATCGTGACGACGCGTTTTTCCTTTGCCAGGTACACCACCATGAAACCGCCACCGCCGATGCCGCAGCTGAACGGATCCGTTACGCCCAGCGTGGCCGCGGCCGCGACGGCGGCATCGACCGCGTTGCCGCCCCGGTCCAGGATCGCCAGCGCGGATTGCGATGCCCGCTCGCTGATCGTGGCGACCGCGCCGCCGGTACCGGTTGCGACCGGGGTTTTCGCGATGGCGACCGTGCCGATGGCGGTCAGGACGATGGTGGCGACGAGGCGTCTGGTCATGTATTGGCGGCGTTTCGCAGTGATTGTCGGGCTATCGTAACGCGCAAGCTTACCCGATAATCCGGCGGCGGCGCGTCCACGGCCGGCGGTTCGGGCGGCACCAGTTTTTCCAGCGCGAATGTCAATCCATCCTGCGTGAGCGTCGGCTTTGCGTTCGGCATGTTCTCGGCAAGCACGAAGTTGCGCGTGCCATGGCGGCCCGTCAGCTTGAACGTGTAGCTGATGTAGCCGGCCCAGACGCAGACCGCCCCCTGCCGGCAGCGGCTGTCGTTGATCCTTTCCAGTGTCAGGTGCGTGCCGGCGGCCAGCATCACGCTGTCGCCTTGGCCCAGCGCGTAGCTGGCGCTGGTCTTGCGTGGCTTGCGCTCCACCGTATCGGCCTGCGTGCTGTCGATGCTGCATGCCGCCACCATGCCGGCCATCAGCGCGCAGCCGACTATTCCGATGAGCCTGGCTTGCATATGTCCTCCGTGCGGCAAAGGCTGAACGGCAAGGTTATCAAATTGCCATGTCCTGCGTCGCACTGCTGAGCTATAGCTGCCCGGAAAACATCAATTCAGGAAATAAAGTTGCTTTAAAAAGGGGACGGACCCCATTTTTGAAGAAATATTTCCTCAAAAACAGGGTCCGTCCCCAGTTTTGAACGGTAAAAAACCCGGCGCGAAGGCCGGGTTCGAGGGGGAGCGGGGCGCCTTATACGTAGGCGGCCAGCGCGCCTTTCATCTTTTTCAGCGCGGCGGATTCGATCTGGCGGATCCGCTCGGCGGACACGCCGAATTCGTCGGCCAGCGTGTGCAGCGTGGCGCCGGAGCCGTCGTCGTTGGCCAGCCAGCGTGCTTCGACGATGCGGCGCGAGCGTGCATCCAGCTTGCCCAATGCGGTTTCCAGGCCTTCGGATTGCAGGCGCGTCACCTGTTCCGCTTCGAGCACCTTGGTCGGCTCCGACAGGTCGGACGACAGGTAGGCGATCGGCGAGAACTTGTCGTCTTCATCGTCGGTCGGCGCTTCCAGCGCGATATCGCGACCCGACAGACGGGTTTCCATCTCGATCACTTCTTCGCGCTTCACGTCCAGCGTTTTCGCCAGCGCGTCGATCTGGTCGGGCGTCATCGCATCCAGGCCGGTCTTGTGGCTGCGCAGGTTGAAGAACAGCTTGCGCTGGGCCTTGGTCGTGGCCACTTTCACCAGGCGCCAGTTCTTCAGGATGTACTCGTGCATCTCGGCCTTGATCCAGTGCATCGCGTACGACACCAGACGCACGTTCTGGTCCGGATCGAAGCGCTTCACGGCTTTCATCAGGCCGATGTTGCCTTCCTGGATCAGGTCGGCGTGCGGCAAGCCATAACCGAGGTAGCCGCGGGCGATCGACACCACCAGGCGCAGGTGCGACAGCACCAGCTTTTCCGCGGCCTTCAGGTCATTGTTATCCTTCAGGCGGCGGCCCAGCGAGACTTCTTCTTCATGCGTCAGCATCGGCAGGCGGTTAACAGCGGAAATGTAGGCATCCAGGTTACCCAGGTTGCCACTGAAGCCGAGTCCCAGTGCACTGCTGCCGGCTGGAACCAGGGCGGAGGGTGCGGACATCATATTCATTTTCATTCCTCGCTTGAAGTCTTGCATGGACCCGCTGCGGGATTGCAGCAGGACATTTGCGTACAGCATGCAGCGTTGAGCTTAATTCCGTCTTAACCACCGGCAAGCACCTCGTGTCAAGACCTGGTAAAGCTTTATCGTGTTCAACGTTGCGTTTAAACATATATTAGCACTCTCCGTCGGTGAGTGCCAATCTAGACAATTCAATGGCTCCGATAGCCTAATTACTATGGCTCGATACTAACCGTTAGGCCAGGAATGCGACCTGCCACCCTAATGTTACTGGGTAGAATTTGATCTGGATCAAAGGATTAGGGACAAGAGTATCGGCGCGTGACAACGAACTCTGTGCGAGAACGCACGGTCGTCCCGGAGGCCGTGTAGGAGCGCAGCCAACGTGGTTGTACGCCGGCAGGCAGGTGTGAACAAACAGATAAGGACAGTCTGCGCGATTGCAAGGGCAGACCGCCTTGAAAAAATGCTCAGGAAAGGCGCGCCAGCTGGCGGCGCACCGACAGCGCCGCACCGACCAGCCCGAGCCCCGCAGACAGCGCCAGCAGCAATGCCATCGCCAGCGGCTCGAGTGGTGCCAGCTGGAATTCGGACGCATACAGCCGGGCAAACTCGGCGATTGCCGTGTTCAATGGCCGCAGCGACAACGCCACTGCACCGAGCGCGACGGCGCCAGCGAACAGCCCCAGCAGTGCGCCGGTGTAATAGAACGGGCGCTGGATATAGGTATCGGTGGCGCCGATCAGCCGCGACACGAGGATTTCCTCGCGCTGCGTCAGTACCTGCAGCCGGATCGTATTAAACACGACCGCTACCACGACCGTGCCCAGCGTGGCCGCCAGCAGCAGCAGGCCCACGCGCAGCACGCCCAGCAGCGCGGCCAGCCGCTTGACCCACTCCGAATCGACCTGCACCGATTCGACGCCGGGGATGGCGCGGATGCTTTCCGCGATGTCATCCACATGCGCGCTTTCGGCAGCGCTCTGGAAAGCGTTCAGCCGAACGATATAACTGTCGGGCAGCGGGTTCTCCCCCAGCGTGTCGATGACGCCGGCCACGCCGTTCTTTTCCTGCAGTTCTTCCAGTGCCTTTTCGCGCGGCACGAACACGATCCGCGCATCCTTCGCCACCGCGCGCAGCGAGCCCGCCATGCCCTGCGTATGCTCGCGCGGCAGATCCTGCTTCAGGAAGACCGACAGTTCGGGATCGACGGCCAGCTGTTCGGACATCGGCCGGATATTGTCGAGCACCGTCACGCCCGCGAACGGCAGCGCCAGCGCGATCGCCACCACGAGGATGTTGAAGAAGAACGAGCCCGGCGCACGGCGCAGGTGCGCCAGCGCCGCGCCCAGCGCAAAGCCGTGTTGACGCAGCCACACGCTCATGCGGCCTCCGCCAGCAGTGCACCCTGCTTCAGGTGGATCACGCGGCTGGCACTGTCCAGCACCAGCTCGTCGTGGGTGGAAATCAGGCACGTCACGCCGGCCTTGTTGAAGGCGCGCAGCGCATCGAACACCTTGTTGGCGCTGGCGCGGTCCAGGTTCGCCGTCGGCTCGTCGGCCAGGATGATCTGCGGCCGGTTGACGATGGCGCGGGCGATCGACACGCGCTGCTGCTCGCCGCCGGACAGGGCCAGCGGGCTGGCGGCGGCGCGGCTCAGCAGGCCTACCTTGTCCAGCGCGGCACGGGCGCGCTCTTCCGCCTGGCCGCGCGGCAAGCCGGTGACCAGCATCGGCATCATCACGTTGGCCAGCACGGAGCGGTCGGTCAGCAGGCGCTGCTGCTGGAAAATCAGGCCCAGGTTGCGGCGCAGGAAGGGCACGCCGGCACTTTTCAGCCGGCCGATGTCGGTGCCGTTCACGGTGACCTGGCCCGACGTGGGGCGCTCCATCGCCGCGATCAGCTTCAGCAGCGTGGATTTGCCGGCGCCGGAAGGGCCCGCCAGATAGACGAGCTCGCCCTTGGCGACCGTCAGCGTGACATCGCGCAGCGCGGTGGTGTCGCCAGCGTATTGCTTGGTGACGTTGACGAATTCGATCATGGCTGTTTGCGCTCCCCAGCCATCAACCGAGCAGCGCTTCGACGAATTCCTCGGCGTCGAACGGCTGCAGGTCCTCGATCTTCTCGCCGATGCCGATGAAGTACACGGGCACCGGGCGCACGCGCGCGATCGCGGCCAGCACGCCGCCCTTGGCGGTGCCGTCCAGCTTGGTAATGATCAGGCCGGTCAGCTGCAGTGCATCGTCGAATGCCTTGACTTGCGCCAGCGCATTCTGGCCTGTGTTGCCGTCGATGACGAGCAGCGTTTCGTGCGGCGCCTCGGCCATGCCCTTGGCGATCACGCGCTTGATCTTCTGCAGCTCGTTCATCAGGTGCAACTGGGTCGGCAGGCGGCCTGCCGTATCGATCATGACGACATTGGTGCCCTTCGCCTTGCCGGACTGCACCGCGTCATACGATACGGCGGCCGGGTCGCCGGATTCCTGCGAGACCACGGTCACGTTGTTGCGCTGGCCCCAGACCATCAGCTGCTCGCGGGCGGCGGCGCGGAAGGTATCGCCGGCGGCCAGCAGCACGGACTGGCCGTGCGCCTGCATGTGCTTGGCGAGCTTGCCGATCGTGGTGGTCTTGCCGGCGCCGTTGACGCCGGAAATCATCATCACTGTCGGCTGGTGCCGGCCCAGCTCGAAGGATTTTTCGAGCGGGCGCAGCAGGTCGATCATCAAGGCCTTCAGCGCCACCTTGACGGCCGCCGCATCGGTCAGTTTGTCATCCTTGACCTTGCGCTTGAGTGCTTCGAGCAGGTAGCCGGTGGCATCGATGCCGGCGTCGGACATCAGCAGCGCCGCTTCCAGCTCGTCGTACAGGTCGTCGTCTATGCGGGCGCCGACGAACAGCAGCGACAGGTTGGCGGAGGTTTTCGACAGGCCGGCCTTGAGCCGGCCCATCCAGGACTGCTTGCTTTCCGGGCGTGGCGCCGTTTCGGCGTCGAAAACAAGCGGCGCCGCATCGGCATGGACGGGCGGCACGGGATCTGCGGAATGGGGAGCCGGGACGGGCGCCTGGTCCGCAGGTGCGGCCGGCGGCACGTCGGGCGTGACGGTTTTTTTCTTGAAGAAGCTGAACATGTGTCGTGGGGGCTGCGGCCGCTCGGGGCCGGTAACACGCTGGGAATGGTTTCTTGCGCCGGCTATTCTACCAGAGCGCTTCGGAAAACCTTGCTGAAAGGGTATTTTCGGTTTTTACCGGCCGGGCTTGCCCATGCCCGGCCTTTGCCCGGCCGCCGGGCGCCAGTTATTGAAGGTCAGGCCGCGGTGTGCCTGCGCTGGTCGCGGCGCCAGCTGGCCAGCGCGCTGGCCACGTCCGGCAGCGTCAGCACCTGCACGTAAGCGGGTACGCGCCGGCGCAGCGCGGCATTGCCGCCGCCAGCCCACAGCGCCACCGGTTCCGGCAGGCGGGCCCGCAGTTCCTTCAGTGCGTCCAGCACTTGGCGGGTGTTCATCGACGTCGAGAACGACAGCGTCACCACGTCCACCTGCAGTGCGCGGGCCGCGTCGACGATGTCGGGCAGCGGGGTTTGCGGCCCCAGCGAATAGCAGCCGGAGCCTTCCGCCACCATCAGCGCTTCGGACATCAACAGGCCGAGGCCATGCTTTTCCTGCGGCGTGGTCGTCAGCAGGATGCGCGGGCGCGGCGCACCGCCAAGTGGGTTGGCCGGCGGCATCGAGAAGATTGCACTGCGCAATACCATTTGCAGCGTTTCGGTGATCAGGTGTTCCTGCCATACGCCGAGGTCGCCGCAAGCCCACGAGTCGCCGATGGCGGCCGTCAGCGGGGCCATCAGCTCGATGACGAAGTTGCGCAAGCCCATCACCAGCAGCGCCTGTGACAGCTTGCGGCGCAGCGCGTCGCTGTCATGGCTGCGGCATAGTTCCAGGTAGGGGGCCAGTTCGGCGGCGTCCGGCAGGCGTGACCGGTTGCCCGCAGCGGTTTTCTCGGCCAGGGCATGCAATTCCTGCGTCGAGTACCCGATCACCTTGCCGGGCCGGAAGCCGAGATCGATCAGGCGCTTCACCAGGCGTAACTTGTATACCTGGTCGACCGGATACAGCCGTTCGCCGAACGGATCGCGTTCCGGCCGCGGGAACGCATACCGCCGTTCCCATACGCGCAGTGTTTCCTTGGCCACACCGGTGTCGCGCTCGACGTCGCTGATCGTGCACGGCATGGGCGAGAAAGACATCGGGTTATTCATCTGCGCGGAGTACTCCTGCTCTTGGGCGTGCAGCATTCTAATGCCTTTTCCAGGAGAAAAATTGCAGCCCTTCCCGGATGGCGAGGGGCGAAAAATGCATCCTGCGCGGCTTGTCCATGACATGGGCAGGCAGGATGCATGGATGTTTTTTATTTACAGCTTTCCACCGTGCATGTCGTGGACAAACGCCCTGCAAAATATTTATGCCATGGAACGCTCAGGCGCCCAGCCATGGCATGAAGTAGCGGCTCAACGGCACGGTAATCACGGCCAGCAAGGTCTGCAGTGTAATCAGCGACGCCATCAGGCGGGCGTCGCCGCCCAGTTGTTTCGCCATGATATAGGCGTTCGGCGCGGTCGGGAGCGCGCAATAGAAGCAGGCCGCCAGCGCAATCTGCGGCGACACCCCCAGCATCACGCAGACCTGGGCCGCCAGCAAGGGCATCACCAGCAGTTTCAGCACCGACGTTACCGCGAGTGCCGCCGGGCGCGCGCCGTCGAGCGAGAACACCAGCCCGCCGCCGACGCACAGCAGGCCCAGCGCCGTGGCGGACTTGCCGAGGATGTCGAGCGTGTTCATCAGCTCTTTCGGCAGGGCGATGCCGAGCATGCTGACGAGCACCCCCGCCAGCGTGGCCTGGATGATCGGGTTCCGTGCCAGCGTCTTGCCGACGCTGGCCATGTTCGGCTTGCTGCCGCTCCACCACGCCAGGGCAAGGACCGACAGCGCATTCACTACCGGCAGGCACAGCGCCAGCGCCAGCATGACCAGCGACGCCGTTTCGGCCGGGAAGAACAGGGCTGCCACGGCCAGGCCGAAATAGGTATTCGGACGCATTGCCCCCTGCATGACCGACGAGCGGCTGGGGCCCGGCAGGCCGGGCAGCAGCAGCAGCGCGGCCAGCGTCAGGAGCACCACGACGAACGTGGGCAGCAGCGTGGCAAGCGCCAGCTCGCCAACCTCGCCGCCTTCGAACGACAGCCGGGCGGTGCCGGCAAATAGCATCGCCGGGAAGGCTATGTTGTAGGCGAATTTCTCGATCGACGGGAAGAATTCGGCCGGCATCCAGCCGAAGCGGCGGATCGCCACGCCCAGCAGGATGATCAGGAAAACGGGGAGGATGGAAGCAAGCATGATGCGATTCTAATAGGGACTTTCAGCCGTCAATCCGCCGATATGCCGGATGGGCCGACGCGGTGCGCGTTCGGCGTGCTGGAAATGCGGATGCGGATCAGGTGGCGGTCCGGGTCTGTATACATGGCGCGGCCGTGCAGCGTGCGGTGGTTGTCGGCCCACAGCAGCGTGTCGTCCGGCAACTGGCGCACGAAGCGGGGCGCGCGCTCTTCGACGATCTCGTTGAGCAGGCGCAGTGCGGCGACCAGTTCGGCAGTGGCCAAGTCGGGCCTGGCTGCAAGCCCTTTTTCAATTGAATCGTAGCGCCACCGCATCGCCCGGCCGTCGGCATGGAAAACGGGTGCGTAGAATAATTCGATTCCGTCGTCGCCGGCGGCATACACCGAGGGCACGCGGAACGGCACCTGCGTTTCGCACAGCAGCGCGTAGGCGGCGCGGCCGGCCGAGGTTTTCTGCAGTTCGGCGACGATGTCTTCGACGTCGATCAGCAGCGATTCGCCGCCATTGCAGCGTGCCGAGGCAACCACGTAGAGCAGGAACTGCTCTTCCGGCATCGGGTAGAACGAGGAATCGGTATGCATGTCCGCATTGCCGGTGCGTTCGGAGAACGTGACGAATTTCGACTGGCTGCCGGGGCGGGCGCGCACGTCCCACGCGACGCGTTTGGTGCGCTGGTCGGTCGACGTGGGGAAACCCTGCGTCAGCGCGATCGCATACAGCACCGCATTGCGGTGCGCTTCGGACAGGCCGGCAAGGCCCAGGCCCGTGATGGCCAGGCCGCGTGCCTTGCGGGCGGCCATATGCGCGGCGAAATCGCGCAGCGTCGGCACGGCCAGCAGTTCGCGCTGCAGCGCTTCCTCGTCGGGATGCGGATAGAAACCGTTGCCGTTGAAATCGTCGAAGTGGCGCTCGACGATGGCGATGATGCGGGGCAGGTCGTCGCCCCAGGAAAAATTGGTCTGGACGACAGCGATGTTGCCGGATTGCTCAATGGACGAAAACATGGAAGCTCCTGAACTGTAATTGCCACACGGCAATAAAGACCGCATTCTGGAGCAGGTAAAAATTTTCTTCAAGAAATTTTTGATGCATCGCAGCAAAGACACAGGTTTATTTGTGAATTATTTGCTGCTGAAGCCCTGCAATGGCGGGGAAGTTTGTTCACTCTGCAACACCTTGCATTCATGCATCAATGTTTCTTTGGAAAGACGCAAAAGCGACACAATCGCATTTGTGCTGGACATTAAATCAAGGGATCCATACGCCGTTTGCTGCAATGCGCTAAAATTTTGCCACACGGCAATTTGCCTTCTTTCACAGACAATCCAAGGGAAACACATGAAGTGGCTAATTGAGCGCAAGCTCTCCACCAAGCTGAGCCTGGCCTTCGCGGCGGTTCTATTGCTGACGGCCATCGTCGGCATCTTCTCGATCAACCAGCTCGCCAAGGTAAAAGACACCGCGAACGACCTGTCGTCGCGCTGGATGCCGGCGATGCGCGTGATCCAGGACATCAAGTCCCAGATCGCCCGTGTCCGCACCCGTGAGCTGCAGTACATCATTTCCGACCAGGCTGCAGAGCTGGACAAGTACGACAAGGTGATCGCGAACGACCTCGTCGACCTGAAGAAGATGCAGGACGAATACGTCACCCTGATCAAGACGCCGGAAGAGCAGGCGCTGTACAGCGAATTCCTGGCATTGTGGGATCGCTACATGGCCGAGGATGCGAAACTGCGCGCGGCCGTGCGTGCTGGCGACACGGTGCTGGCGAAGCAGCTGATTCGCGGCGAATCCAATAAATTGATCGTTGCCTTGCGCGGCCAGGTGGACAAGTTGGTTAAATACTACGGCGAAGGCGGCAACGCGGCGGCAGAGTTTGGTGATCAGGTATACAATGCGTCGCGCACCTGGATCGCCGGCCTGCTGGTCATCTCGGTGCTGCTCGGTGCATTGGCTGCGCTGCTGATTACCCGCTGGCTCGTGAAGACGCTGGGCGGCGAGCCGCAGTACGCGGTGGAGCTGGCCGGCCGGATCGCGGCAGGTGAACTGAACGTGGATGTGCGCACCCAGGCGGGCGATGACAGCAGTCTGCTGTTCGCGATGAAATCGATGCGCGACAGCCTGGCCAACATCGTCGGCCAGGTACGCCACTCCACCGAAACGATCGCCAGCGCGGCACAGCAGGTGGTGGCCGGCAACGTGGACCTGTCGTCCCGTACCGAAGCACAGGCCAGCTCGCTGGAAGAAACCGCGGCATCGATGGAAGAACTGACGTCGACCGTGCGCCACAATTCCGACAGCGCGCGCCAGGCCAACGAACTGGCCGTGAGCGCGTCGGCGATCGCCGAGCAGGGCGGCCAGGTGGTGTCGCAGGTGGTCGAGCGGATGGGCTCGATCAACGAGTCGGCGAAGAAGATTTCGGACATCACCGGCGTGATCGACGGCATCGCCTTCCAGACCAATATCCTGGCGCTGAACGCGGCGGTGGAAGCTGCCCGGGCGGGCGAACAGGGCCGCGGCTTTGCCGTGGTGGCGTCGGAAGTGCGCAACCTGGCGCAACGCTCCGCCGCGGCGGCGCGCGAGATCAAGGAACTGATCGGCGATTCGGTCGACCAGGTCGAAGCCGGTACCAAGCTGGTCAACCAGGCCGGCAGCACGATGGAAGAAGTGGTGGTGAGCGTGCGCCGCGTGACCGACATCATGGGCGAGATTACCGTGGCGGGCCAGCAGCAGAGCGCCGGTATCGTGCAGGTAAACGAAGCCATTGCACAGATGGACGCCGTCACGCAACAGAACGCGGCGCTGGTGGAAGAAGCTACCGCCGCGTCGCACAGCATGCAGGATCAGGCATCCAGCCTGGCACAGCTGGTAAGTATTTTTACTCTTGATGGATTAGCAAACCATCAGTATAGTGCCGCCTCCAGTGCCCGGCGCACTGATAACAAGACGGCGCGATTGAATCGGCCGCGACAATAAGTGAACGCCGCACCTTTACCGAAGGCTCGCGGCACAG
This sequence comes from Pseudoduganella sp. jia 9, assembly GCF_055502615.1. NCBI lineage: Bacteria > Pseudomonadati > Pseudomonadota > Betaproteobacteria > Burkholderiales > Oxalobacteraceae > Pseudoduganella > Pseudoduganella sp. jia 9. Next base: position 45,222 of record NZ_JBUPWE010000014.1, on the reverse strand, counting down.
TGGCAAATCGGGGTTTGCCCTCACCAATAAGCGGTCCGGAGTGTTCGTCTCCCGGCACCGCAAGACCGAATTAAGCCGTTGCCTTACTTTTTAGATGCAACACAACTGAAGGAAATGTAATGAAAAAAACTCTAATCTCCGTTGCAGTTCTGGGCGCAATGAGCAGCGCCGCTTTTGCACAATCGAATGTAACGATCTACGGTATCGTTGACGCTGGTATCGTCGCCGAGCGCGGCGGTAAAGACGGCAACGTCACCAAGCTGTCGTCCGGCGTCGCCAATGCATCGCGCATCGGCTTCCGCGGTACCGAAGACCTGGGTGGCGGCCTGTCCGCGATCTTCACCCTGGAAACCGGCTACAAGGTCGACGACGGCCAGCTGGACAACACCAGCAACACGTTGTTCAACCGCCAGGCCTTCGTCGGCCTGCGTTCCACCACCGCTGGTACGCTGACCGTCGGCCGCCAGTACACCCCGTGGTACAACGCGCTGGCGCAAGTGGGCGACCCGTTCGCTGCCGGCCTGGCTGGTTCCGCGAAGAACCTGTTCCCGGCAAACGGCATCAACCTGCGTAACAGCAACGCTGTCGTGTACCAGACCCCGGTCTACAACGGCTTCTCCGGTGAAGTGTTCTACGGCTTCGGCGAACAGTCCGAAGCGTCGGCCGGCCGCCAGCTGAGCGCTGCCGTGTCGTACGTCAACGGCCCGCTGAACGCCCGCGTTGCCTACAACAACCGCAACAACGACACCGCTTCGACCGCTACGGCCGCAGCAGTGGAACGCGGCATTGGCCACAACAGCCTGCTGGCCGTGAACTATGACTTCCAGGTTGCCAAGGCTTACTTCATGTTCAACCGCAGCAAGGGCCTGAACAGCGTTGCTTACGCGAACAGCCAAGTGGTCAATGGCGTGAATCAGGGCGGCATCGCCTACACGACCGTGGCCGTGCCGGCATCGCGCGACAGCCGCGACGGCCTGCTGGGCGTGCAAGTGCCAGTGGCTGGCGCTGGCAAGGTCATCGCTTCGTTCATCTACAAGGATGACCGCGAAGCTGTGAACCGCGATGCCAAGCAGTGGGCGATCGGCTACATGCACGACATCTCGAAGCGCACCACCGGCTACGTGTCGTACGCGAAGATCGACAACAAGAACGGCGCAGCGTTCACCGTCGGCGGCAACAGCGACGCCGGTTCGGGCGACAGCGCGTTCAACGTGGGCGTGCGTCACGCCTTCTAAGTTGTTCGCATGACGGCGCAATTCATTCGCGCCAACAAGACCGGCCCTCGCGGGCCGGTTTTTTTTCGTGCGTTAGAATGACGCCACGTTTACTTTGCCGACTCCATTAATGAAAACAAGATCGAGCGTCGCCCTCGCATTGCTGCTGGCCTGTACCGCTGCCATGGCCGCGCCGCAGGGCGCAAAGAAAGCCACGCCGGAAAAAAGCGGCTTGCCGCGCTACGGCATGGCGGTCTATTCGGATTTGTGCGTGCAGCCCGGCGGCGAGTTCGGCGGCCAGCGCATCACGCTGCAGCGCTTTGCCGAGGTGGACACGGTGATCTACGAATACACGGCGGGTGGCCTGTCGTGGCCGGTGGTGGCGAACGACGTCAACATCGACCCGCGCGGCCGGATGATGTATTTCACGGTGCAGCCGCCGGACGAGCCGGAGCGTACGCTCAGCGGCAAGTTTTCCAGGGACGGCAACACGCTGACGCTGGATGGCGGTTATTGCGCCGACGAGTCGTTGCCGATGACCCTGCAGAAGGTGCGCGATTTCGCGCAAAAGCCGAAGGCTTGCCGCGCCTGCCCGGCCGGCAAGGAGGCGCCCGGCGAAAAGCCGGCGGCGCCAAAGTGGGAAACGTTGCCGCCGTCGCAGGGCTGACTCGGCCCTGGGCTCGCGCCGCCGATAACGTCTAGTCGGGCTGCCCGGCGCGGGCCGCCTTTTCCTTCTCGGCATTGCCGCGGATCGTCTCCAGCGTGGCGCCCGGCGTGATCAGGTTGCCGTCGTAGCGCAACTCGATCACCGCCGGCAGATTCCTTTCGCGCGTAAATGCGAGGGCGCGCTGCAGTGCCGGTGCGAACTGCGCGGTGCGCTCGACGATTTCGCCCTGACCCCCATAGGCTTGCGCCAGCGCGGCGAAGTCCGGGTTTTCCAGGTCCGTGCCCGACACCCGGCCCGGGTATGTGCGCTCCTGGTGCATGCGGATCGTGCCGAACATGCGGTTGTTGAACACGATCACGATCACACCGACGCCGTGCTGCACGGCCGTGGCCAGCTCCTGGCCATTCATCATGAATTCGCCGTCGCCGGCAAACGTGATGACCGTGCGCTGCGGATCGATGATCCGGGCAGCGACGCCGGCCGGCACGCTGTAGCCCATCGCGCCGCTGGTCGGCGCCAGCTGCGTGCGCATGCCGCCATAGCGGTGGAAGCGGTGCGCCCAGGTGGCGTAGTTGCCGGCGCCGTTCGTGATGATCACGTCGTGCGGCGCCAGCGTATCGATGTCGCGCACCACCTGCCATAAATCCAGCGGCGCCTGGCCATCCTGGAAAATGGCCGGGCGTTCCTGCCACGCGCGCAGCTCTTCCCTGGCATCGGCGACGCTGCCCACCCACGCCGGTGTGTCGATGGGCGCCATCGCGGCCAGCATCGCCGCGGCCTGCGGCATGCCGCTGGCGATCATCAGTTCGGCCTGGTAGACGCTGCCCAGTTCCTCCGTGCTGGCGTGGATATGCACCAGCCGCTGGCGCGGCAGCGGCGCCTCGATGACGGTGTAGCCGCCGGTCGTCATTTCGCCCAGGCGCGGGCCGAGGGCGATCAGCACGTCGGCTTCCTTGACGCGCGCCGCGAGCTTCGGGTTGATGCCGATGCCCACGTCGCCGACGTAGTGCGGATGATCGTTGTCCAGCAGGTCCTGGTAGCGGAAGGCGCAGGCCACCGGCAGATGGTTCGCTTCGGCGAACCGGGCGATGTCGGCGCAGGCTTGCTCCGTCCAGCCGCTGCCGCCCAGCAGCAGCAGCGGGCGCCGGGCCGTGGCCAGCATGGCGCGCAATGCGTCGATCTGCGCCTGCGACGGGCTGGCCTGCACCGGCTGATATCGGCGCGTATCCGGCACGGCGGCCTGGGCAACCAGCATGTCTTCCGGCAGGGCCAGCACCACCGGCCCCTGGCGCCCGCTGGTAGCAACCTGGAAGGCGCGCGCCAGGTACTCGGGAATGCGCTCGGCGCGGTCGATCTGCGCCACCCACTTCGCCATCTGGCCGAACATCCGGCGGTAGTCCACTTCCTGGAACGCCTCCCGGTCGATGAAGTCGCCGCCCACCTGGCCGATGAACAGGATCATCGGCGTGGAATCCTGGTAAGCCGTATGCACGCCGATCGATGCGTTGGTGGCGCCCGGCCCGCGCGTGACGAAGCAGATGCCCGGCTTGCCCGTCATCTTGCCGTAGGCGTCGGCCATGAATGCCGCGCCGCCTTCCTGGCGGTTGATCACGAAGCGGATGCCCGATTCGTGCAAGGCATCCAGCACGTCGAGATAGCTTTCGCCGGGCACGCCGAACGCGGTATCGACGCCGTGGATCTTCAACGCATCGACCAGGATCTGGCCGCCGGAACGGGATGGATGGGTCATGTGGGCCTCTTGTGGGTGATGCGGCATTCTAGAGCCGGGCCTGGCGCCGGGCTTTTGAAATGGCGACACCGATTTCCGTTTTGCGGCGCAGGTGTTCGAGCCCCGGCCGGCGATCGGGTACAATAGCGCCCGAAGCAAGCCAGACAGCCGCTGGCCGGCACAGCAATGTGTTGGCGGGAGGAAGGTCCGGACTCCACAGAGCGGGGTGACGGTTAACGGCCGTCCGCCGAAAGCCTTTCACGAGGTATAAGGCGAGGAATAGGGCCACAGAGACGAGCGTATTAAGTTACGGTGAAACGCGGTAACCTCCACCTGGTGCAATTTCAAATAGGCACGCGATGATGCTGCTCGCGGAGCGTGCGGGTAGAAAGCTTGAGCGGCGGAGTAATCCGTCGCCTAGAGGAATGGCTGTCATAGCACCGGCTTGCCGGTGCCGTAACAGAATCCGGCCTATCGGCTTGCTTCACTAAATTCGGTCATGAAGAACTACATCCTCGCCCTCGACCAGGGCACCACCAGTTCGCGCGCCATCCTGTTCGATCACGAAGGCCGCATCGGCGGCTGCGCCGCACAGGAATTCCCCCAGCATTTCCCCCGGCCCGGCTGGGTCGAGCACGACGCCGGCGATATCTGGACCAGCCAGCTCGCCGTGGCGCGCCAGGTACTGCGCGAAGCGAACGTGCGCCCGTCGCAGGTGCGCGCGATCGGCATCGCCAACCAGCGCGAGACCACCGTGCTGTGGGAGCGCGCCACCGGCCGTCCGGTGGGCCCGGCAATCGTCTGGCAGGATCGGCGCACGGCCGACCAGTGCGACGCGCTGCGCGCCGCCGGCAAGGCGGCATCGATCCGCGACCGCACCGGCCTGGAACTGGACGCCTATTTTTCCGCCACCAAGCTGGCCTGGCTGCTCGATAACGTGCCCGATGCCCGCGCCCGCGCCGAACGCGGCGAACTGTGCTTCGGCACCGTGGACAGCTGGCTCGTATTCAAGCTGTGCGGCGCCCACGTGACGGACGTGAGCAACGCGTCGCGCACGATGCTGTTCAACATCCACCTGATGCGCTGGGACGCCGACCTGCTGGCGCTGTTCGGTATCCCGGAAGCCGTGCTGCCGGAGATCGTGTCGTCCAGCGGCGAGGTCGGTGCCACGCATGCCGGCCTGTTCGGCAGCCCGATCCCGGTGGCCGGCATCGCCGGCGACCAGCAGGCCGCCACGTTCGGCCAGGCCTGCCACGTGCCGGGCATGGTCAAGAACACCTACGGCACCGGATGCTTCATGCTGATGCATGCCGGCGACCGCCCGGCGGTATCGCACCAGCGGCTGCTGTCGACCGTGGGCTGGCGCCTCCACGATGGCGCCTGCTACCTGCTCGAAGGCAGCGTGTTCATGGGCGGCGCCACCGTGCAATGGCTGCGCGACGGCCTCGGCATCATCAAACAGTCAGGCGACGTGGAAGCGCTGGCCGCGTCGGTGCCCGACAGCGGCGGCGTGATGCTGGTGCCGGCCTTCGTCGGCCTCGGCGCGCCGCACTGGGACCCGTACGCGCGCGGCACCATCGCCGGTCTCACGCGCGGCAGTACCGCCGCCCACATTGCCCGCGCCGCCGTCGAAGCCATCGCCTACCAGAGCGCGGAACTGCTGGCGGCGATGCAGCGCGACGCCGCGCACCCGGTGCTCGAAGTACGCGCCGATGGCGGCGCGGCCCGCAACGACATGCTGATGCAGTTCCAGGCCGACCTGCTGGGCGTGCCCGTGGTGCGCCCGCGCGTGACGGAAACCACCGCGCTCGGCGCCGCCTACCTGGCGGGGCTGGCCGTGCACTTCTGGGCATCGCAAGAGGAAATCGCCGCGCAGTGGCAGTGCGAGCGGCGCTTCGAGCCGGGGATGTCGGAGGACCGGCGGGGCGCCTTGCTGGACCGGTGGGGCAGGGCGGTGGAGCGGTCGCGCGGGTGGGAAGCGGGCTGAGATTTTTCCGCTTTGCGAGGCCTCAGCAAGCCTTCCAGCATCCGACGGACCACTTGAGCCGCAGTCGATGTACTCCTCTTCAGTCGTTTGTACCTGCTTGCCCGGCATCGGGTGCCGGGATCGATCCGGCTTCGGATGGCAAGTCGCGAAATCCACTTTCATCATGCTGATGAGTACTCACTCTGGCTGCAGGGCGCATGGCGCCGTACATGCTGGAGCCGGTCAGGGATCGTCTGACGGAGCGATTTCAGTACGGGCGTGCTGCTGAAAAAACCGGCGGACGCGCTCAAAGTTGTCTATACATCCTGTTTCCTCCCAGAATTTTTAGTGATCTCCCAGTCTTTCATTACAATCGCTAAACGTTGTCTTATAAACATTTTTATTACCCGCCCCCGGTAGTGCTCACTGCGCCGGGAGCCCTGCCTGTATGCGGATACAGTGTCGGGAAACCACGACAGCCCGAACCCCACAATCTCTTCCTTAAGCCGTCGCGGGCCCGCCACGCAGCCGTTGTGGTGAGGCAACATTATATTTTCCTCAAATTTTATTGTTTGCCACTTGGCAGTGTTTTGTGCTCTCCCGCAGATGAGGTAGCACATGCACTAAATAGCCTAGGTACCTGATTTGTCGACGTTTTCTGCCTTGAGACTGCTTGAACGATACGCGCTAAGTCCTTAATTTCATTAGTAAAAATCGAGTTTTACTCTTCGGAAATCGCTTGACCACTGTCGTGCCGCCCTTTAAAGTGGGCACCTGTGTGAAAAAGTGCAGTTTTGTGGGATATCGGGGCGGAAACGGCGCCACCTAATACCGACAACAGATTTATCCAAACCAGGTTCTGAAGAGAAAGTACAGCCGTGTTCCAGGGCGCTTCCGCGATCACTCTCGATGCGAAAGGCAGGATGTCCATTCCTGCCAAGCATCGTGACGCGCTGACGATCCAGTGCGAAGGTCGCCTCACGCTGACCAAGCACCCGGACGGCTGCCTGCTGATGTACCCGCGCCCCGTTTGGGAAGCCAAGCGCGACCAGATCGCTTCCTGGCCCATGTCGGCACGCGGCTGGCAGCGCATCCTGCTGGGCAATGCCAGCGACGTGGAGATGGATGCCACCGGGCGCATTCTCGTTGCGCCGGAGTTGCGCGCCGCCGTCGGGCTGGGCCGCGAAGTCATCCTGTCCGGCATGCTGACGCACTTTGAAATCTGGGACCCGGCCAAACGCGCCGAAAACGAGCAAGCCACGATCGACGTCGGCATGCCGGACACACTGTCCGATTTTTCTTTCTAAAGGCCCGCAACATGACGAACACAGCGGTGCCAGAATTCCAGCATCGTACGGTGCTATTGGACGAAGCGGTCGATGCGCTTGCCATCGCCGGCGTGCGCGCAGACGGTATCTATGTCGACGGCACGTTCGGCCGCGGCGGCCACAGCCGCCTGCTGCTGTCGCGCCTGGGGCCGAACGGCCGCCTGGTCGCGTTCGACAAGGATCCGCAGGCGATCGCCACCGCGCAAACCATCGAAGACCCGCGCTTCACCATCGTGCACGACAGTTTCGCCACGATGGCGGACGCCTTCGCCGCGCGCGGCATCGGCCAGGTCGACGGCGTACTGCTCGACCTGGGCATCTCGTCGCCGCAGGTGGACGACGCCGCGCGCGGTTTCTCATTCCGCAATGACGGGCCGCTCGACATGCGGATGGACACGACACGCGGCATCTCCGCGGCCGAATGGCTGGCCACGGAATCGGAACAGACTCTTGAAAAGGTGATCAGGGATTATGGGGAAGAACGGTTTGCTTTTCAGATTGCAAAGGCGATTGTTGCTCGCCGGGCAGTCGAACCAATTTCAAGCACACGACAGCTTGCCGGCATCGTGGCAGGCGCGGTCAAAACCCGGGAGAAGGGCAAGGATCCGGCCACAAGGACCTTTCAGGCTATCCGGATTTACATCAATCAAGAGCTTGAGGACCTCCAGGCAGGGTTGAAGCAGGCATACGACGCGCTGGCGCCAGGCGGCATCATGGCCGTCATCAGCTTCCATTCGCTGGAAGACCGCATCGTCAAGCGTTTCCTTGCCGAGCGTGCCAACGTGCCGCAGCCGGACCGCCGGCTGCCGATCCGCGCCGCCGACCTGCCGCAGCCGGAAGTGAAGCTGTTGGCCAAGATCAAGCCATCCGACCGGGAAGTGGGCGAGAACCCGCGTGCCCGCTCGGCGGTGATGCGCGTGGCGATGCGGCTCCCGGCAACGACTTCCAGACACGAGAGGCCGGCATGAGCGGCAAGCTCGCCGCCGTGCTGGCCGCGCTGCTGGTGGGCTGCGCGCTGTCGCTCGTCAACGCGCAATACCAGGCGCGCCACCTGTTCATCGAACTGGAACGGGCGCAGGCCAAGGCGCGCCAGCTCGACATCGAATGGGCCCAGCTGCAGCTGGACCAGTCGACGCTGGGCAAGCACGCCCGCATCGAGGAAATCGCGCACGGTGACCTGGGCATGACCCAGCTCACGCCGGCGCGCACGCAATACCTGACCGAGGGCGAACAATGAGCCGCTCGAACGCCGCAAGCTCCCGCGTGGCCGCCTCGAAAGGCGTGTCGTTCTCCAAGAGCCCAGTGCTCGCGGTGCGGCTGCCTACCTGGCGTTCGCGGGTGGTGCTGTTCGTGCTGTTCGCCGCGTTCGCCGCGCTGGCAGTGCGCGCGCTGTGGCTGCAGGGCCTGTCCACCCAGTTCCTGCAGAAGCAGGGCGAGATCCGCTACGCGCGCACCATCGAGCTGCCGGCCACGCGCGGCAAGATCATGGACCGCAACGGCCAGGTGCTGGCCTCGTCGGTGCCCGTCAAGGCCATCTGGGCAATTCCGGACGACGTGCTGCAGGCGCCGCCCGAAAAGCTCCGCGCGCTGGCCGGCCTGCTCGACATGAGCGAGGCCGAGCTGCGCAAGAAACTCGACTCCGACCGCAACTTCGTTTACCTGAAGCGGCAGGTCGAGCAGGAAATCGCCGACAAGATCGCCCATCTGAAGATCGACGGCATCGACACCCGCAAGGAATACAAGCGCTTCTACCCGCAGGGCGAAGTGATGACGCACGTGGTCGGCTTCACCAACGTGGAAGACGTGGGCCAGGAATCGATGGAGCTGGCGCACCAGAAAACGCTGGTGGGCCAGCCCGGCACGCGCCGCGTGATCAAGGACCGCCTGGGCCACATCGTCGAGGACATCGGCGCCAAGCACGAGCCGCACGACGGCAAGGACCTGGTGCTGTCGGTCGATTCGAAGATCCAGTACATCGCCTTCACGCAGCTGAAGGCCGCGGTCGAGAAATTCGCGGCCAAGGCCGGCGCCGCCGTGGTGCTGGACGTGCACACCGGCGAGGTGCTGGCGCTGGCGAACTATCCCAGCTACGACCCGAACGACCGCCGCAAGCTCACCGGCGCGCAGCTGCGCAACCGCGTGATGACCGATTCGTTCGAACCGGGTTCCACGCTGAAGGCGATTACCGTGGCGCTCGCGCTGGACAAGGGCGTGGTCACGCCCTACACCCATATCGACACCGGCAACGGCCGCCTGACGATCAAGGACCGCACGATCAGCGACACCAAGCCGCACCACGTGATCACCGTGCAGCAGGTGATGGAAATGTCGTCCAATATCGGCACCTCGAAGATCGCGCTGTCGATGCCGCCGCAGGACATGTGGGAGATGTTTACCAAGGTCGGTTTTGGCCAGCAGCCGAAGTGGGGCTTCCCCGGCGCAGTCGCCGGCCGCGTGCGCCCCTACAAGAACTGGCGGCCGATCGAACAGGCCACGATGAGCTACGGTAACGGCATTTCTGTATCGCTGATCCAGCTGGCCCGCTCGTACCTGATGTTTGCACGCGACGGCGACACGATCCCGCTGACCTTCCAGAAAAGCCACGAGCTGCCGCAGGGCCAGCAGATCATCAAGTCGCAGACCGCGCGCCAGATGCGCGAGATGCTGGAGATGGTCGTCACCGGCAAGGACGGTACCGCCAAGCAGGCCCAGATTCCGGGCTACCGCGTGGGCGGCAAGACCGGTACCGCCTACAAGGTGGAAAACGGCCGCTATCCGATCCCGCGCAAGTACATCGGCTCCTTCGTGGGCATCGTGCCGCTGTCGGCGCCGCGCTTCGTGATCGCGGTGATGATCGACGAGCCGACCCAGGGCGGCAGGTTCGGCGGCCAGGTGGCGGCTCCCACTTTCGCCAAGGTCGCGGAAAACGCGCTGCGGGCCATGAACGTGCCTCCCGATTCCACCGTGACGGAAATCGTGGCTCCGACGAGCAACGACGGGGAGGCCATGTAATGACGGACATGAACAATAACGACGACATCAACCAGATCCGCGGCTGGATCATGCAGGCCGCGCCGAACGGCCAGCTGGCCTCGGACTCGCGCCGCATCAAGCCGGGCGACGTATTCTTCGCCTACCCGGGCGACGCCGGTGACGGCCGCAACTATATAGAGGTGGCGATCGAGCAGGGCGCCGCGGCGGTCCTGTACGACCCGCAGGGATTCGCATGGAAGCCGGAATGGCGCGTTGCCAGCCTGCCGGTGGCAATGCTGAAGCAGCTGGCCGGCCCGATCGCGCACGCCGTGTACGGCATGCCGGATGCCGGCATGTTCACCGTCGGCATCACCGGCACGAACGGCAAGACATCGTCGGCCGTGTGGCTGGGCCATGCATTGTCGCGCGCCGGCGAAACCGCGGCCGTCATCGGCACGCTGGGCGTCGGCCTGTTCTATGGCCGAACCAACGGGCGTGCGGAGCCCGAATTCCTGGCCACCGGCTACACCACGCCGGACCAGGTGCTGCTGGCGCGCACGCTGGACGAGTGCCGCGCCGCCGGCGCACGCGCGCTGGCGATCGAGGTGTCGTCGATCGGCCTCGAACAGGGCCGCGTGGCGGGCATGCATTTCGACGTCGCCGTGTTCACCAACCTGACGCGCGACCATCTGGATTTCCATGGTTCGATGGAAGCCTACGAAGCGGCCAAGCAGAAGCTGTTCGCCTGGCCGGGGCTGAAGGCCGCCGTGATCAACCTGGACGATCCGGCCGGCGCGCGCATGGCTGCACGGATGACCGGCGCCCAGGTGATCGGCTATACGTTGAGGAACGACATCGACCTGGCCGCGTTGCCAGGCGTCTCCGTGCTGCGTGCCAGCCAGGTCCGCAGCCGCAGCGCCGGCACCGAGTTCCACCTCGACTCGCCCTACGGCGCCGCCCAGGTGAAGACGCAACTGGTGGGCGCGTTCAACGTCAGCAACGCACTCGGCGTGCTGGGCGCGCTGCTGGCGAAAGGCATGCCGCTGCGTGCCGCCGTCGACGCGATCGAAGCGCTCGTGCCGGCGCCGGGCCGCATGCAGCTGGTCGGCGGCAACGATGCGCCGATGGTCGTCATCGACTATGCCCACACGCCCGATGCGCTGGAAAAAACCATCGAGGCGCTGCGCCCGGTGGCCACCGACCGCGGCGGCCAGCTGTGGTGCGTGTTCGGCTGCGGCGGCGACCGCGACCCGGGCAAGCGCCCGCAGATGGGCCGCATCGCGCAGGCGGCGGACCACGTGCTCGTTACCAGTGACAACCCGCGCAGCGAAGATCCGCACGCGATCATCGCGCAGATCGTGGCCGGCATGGATGCCGGCCGGCCCGCCCAGGCGATCGAGGACCGTGCCGCCGCGATCCTTTCCGCGGTCAAGCACGCGGCGAAGAGCGACGTGATCCTGGTAGCCGGCAAGGGCCATGAACCGTACCAGGAAATCAAGGGCAAGAAGTTGCCGTTTTCCGATGCCGATCACGCCCAGCTGGCGCTGACGGCCCGACTGACGATGATGAGGTCGAACTGATGCGCGCTACGCTCCACGAGATCCTTGGCGCACTCTCCGGCGCGCGCCTGCAGGGCGAGCCCGGCAGCGAGGCGATCGCCTTTGATGGCGTGTCGACCGACAGCCGTACCGTGGCGCCGGGCGCGCTGTTCGTCGCGCTGCGCGGCGAGCATTTCGACGCCCACGATTTCCTGCCGCAGGTGGCGCACAACGCGGCCGCCGTCGTCGTCGAGAGCCTGCCGGAAGGCTGGACCTCGCCGGCCATCGTGGTTCCCGACACGCTGGCGGCGCTGGGCCAGATCGCCCGCTGGTGGCGCAGCCAGTTCGACCTGCCGGTGATCGGTGTCACCGGCAGCAACGGCAAGACGACCGTCAAGGAAATGATCGCCGCCATCCTGGCCGCCGCGCATGGCGAGGAAGACCGGCTGGCGACGCGCGGCAACCTGAATAACGAGATCGGCGTGCCGCTCACGCTGTTCCGCCTGGCCTCGCATCATTCCTCCGCCGTGATCGAACTGGGCATGAACCATCCGGGCGAGATCGGCCGGCTGGCGCATATTGCCGCGCCGACCATCGCACTGGTCAACAACGCGCAGCGCGAGCACCAGGAGTTCATGCACACGGTGGAAGCCGTGGCGCGCGAGAACGGTTCCGTGCTGGCCGCGCTGCCGGCCGACGGTACGGCGGTGTTCCCGTCGCACGATGAATTCACGCCGGTCTGGCGCGAGCTCGCCGGCAGCCGCCGCACGATCACCTTCGGCCTGACCAAGGAGGCCGATGTGAGTTGCACGTTCCGCCCGGCGGATTTCGGCAACCAGATGTTCGTGTCGATCCGCTGCAGCGATGGCGAACTGGTCCAGTTCTATGTCGCCCTGCAGGCAGCCGGCGAGCACAACGTGCGCAACGCGCTGGCCGCCATCGCCTGCACGGCCGCAGCCGGTATTTCGTTCGACCGCGTCAAGGCGGGGCTGGACAGCTTCGCGCCGGTCAGCGGCCGCCTGCAGTGCAAGCGGGCCGCCAGCGGTGCCACCGTGATCGACGATACGTACAACGCCAACCCCGACTCGGTACGCGCCGCGATCGACGTGCTGACAAACAGCCCGGCGCCGCGCGTGCTGGTGCTGGGCGACATGGGTGAAGTGGGCACCCAGGGCAAGGAGTTCCACGAAGAGATCGCCGCCTACGCGGCACAGAAGGGCATCGAACAGGTGCTCGTGACGGGCGAGCTGGCAAGGCATATGAGCATGCCGGGTGCCGATGCGGTCCGTCATTTCGAACAGTTCGACGCATTGCTCGCGGCAGTCGACGCGGCAGTGACGCCGGACACCACGGTGTTGATCAAGGGCTCCCGTTTCATGAAGATGGAGCGGGTCGTGCAGCATTTGATTGGATCGCAACAAGCTAACAAGGAAACCCACTGATCATGCTGCTTTGGCTCGCCCAGTACCTGCAGGACGATATCGGCGCATTCCGCGTCTTTACCTTCATTACATTCCGCGCCGTGTTCGCCACGATCACGGCGCTGGTGATCGGCCTCGTCGCCGGTCCCGCCGTGATCCGCAAACTGACCGCGATGAAGTACGGCCAGGCCGTGCGTACCGACGGTCCGCAGACGCACCTGAAAAAACACGGCACGCCGACCATGGGCGGCGTGCTGATCCTGATCGCGATCGGCGTTTCCACGCTGCTGTGGTGCGACTGGTCGAACCGGCTGATCTGGCCCGTCATCGTCGTCACGCTGGGCTTCGGCGCCGTGGGCTGGGTGGACGACTACCGGAAAGTGGTCAGGCAGGACCCGGAGGGCATGCGCTCGGCCGAAAAATATTTCTGGCAGTCGCTGGTCGGCGTGGCCGCCGCGCTGTACCTGGCGTTCTCCGTGTCGGCGCCGACGCCGGCCGAAGTGTTCTCGCTGTTCTTCAACTGGGTGCAGTCCGGCTTTTCGATGGACCTGCCGCCGAAGGCCGACCTGATCGTGCCGTTCTTCAAGACCATCAGCTATCCGCTGGGCGTGTGGGGCTTCATCGCACTGACCTATTGCGTGATCGTCGGTTCGTCGAACGCCGTCAACTTCACCGATGGCCTGGATGGCCTGGCCATCATGCCGACCGTGATGGTCGGCTCCGCGCTCGGCCTGTTTGCGTATCTCACCGGCAGCGCCACCTATTCGAAATACCTGTTCATCCCGCATATTCCGGGGGCGGGGGAGCTGATCATCTTCGTCGGCGCGATGGCTGGCGCGGGCCTGGCCTTCCTTTGGTACAACACGCATCCCGCGCAGGTATTCATGGGCGACGTCGGCGCGCTGGCGCTGGGCGGCGCGCTGGGCACCATCGCCGTCATCGTGCGCCAGGAAATCGTGCTGTTCATCATGGGCGGCATCTTCGTCGCCGAAACCATCTCGGTGATCATCCAGGTGGCATGGTTCAAGTACACCAAGAAACGCTACGGCCAGGGCCGCCGCGTCTTCCTGATGGCGCCGCTGCACCATCACTTCGAACAAAAGGGCTGGAAGGAAACCCAGGTAGTGGTGCGTTTCTGGATCGTGACCATGATGCTGGTGCTGGTGGGTCTTTCGACCCTCAAACTGCGATAACGGGCGACGAGCGACGATGATCTACAACGGCAAAATCGCGTTGGTGCTGGGCCTTGGCGAATCGGGCCTGGCAATGGCGCAGTGGCTCGCCCGCTGCGGCGCGCTGCTGCGCGTGGCCGATACGCGCGCCGTGCCGGAACGCCTGCCCGCGCTGCGCGAAACGGTGCCCGGCACGCAGTTCATCTCCGGCCCGTTCGATGCCGCGCTGCTCGACGGCGTGGACTTCGTCGCCGTCAGCCCCGGCCTGGCGCCGGACCGCGAGCTGTCGCAAATCCTGCCTGCCGCGCAGCAGAAAAACATCCCGGTCTGGGGAGAGATCGAACTGTTCGCCCAGGCGCTGGCCTGGCTGAAGACCGACCGTGCCTACGCACCGAAAGTCATCGCGATCACCGGCACCAACGGCAAGACCACCGTCACCACGCTGACCGGCCAGCTGTGCGAGCGCGCCGGCCTGTCGGTGAAGGTGGCCGGCAACATCAGTCCGGCCGCGCTGGACGTGCTGCGTGAAGCGATGGATGCGGAGGCGCTGCCGCAGGCCTGGGTACTGGAACTGTCCAGCTTCCAGCTGCACACCACGTATTCGCTGCAGGCCGACGCCGCCACGGTACTGAACCTGACGCAGGATCACCTCGACTGGCACGGCAGCATGGAAGCCTATGCGGCGGACAAGGCGCGCATCTTCGGCGAGCACACCGTGCGCGTGCTCAATCGCGACGACGCCTGGACGATGCGGATGGCCAATCCGGTCGGCACCAGCGTTACCTTCGGTAGCGGCGAGCCCGAGGGCCTGCACGGCTTTGGCCTCGTCAACGAACGGGGCGTGTGGTGGCTCGCCACCGCGGAGCCGACGGACGATGCCGAGCCGGTAAAGAAGCGCCGCAAGAACGAGCCGGTGCCGGCGGTCGAGACTTACGTGAAAAAGCTGATGCCGGCGGATGCATTGCAGATCCGCGGCACGCACAACGCGACGAACGCCTTGGCGGCGCTGGCGCTGTGCCGCGCGATCGGCCTGCCGTTCGCGCCGCTGCTGCATGGCCTGCGCGACTATCGCGGCCAGCCGCACCGCGTGGAACTGGTTGCCTCGATCAACGGCGTCGAGTTCTACGACGACAGCAAGGGCACCAACGTGGGCGCCACCGTGGCAGCCATCGACGGCCTGGGCAAGAGTTTCGGCGGCGAAGCGCAAAAGATCGTGCTGATCGCCGGCGGCGACGGCAAGGGGCAGGAATTCGATCCGCTGGCCGGCCCGGTGTCGCGCTACGTGCGCGCCGTGGTGCTGATCGGCCGCGATGCCCCCGCCATTCGCGCCGCGCTGGCCGGTACCGGCGTACGGCTGGAAGATTTCGCCACGCTGGAAGAGGCGACCGGCAGCGCCGCCGCGATGGCGCTCAGCGGCGATTGCGTGCTGCTGTCGCCCGCCTGCGCCAGCCTGGACATGTTCAAGAACTATGCGCACCGCGCCCAGGTGTTCGTCGACACCGTGCGTGGCATCGCGCTCGATGCTGGGCAGGAGATCTGATGGCCTTCCAGCTGCCCTTCAAGTTTTCCGGTGGCGGATCGGCCACGCCGATCGACATCCGCTCGCGCCAGTCGCGCATGATGGAGTACGACAAGCCGCTGCTGTGGGTGATCGTGCTGCTGCTGCTGCTCGGCATGGTGATGGTGTATTCGGCATCGATCGCGCTGCCCGACTCGCGCAAGTACGCCTCGTACGACAATGCGTATTTCCTGACGCGCCAGGCCACGTTCATCGCGATTTCCGCCGTGGTGGCCTTCGTTGCGTTCCGCATTCCCGTCGCTACCTGGCAGCGCTGGGCGCCATACCTGTTCCTCGGCACGATGTTCCTGCTGGTGCTGGTGCTGATCCCGGGCGTGGGCGTGGTGGTGAACGGCGGACGGCGCTGGCTGTCGCTGAAGATCTACAACCTGCAGCCTTCCGAGCTGATGAAACTGTTCATCGTGCTGTACGCCGCCGACTACACGGTGCGCAAGCAGGAATACATGCACAAGCTGACCAAGGGCTTCCTGCCGATGGCAATGGCGGTCAGCGTGGTCGGCCTGCTGCTGCTGCTCGAGCCCGACCTGGGCGCCTTCGGCGTGATCGTCTGCATCGCGATGGGCATCCTGTTCCTCGGCGGCGTGAACGCGATCTGGTTCGGCGGCATCGCCGGCATGCTGGTCACGGTGTTCGTGTCGATCATCGCGCTGTCGAAATTCCGGCGCGAGCGCTTCTTCGCCTACCTCAATCCGTGGGACGAAGCCAATGCACTGGACAAGGGCTACCAGCTGACGCATTCGCTGATCGCGTTCGGCCGCGGCGAGATCTTCGGCGTGGGCCTGGGCGGCAGCGTGGAAAAACTGCACTACCTGCCGGAAGCGCATACCGACTTTCTGTTGGCCGTGATCGGCGAGGAATTGGGGCTGGTCGGCGTGCTCGCTGTCATCGGAATGTTCTACTGGATCGTTAAACGCGCTTTCGAGATCGGCCGCCAGGCGATCGCCATCGAGCAGACCTTCGCGGGCCTGGTCGCCAAGGGCATCGGCATCTGGATCGGCATTCAGACATTCATCAACATGGGCGTTAATCTGGGGCTGCTGCCCACCAAGGGACTGACCTTGCCGCTGATGAGCTATGGCGGCACGGGGGTGCTCGTCAACTGCCTCGGCCTGGCGATCCTGCTGCGCATCGACTACGAAAACCGGGTACTGATGCGGGGCGGACGCACATGAGGACGCCGACGAATGCGCCAACGAATGCGCCAACGAATACGCCAATGAGAAAGCTCGTCATCATGGCGGCCGGCACCGGCGGCCATATCTTCCCCGGCCTGGCGATCGCGCAGACGATGCGCGCGCGCGGCTGGGACGTGAGCTGGCTGGGCACGTCGCACGGCATGGAGGGCGACCTGGTGCCGAAGGCCGGCGTGGCGATGGACACCATCCATTTTTCCGGCATGCGCGGCAAGGGCCTGGGCCACACGGTGACCGGCGGCCTGAAGATGCTGAAGGCCTTCTGGGATTGCTACGGCATCATCGGCCGCCGCAAGCCGGCCGTGGTGCTGGGCATGGGCGGCTATGTGACGGTGCCGGGCGGGATGATGACCAAGCTGCGCGGCGTGCCGCTGGTGCTGGTCAATGCCGATGCGGCGCTGCTGCTGTCGAACAGGACGCTGGCACCGGTGGCATCGAAGGTGTGTTTCGGCTTCCCGGCGGACTTCGGCCGCGCGGCCGGCAAGGCGGTCGTTACCGGCAACCCGGTGCGCAGGGAGATCCTCGACCTGCCGGCGCCCGAGCAGCGCTTCGCCGGCCGCGAGGGGCCGCTGCGCATTCTCGTCGTCGGCGGCAGCCTGGGCGCGAAGGCGCTCAACGATGCGCTGCCGGCCGCGCTGGCCCTGCTGCCGGAAGGCGATCGTCCGCTGGTCACGCACCAGTCGGGCAAGAAGAACATCGATGCGCTGCGGGCCGGCTACGCGCAGGCGGGCGTGCAGGCCAGTGTCGTCGATTTCATCGACGACATGGCCAGCGCCTATGCGCAGGCCGACGTGGTGATCTGCCGCGCCGGCGCCATCACCGTGTCGGAACTGACGGCGGCCGGCGTGGCCAGCGTGCTGGTGCCGCTGGTGGCGTCGACCACCAGCCACCAGCGCGACAACGCGCGCTGGATGGCGCAGCAGAACGCGGCGATCCACATGCCGCAGACCGAACTGACCGCGCAGGCACTGGCGACGCTGCTGCAGACGCTGACTCGCAACGCCTGCCGCGGCATGGCTGTTTCGGCGCACGCGGTGGGCAAGCGCGACGCGAACGAGGCGATCGCGAACGTACTCGAACAACTGGCATAACCGAAATAACCGACATAACCGGCAGAACACGGACGAACGCAAACATGCAACACAAGGTCAAGAACATTCACTTCGTCGGCATCGGCGGCAGCGGCATGAGCGGCATTGCCGAGGTGCTGGTCACGCTCGGCTACAACGTCAGCGGCTCGGACCTGGGCAGCTCGGCTGTCACCCAGCGCCTGGCCGGCATGGGTGCAACGGTGTTCCAGGGCCACGCGGCCGAGTACATCGGCGCGGCCGACGCGGTCGTCACGTCCACCGCCGTGGCGGCGGACAATCCGGAAGTGCTCGCCGCGCGCGCGAAAAAGATCCCGATCGTGCCGCGCGCCGTGATGCTGGGCGAGCTGATGCGCCTGAAACGGGGCATCGCGATCGCCGGCACGCACGGCAAGACCACGACCACCTCGCTGGTCGCTTCCGTGCTGTACCAGGGCGGCCTGGACCCCACGTTCGTGATCGGCGGCCGGCTGACCGCGGCCGGCGCCAACGCCAAGCTGGGTTCCGGCGAATACCTGGTGGCCGAGGCCGACGAATCGGATGCCTCGTTCCTGAACCTGGCACCGATGATCGAGGTGATCACCAACATCGATGCCGATCACATGGACACGTACGAGCACGACTTCGAGAAGCTGAAGCAGGCCTTCGTGCACTTCACGCACCGTCTGCCGTTCTACGGCCGCGCGATGCTGTGCATCGACGACCCGCACGTGCGCAGCATCCTGCCGCAGGTGACCAAGCCGGTCACCACCTACGGTTTCGCGGAAGATGCCGAAGTGCGCGCGATCAACGCCCGGGCGGTCGGCACGCAGATGCACTTCACGGTGCTGCAGGAAGGTTTCCCCGACCTCGACGTGGTGCTGAACCAGCCCGGCATGCACAATGTGCAGAACGCCTGCTCGGCCGTGGCCATTGCACGCGAGATCGGTATCGAGGACAGCGCCACCCAGGCCGGCCTGGCCGGTTTCGCCGGCGTGGGCCGCCGGTTTACCAGGTACGGCGAGGTGGCGATCCAGGGCGGCGGCACCTTCACGCTGGTGGACGATTTCGGTCATCACCCCGTGGAAACGGAAGTGACGCTGGCCGCCGCGCGCGCCGCGTATCCGGGGCGCCGCCTGGTGCTGGCGTTCCAGCCGCACCGCTATACCCGCACGCGCGACCTGTTCGAGGATTTCGCCCGCGTACTGTCGGTGGTCGACCTGCTGGTGCTGGTGGAGGTGTACCCGGCCGGCGAAGCGCCGATCGTGGGTGCCGACGGCCGCGCGCTGGTGCGCGCGATCCGGGCGCGCGGCAAGACCGAGCCGGTGTTCGTCGAGACCATCGGCGAGGTACCGGAAACGATCATGAACCTGGTGCGCGATGGCGATGTGGTGCTGACGATGGGCGCCGGCTCGATCAGCGGCGTTCCGGCAAAGCTGCTTAATTACACGGTATGAACTTACACGGCATGAACTACAGGGCATGAACATGAGCACGGGTATCACGAAAGAAGAAGCGCAATCGTTCGGCAAGGTCGGCGTGCTGTTCGGCGGCCGCTCGGCGGAACGCGACGTGTCCATCATGTCCGGCACGGGCGTGCTGGAGGCGCTGCGCAGCCAGGGCATCGACGCGCATCCGTTCGACCCCGGCCAGCGTTCACTGGCCGAGCTGGCGGCGGAGAAATTCGACCGCGTCTTCATCGCGCTGCACGGCCGCTACGGCGAGGACGGCACGCTGCAGGGCGCGCTGGAACTGCTGGGCATTCCGTACACGGGCAGCGGCGTGATGGCCAGCTCGGTGGCGATGGACAAGATCACCACCAAGATCCTGTGGCTGAAAGCCGGCCTGCCGACGCCTGATTTCGCGGTGCTGGACGATGCCTCCGACCTGGCGGGCGTGGCGGCACGACTGGGCCTGCCGCTGATCGTGAAGCCGCCGCACGAAGGTTCGTCGATCGGCTTCTCGAAAGTCGAGGCGGTCGAACAGTTCGGCGCGGCGTATGAAAAATGCGCGCCGCTGGACGATTCGGTGCTGGCCGAATCGTTCGTCTCCGGCCGCGAGTTCACCGTGGCGGTGCTGGGCACCGGCGCCGGTGCGCGCGCGCTGCCGGTGGTGGAAATCGTGGCGCCGAAGGGCAACTACGATTACCAGAACAAGTATTTCACGGACGACGTGCAGTACTTCTGCCCGCCGCAGCTCGACGAAGCGATCCAGGCCGAGATGCGGCGCATCGCCGTGGACGCCTACCGCACGCTGGGTTGCGAGGGCTGGGCACGGGTGGACGTGCTGCTGCGCGACAGCGACAACCGGCCGTTCCTGCTGGAAGCGAATACGTCGCCCGGCATGACGAGCCACTCGCTGGTGCCGATGGCGGCGCGCGCCGAAGGCATGTCGTACGAGGCGCTGTGCGTGGAAATCCTGCGCAGCGCGCGTTTGAAGATCAAGGGATAACAGGCGATGTGGCACGACGCAAAAGCACTGAACGCAACCGCCAGCGGCATCTTCGCGCTGGTGCTTGCCGTTTGCGTCGCCGCCGGCGTCTGGTGGATCGCGCACCGGCCGATCTTCGACCTGCGCACGATCCGTGTCGAGGCGATCGAGCAAGCTGACCTGCGCCACGTCAACCTGCTGACGCTGAAGAACGGTACGCAGGGCCGCATCCCGGGCAACTTCTTCACGGCGAACCTCGACCAGGTGCGCCAGGTGTTCGAATCGGTGCCCTGGGTGCGGCGCGCCACGGTGCGGCGCGAATGGCCGAACCAGCTGATCGTGGAAGTGGAAGAGCACGAGGCGCTGGGCACCTGGGGCGAGGATGGTCGGCTGCTGTCGGTGAAGGGCGATGTGTTCACTGCCAACCTGGCCGAGGCAGAAGAGGATCACGAACTGCCGCAGTTCTCCGGCCCGGACGGCAGCGAAAAGGAAGTGCTGTCGCGCTACGCCGAGCTGCGCAAGTGGTTTGCGCCGGCCAGGCTGGTGCCGGCCGGCCTGGCGCTGTCGAGCCGCTATGCGTGGACTGTGACGCTGGAAAACGGCGCCAGCGTGGCGCTGGGCCGCGAACAGACGCCGACGATGCTGAAGGACCGCGTGGCGCGGCTGGTATCGGTGTGGCCGCAGCTGGCCGCGCGCGTGCCGGATATCGAGACGATCGACATGCGCTACCAGAACGGGCTGGCGCTGTCGGCGGCGGGCCTGAAGATACCGGCCGAAAAAGTGAAGAAATAGCGCAATACAGGCTGAAGAAAAATCAAAAGAACAGGCCGCAACGGGCCGAGCAGAGCGAAACGAATTTAACGAGCAAATAATGACTAAAGACGCGAAAAACCTGATCGTCGGCCTCGACATCGGCACCTCGAAGGTGGTGGCCGTGGTGGCCGAAGTGATGGGCGATGGCCGCCATGAAGTGATCGGGCTGGGGCAGCACGAATCGAAGGGCCTCAAGAAGGGCGTGGTGGTCAACATCGAAGCGACCGTGGAATCCATCCAGCGCGCCCTCGAGGAAGCCGAGCTGATGGCCGACTGCAAGATCCGCAATGTGTATGCGGGCATTGCGGGCAGCCATATCCGCAGCTTCAATTCGAGCGGCATGGTGGCGATCAAGGAAAAGGAAGTCACGGCCACCGACGTGGCGCGCGTCATCGAAACGGCGAAGGCCGTTAACATCCCTACTGATCAGCAGCTGCTGCACACGGTGCCGCAGGAATTCATCGTCGACAGCCAGGAAGACGTGCGCGAGCCGATCGGCATGAGCGGCATCCGGCTCGAAGTAAAAGTACATATCGTTACCGGCGCGGTGAGCGCCGTGCAGAACATCGTCAAGTGCGTGCGGCGCTGCGGGCTCGAGGTCTCCGACCTGATCCTGCAGCCGATGGCATCCGCGGATGCCGTGCTCACGCCGGACGAAAAAGAATTAGGTGTAGTGCTGATCGATATCGGCGGCGGCACCACCGACGTTGCAGTGTTCTCGGACGGCGCGATCCGCCATACGGCAGTGATCCCGATCGCCGGTGACCAGATCACCAACGACATCGCGATGGCCTTGCGGACGCCCACGTCCGAAGCGGAAGAAATCAAGATCCGCTACGGCGTGGCAAAGCAGGTACTGGCAGATCCGGGGGAACACCTGGAAGTGCCGGGCCTGGGCGACCGCGGCCCCCGCAACCTGTCCCGCCAGGCGCTGGCTGCCGTCATCGAGCCGCGCGTGGAGGAATTGTTCGCCATGGTGCACCAGGTCGTGCGCGAGTCCGGATACGAGGGCGTGCTCTCGTCCGGCATCGTGCTGACCGGCGGCTCCTCGATCATGCCTGGCATGGTCGAAATGGCGGAGGACATCTTCCTGAAACCGGCGCGCCTCGGCACGCCGGACTATCGCGGCCAGCTGGCCGACGTGGTGCGCAGCCCCCGCTACGCCACCGTGCTCGGCCTCCTGCTGGAAGCGAAGAAGCAGTATTTGCGCGGGCATATCGTGACGCGCCAGGACGGGTCCGTGAAGGCGGTCTGGCAACGCATGAAGGAATGGTTCCTCGGGAACTTCTGAGGGGGGAGTCTTGCGGGCCCGCCGCGTTTCGCGACGGCCTGCAATGCACCCAAAACGGTAACAACAGGGTAAACTATTTTTATATATACGCATTCTTCAACCCCCGGCCTCTACCGATATGAAGGCTGGCGCTTGACGGGCGCTTTCAACTAGGAGCACATCATGGAGTTCGATATGGTCGATAACGCGTCACTGGGAACGGTGATCAAGGTGGTCGGTGTGGGCGGCGCGGGCGGTAACGCGGTGCAGCACATGATCAACAAGGGCATGAGCGGCGTGGAGTTCATCGCCGCCAATACCGATGCCCAGGCGTTGTCGGCTTCCAAGGCCGACAACATCATCCAGATCGGCGAGACCGGCCTGGGTGCGGGCATGAAGCCCGACGTCGGCCGCAAGCTGGCCGAGGAATCGCGCGCGCGCATCGAGGATGCGCTGCGCGGCGCGCACATGGTGTTCATCGCCGCGGGCATGGGCGGCGGCACCGGCACCGGCGCCGCGCCGATCGTCGCGGAAGTGGCGAAATCGCTGGGCGCGCTGACCGTGGCGGTGGTGTCGAAGCCGTTCTCGCACGAAGGCCAGAAGTGCATGGAAATCGCCGACGAAGGCCTGGAGCAGCTGTCGCAGAACGTCGATTCGCTGATCGTGATCCTGAACGAGAAGCTCGAAGAGATCTACGAGGACGAGTCGCTGATCGAATGGCTGCAACATGCCGACGATGTGCTGAACAACGCGGTGGCCGGCATCGCCGAGATCATCAACGTGCCGGGCCACATCAACGTCGACTTCAATGACGTGAAGACGATCATGGGCGAGCAGGGCAAGGCGATGATGGGTACCGCCACCGCCGCCGGCGTGGACCGTGCGCGCATCGCCGCCGAGCAGGCCGTGGCATCGCCGCTGCTGGACGGCATCGACCTGTCCGGCGCGCGTGGCGTGCTGGTCAACGTGACCGCCAGCCGCAGCCTGAAGGGCAAGGAAATCAAGGAAGTGATGGCCGCCGTGCGCGCCTTCGCCGCGCCGGACGCATCGATCGCACAGGGCATCGCCTACGACGATTCGATGGGCGATTCGATCCGCGTGACCGTGGTGGCCACGGGCCTGGGCAAGAACAAGAAGCACGTGCAGCTGGTGCCGCAGCAGATGCTGCGCACGGGCACCCACAACAACCCGCTGAATCCGCAGGCTGGTCTGGGTGGCGCCGCGGCATCGGTCGCCATGGGCATGGGCGCCGCCGGCGGCCATTCGTTCGAAGGCAAGCGGGAGCCGGCCGTATGGCGCCGCGAATCGGCGTCCGAGCAGGTGCGCGCGATGGAAAAGAACGGCATGGAAACCTACGACATCCCGGCATTCCTGCGCAAGCAGGCGGACTGATTGGTAGTTGTTGCGGGGTTCTCGCGAACTCCGCTGCGCCGGCCTACGTGAGAGGGGCTGGCGCCTTCGAGCGGTTTCGCTCACGCTCTGGCATACTGCCGGAGCTGCCGCCCTGGGTGCAGCCACCCGAGGAGCGGCTTTTTTTTTTGGCCCGCGCGGCTTTTTTGCGTGCTTGCGCTGCGCCTGGTTCTCATCGGGCAGCACGGCACGCAACGGTTCACAAGGAGATAACCATGACCATCAAGATCGGCGACACGCTGCCGGAAGGCACGCTGTCCGAATTCATCGAAGTAGAAACCGAAGCCTGCTCGCTGGGCCCGAACACGTTCAGCGTGCAAGACCTCGTCAAGGGCAAGAAGATCGCGATCTTCGGCCTGCCGGGCGCCTACACGCCGACCTGCTCGGCCAAGCACGTGCCCGGCTTCGTCGAGCACGCCGATGCCTTCAAGGCCAAGGGTGTGGACGAGATCTGGTGCATCGCCGTCAACGACGCCTTCGTGATGGGTGCCTGGGGCCGCGAACAGAAGTCCACCGGCATCGTGCGCATGATGGCCGACGGTAACGCCGCGTTCACGAAGGCACTGGGCCTGGACGCCGACTTCTCGAAATTCGGCATGGGCACGCGCTCGCAGCGCTACTCGATGCTGGTCGAGGACGGCGTCGTCACGCAGCTCAACATCGAGCAGGGCGGCAAGTTCGAAGTGTCGAACGCGGAGACGCTGCTGGGCCAGGTGTAAGCCTGGCATCGCCGGGACGCGTGTTCGCGCCCCGGCACCCCTGGAACCTCAGCGCACCGCCTTCCTGCGCCGCGCCACGGCGCCCATCACCGCCAGCCCGCCGAGCAGCATGCCGTACGTGGCCGGTTCCGGCACGGCGCTCACCACCGAATTCCCGCCAATGCCCCCCTCGCTGTACAGCGTGGCGACCGTGTCGCCGCCGGTCCAGTTCGAGAAGCTGACGGACAGCTGGCCATCCCAGTGCAGGCTGTCGCCCAGCACGTTGCCCGCCGCATCGAGCCGGTATCCGGCGACCAGTTCCTGCCATTGCTCGTCGATGACCCAGGCGCCGTCCGCATCCAGTCCGTCGAACGCCATCATCACGCGGCCCATCGCGCGCTCGCCGTTGCCCGACGCATCGAGGCCCAGCGTCGTCGCCACGTCGATACTGGCGTCGAACGTGACCGTGACCCGCGTGTTGGCGGCCACCTGCATGTTCATCGCGGTGTACGGCGCCGCGGTCGCGCCGTATTCGCCATGGCCGGCGGCAGCGCTCAGCGCCGCGCCATCGAGCGCGATACTGGAATAGCCGACGATCGACGCCTGGCCAGCGATGGTTGCCGACGAGTGAGAGAACGCGGTGCCGACGTCGCCGTGCAGCACGCTGCCGCCATGCGTGCCGAGCGCTGCGTAAGCGTCGTTGCTGTACGCCGGATCGAGGCTGGCACTGCCGATGTTCAGGTAGGGCTGGCTGCCGTGCATCATCGTGGCCGCCGCGGCAATGCCGTCGTTCGGGTCAAGGTCGGTCAGCGTGATCGTCACGCCGTTGATGGATACGCTGCTGCTGGCGGCTGCCAGGGCGCCCGTCGCGGCGGCCATCAGGCCCGCGGCAAGAAGGAAGCGTTTCATGCGGCCTCCCGTGCCGGGCGGCGGCGGGCCATCATGCCGACCAGGCCCAGGCCGCCGAGCAGCATCAGGCCGGACGATGGTTCGGGCACGGGCGAAACGGCGGAGTGGCCGAACGCGCTGGCCTCGGCCGTGAAAATGCCGTCCGCGCTGGCACCGGTCGTGTTGCTGAACGAGACCGACAGCAGGCCGCTCCACGATTGCGCATCGCCCTGCACGTTGCCGGCGTCATCGAGCGTGTAGCGTGCGGTGGCGACTTGCTGGTCTTCGTCCCACACGAGCGTGCCCGTGCTGTCGAAGCCTGCGACGCCCAGTGCCACCAGTGCGCCGCCGGCTTCGTCCCAGCCGGTGCTCGGGTCGCCGCCGGTCGAGGTCGTGCCTTGCGCCCAGCCGTTGGCCGAGAAGCGCACCGCCGTGTTGGCGGACAGCGTGAAGCCCACCCATGCGCTTTGCGCCGTCACGTCATACGTACCGCGCGAAGCGGTCCCGCTGCCGGCCTGGCCCTGCGCGGCGAGTGCCGAGAAACCGGGACCGGCCAGCCCGGTAATGCTGCCGCTGCCCGACGCCATTGCAAGGTCCCGGCCGGCGCTGACCGGCGATGCGAGTCCCAACCCCTGGCTGCGGAATTCGCGAAAGCTTTCCTCGTTGGGTGTGAAGGAGCGCAGCTCCCCGCTGACCGTGCCGCCGCTGTTTCCTCCGGTATCCGGAGCGAACAGCAGCGAGGGCGCGATGCCGTCGTCGGGATCGAGGTCGATCAGCGTGATCGTGACCGCGCCGATGCCGCCGGCGCTCGTGGCGCTTGCGGCGGCGCCTTGCGCCATGCCCGCCAGCACGGATGTGGCCAGCAGGTGAATTACCAGGCTTTTCATTGAAACTCCTATTGTTGTCAGGAATTTCATTATGCGTAGGCGGACACGGCCTGAAGCAGCGTTGGCCCTGCCGTTACAAAGTTACTGTAGGCAACAATTAAGGAGGGAAAGCGGTATATCCGTGGCGTAATTCGACAGAGACAGGTGTAAGCGGAACGAGCACGGCAGTTGAGCGTCCGGCAAGAAAACCATTCCCCTTTCGGGGAGGTACTGGCGTGGCGATGATTTAACGATCTTGCGTTAAGGCAACGTTGTAGATCAGCTACGCCAGTTACATTTACGCGGCGGCCTTCTTGCCCCGGCTGCGCTTCTTCGGCGCCAGCATGATGCCGGTGCAGTTCGGCGCGCCGCAGCGGCAGGCGAAGGCCTTCTTCACGGCCGGGGTATGGCGCTCGTCGTAGATCAGGCCATAGTTGTAGCGCAGTTCCTCGCCTTTTTCGATGTCGCGCAGCGCGTGGATGAACACGCGGTCGTCTTCTTCCATCGCCTCGCAGTTCGGATCGCAGGAGTGATTGATGAAGCGCGACTCGTTGCCGCCGGCGCCGCCGTCGATCAGCAGGCCGTTATTGAGCGTGAAAAAGAAAGTGTGGTTGATCGGGCCGTTTTTTTCGGCGGTGCGGCGGCAGGTCTCATCCCAGTCGACGATCTCGCCGGTGTATTCGACGATACGGGTGCCGGCCGGGATCTTGCGGCGGGCGAATACGCCCTTGCCGTGGATCGGCGAATCATGCACTTCGAAGATGGCGGTGGTTTTCGGTTTGGTGGCGGGCGTGGTCATGTAAATATCATACCGTTTTCATCCTGGCCACGCCGCAGCCGTGCACTGTTCGGGCATGGCGATTTACAATGGCCGGCTCACCAACGATCGGCACATCGGGAATCGCCTTTGAAACAGCAAGCCAAGGAAAACCTGCACAGCATTTATGCGATGGTCATCGCCGTCGCGATGTTCTCGATCATGGACACGGCCATGAAGCTGCTTGCCGCCCGCTATCCGGCCATGCAGGTGACGGTGCTGCGCGCCTTTTCCTCTATGCCCTTGGTCTGCGCCTTCGTGGCGTACCGCGGCGGCTTCCGCGGCATCTTCAAGGTGAACTGGCCGTTGCAGCTGCTGCGCGGCGCGCTGGGCATCGGCATGCTGACGCTGTTCGCCTACGGCCTGAAGTCGCTGCCGCTGTCTGAAACGTATGCCGTGTTCTTCATCGCGCCCGCGCTGATCACGGCATTGTCGGTCTTCATCCTGAAGGAAAAAGTCGACGGCATGCAGTGGCTGGCCATCGGCGTGGGCCTGGTCGGCGTGCTGGTGGTGCTGCGGCCGGAAGGCACCAGCTTCATTTCCCTGGCCGGGCTGGCGATCCTCGGCTCGGCGGCATGCTATGCGGTTTCCGCGATCGCCAGCCGCATCCTGTCGCGCACCGATTCGAACGAGCAGATCATGTTCTGGCTGCTGGTGATGATCGGCGCGGGCGCGCTGCCGCTGGCTTGGCCGGCCTGGGTGCCGCTGCGCTGGGACGACTGGCCCGTGATCGCCACCCTGGCGTTCTCCGGCTTTCTCGGCCAGCTGGCGATCACCAGGGCATTCAGCATGGGCAAGGCCTCGATCGTCGCGCCGTTCGAGTACACGGCGCTGGCCTGGGGCGTGGCGATCGACTGGGCACTGTGGAGCACGCTGCCGGACCAGTGGACGCTGGCAGGCGCCGCGATCATCATCGGCAGCGGCATCTACCTGGTGCGGCGCGAGGCAGTGCACAGCGAGGCGGAACACCCCTGAAACCCGCATGTTGTCATGCTTTTATCCCTTTTTGCATAAGAACGCAGGGCCTGGAAAGCCGATATAATCGTGAAATGAAACAACGTACGATCAAAGAACAAGTCCGCACCACCGGTGTCGGCGTGCACTCCGGCACCAAGGTCGAACTGACCTTGCGCCCGGCTCCGCCCGACACGGGCATCGTCTTCGCTCGCGTGGACCTGCAGCCGCCGGTCGTGTTCCCGGTTGGCCCTTTGGCAATCGGCGACACCCGCATGGCCACCGTGATGATCCGCGACGGCGCCCGCGTGTCGACCATCGAACACCTGATGTCGGCCTGCGCGGGCCTGGGCATCGACAACCTGTATATCGACGTCACCGCCGAGGAAATCCCGATCATGGATGGCTCGGCGTCGTCGTTCGTCTACCTGCTGCAGCAGGCCGGCCTCGCGGAGCAGGAAGCGCCGAAGAAATTCATCCGCATCAAGCAGCCGGTCGAGGTGCGCGAAGGGCAGGGCGCCAACGAGAAGTGGGCGCGGCTGGTGCCGCACAACGGCTTCAAGCTGGACTTCTTCATCGAATTCAACCACCCGGCGGTCGACGGCACCGCGCAGCGCGCGCAGATCGATTTCGGCAGCCAGTCGTATATCCAGGCGGTGGCGCGGGCGCGCACGTTCGGCTTCATGCAGGACGTGGAAATGCTGCGCGGGATCGGCCTGGCGCGCGGCGGTTCGCTGGAAAACGCCATCGTGATGGACGAGTACCGGATCCTCAATCCGGACGGCCTGCGCTACGACGATGAATTCGTGCGCCACAAGATCCTCGACGCCATCGGCGACCTGTACGTGATCGGCCACCCGCTGGTGTGTGCCTACGAGGCGCACAAGTCCGGCCACGCGCTGAACAACAAGCTGCTGCGCGAACTGCTGGCCAATCCGGACGCGTATGAATTCGTCAGCTACGAGTCGGCCGACCAGGCGCCGCCGTCGTATGCCCGCCAGCTGGAGCAGGAGTGGGCCTACAACTGACCGGCTGACGCTCAGGCGTCCAGCAGGGCCGCCAACTCGTCCGGCGTGCCGTTCGGGAAGGCTTCCCGCAGGTAATCGAGGAAGGCCGAGACGCGGGCGTTCAACAGCCGGCGCGACGGATACAGCGCCCACAGCGCGATCTCCGGCCCGTCCACATCCCCCCATTGCACCAGCCGGCCGGCCGCCAGGTCGCGCGCCGCCAGCGAGATCGGCAGCCGCGCCGCGCCCACGCCCGCGCGCACGGCGTCGCGTACCATGATCAGCGACGACAGTGACAGCACCGGCTCCACCATCAGGGGCGACGTCTCCCCGGCCACCTTCACCATCCAGCTTTCCGGGTGGCCATTCGCGCCGCGCACCACGGGAGGCGATCGTGGGACATGGGGTGTACCCGGCGCCGATTGGCGGCAAAGGGCTGGCCATGATATCGGCGCACGATATCGGCGAGATCGCCGCCATCGAACTGCTGCGCCGCGAGCAGGCGGCCGGCCCGCTGCCGACGGAGCGCTTCAACCTGGTCGGTCCCGATACGCTGACCGGCACCCAGGTCGCCGCGATCTGGTCGCAGGTGCTGGACCGGCCGGTTGCCTACGGTGGCGACGATACCGCCGCCTTCGAGCACAGCCTGCGCCACTTCATGCCGTCGTGGATGGCCTACGACATGCGCCTGATGAGCGAGCGCTTCCAGAGCGACGGCATGCTGGCCGAGCCGGGCGATGTCGAGCGCCTCGTCGCGCTGCTGGGCCGCCCGCTGGCGTCCTATCGTGATGTTGCCGCCACCATCGCGGCCTGAGCCAGGGAGAACACCATGATCCATTCGACCGCAACCATCCCCGTCAACCCGG
This sequence comes from Pseudoduganella sp. jia 9, assembly GCF_055502615.1. Lineage (NCBI taxonomy): Bacteria > Pseudomonadati > Pseudomonadota > Betaproteobacteria > Burkholderiales > Oxalobacteraceae > Pseudoduganella > Pseudoduganella sp. jia 9. The sequence goes on along the minus strand of NZ_JBUPWE010000014.1, from coordinate 15,356 downwards.
CAGGCGCAGCGCCGCTGACCCGCGAGCAGGCATGGGCCGGCCTCGTCAGGAAAGCCCGCGACGCGCGCCTGTTCCTGCCGCCCGGGCTATGCACCCGTTGCGAAGTGGTGGAGGAAAGCACCACGCACATCGTGCGCGAAGCCACGATTGCGGGCGACGACCTGCGCGAGATCATCGCCTTCGAGCCCGGCAGCAAGGTGTCGTTCTTCCAGGCGGCAGGCCCGCGCGAGGGCGTGATCGTCAACGAACTGTTCGAGGATGGGCAGGGAGCATTGCAGCTGCGCTTCTATTGCTACCTCGGCCTGCGCGGCAAGGCGCCGGGCGGGCCGGAAGAACAGGCCGAGCAGGCGTGGATGGACAGCGACGGCGGCTATCGCACCGCGTTGCTGTCCACGCTCGCGCGCACCCGCGCGCTGATCGGGGAAGGCAGCATCTGACCCGGCTGGCGCAGGCCGGGCGCACCGGCCACTAGCGCCGGTGCGCCACCAGGTTTCTCAGTGCCGCGATCAGCGTGGCATTGGCCTTGGTCGGCTCGAGTTCTTCGGACAGCCGGGCAAACGAATCGACCCCCACTTCGGGAATGACGAGCTGGCGCCGCTCCACGGGTGGCGTCGTCATCGCCTTCATCATCTGCACCTTCAGACGGATGTTGTCGATCTGCCAGCCCTTGCTGGCCAGTGCTTCTTGCAATTTTGGCAATTGCTGTTTAAGCTTGGCGGCAACCGAGGCGTTCGGTGTCGACAACACCAGCTGGCCGGCCTCGAACGAGATGATTTCGCAAAAGTTGAAAGCGGTCGGCAATACTTTCGCACAGTCCTGCTGCAAGGTGGCCATGCGCTGGACGGCCGGCAGCAGCGCCGCGAGGCGGTCGTTGCGGCGCAGGAAGTCGGTGGCTTCGACAGCCGCCCGGTTGTAACGGGTCAGATCGCGGGAGTTGAATCGCATGCGCGAAACATAGCATAGCCTCGCCGCGCATGCAGCATCGGCGCCGTGGTAGCGCAAGCATGGGCGCGGACACGCGCAGGGAGGAATGGGGGGCAGAGGCGGGGCAGAAAGCGGGGCAGGCGCGCAGGTGGGCCGCAGCGGGTGAACCGCGATGCCTGTCGGCTATTGTCTTTCCGGCAGCCATCCCAATGTACCCCCGTGCTAAAATCATGGTCTTTTGCCATAGGCTTTGGGCGAGGTCGCGAAGCGAGCTTTTTTTAACGGCGTTTATTCAAGAATTCAAGCATGTCCTTACTGACCGCGATTTTCGGCAGCCGTAACCAGCGGCTGCTCAAGCAATACCAAAAAACCGTCAAAGCAATCAACGCTCTCGAGCCCGAGTACGAAAAGCTGTCGGACGCCGAATTGCAGGCGAAAACGCCCGCCTTCAAGGAGCGCGTGGCGGCAGGCGAAACGCTGGACGATCTGCTGGTGGAGGCCTTCGCCGTCTGCCGCGAAGCTTCCAAGCGCGTCTTCAAGATGCGCCACTTCGACGTGCAGCTGCTCGGCGGCATGGTGCTGCATTACGGAAAAATCGCCGAGATGCGCACCGGCGAGGGCAAGACGCTGACGGCAACCCTGCCGGCCTACCTGAACGCACTGTCCGGCAAGGGCGTGCACATCGTGACCGTCAACGATTACCTGGCCCAGCGCGATGCCGAGACCATGGGCAAGCTGTACCGCTGGATGGGCCTGACCACGGGCGTCAACCTGGGGCAGATGGACCATGCGATCAAGCAGCAGGCCTATGCATCGGACATCACCTACGGCACCAACAACGAGTTCGGCTTCGACTACCTGCGCGACAACATGGTGTTCGACATCCGCGACCGGGTGCAGCGCGGCCTGAATTACGCGATCGTCGACGAAGTCGACTCGATCCTGATCGACGAAGCCCGTACCCCGCTGATCATTTCCGGCCAGGCCGAGAACCACACCGACCTGTACCACAAGATCAACGAAGTGCCCAAGCTGCTGACCCTGCAGATCGGCGAAGAAAAGCCGGACGGCAAGGGCAGTGTCGAAGTGCCGGGCGACTACACGAAGGACGAGAAGGCGCACCAGGTGCTGCTGACCGAAGCCGGCCACGAAAAGGCCGAGGCGATCCTGACGAGCATGGGTTTGCTGCCGGAAGGCGCTTCGCTGTACGACTCCGCCAACATCACGCTGGTGCACCACCTGTATGCCGCGCTGCGCGCCCATGCGCTGTACCACAAGGACCAGCACTACGTGGTGCAGAACGGCGAAGTGGTGATCGTCGACGAATTCACCGGCCGCATGATGACGGGCCGCCGCTGGTCGGACGGCCTGCACCAGGCGGTGGAGGCGAAGGAAGGCGTCAAGATCCAGAACGAGAACCAGACGCTGGCCTCGATCACGTTCCAGAACTACTTCCGCATGTACGCCAAGCTGTCCGGCATGACCGGTACCGCCGATACGGAAGCGTTTGAATTCCAGGACATCTACGGCCTGGAAACCGTGGTGATCCCGCCGAACCGCCCGTCCGCCCGCAAGGACAAGCAGGACCAGGTGTACAAGTCGGCGCAGGAAAAATACCAGGCGATGGTGACCGACATCCGCGACTGCTACGAGCGCGGCCAGCCGGTGCTGGTGGGTACCACGTCGATCGAGAATTCCGAGCTGCTGGCATCGATCCTCGACAAGGCCAAGCTGCCGCACAACGTGCTGAACGCGAAGCAGCATGCCCGCGAAGCGGAGATCATCGCGCAGGCCGGCTCGCCGAAGGCCATCACGATCGCCACCAACATGGCCGGCCGCGGTACCGACATCGTCCTGGGCGGCAACGTCGAGAACCAGATCAAGTTCCTCGAGGCGGATGCGAGCCTGTCCGAGGCCGACAAGGCAGCCCGTGCGCAGGCCCTGCGCGACGGCTGGCAGGCGCTGCACGAGCAGGTGGTGGCGGCCGGCGGCCTGCACATCATCGGCACCGAGCGCCATGAATCGCGCCGGGTGGACAACCAGCTGCGCGGCCGTTCGGGCCGCCAGGGTGACCCTGGCTCGTCGCGCTTCTACCTGTCGCTGGACGATCCGCTGCTGCGCATCTTCGCCGGCGACCGCGTGCGCGCGATCATGGAACGCCTGAAGATGCCGGAAGGCGAACCGATCGAGGCGGGTATCGTCACGCGCTCCATCGAATCGGCGCAGCGCAAGGTCGAGGCCCGCAACTTCGATATCCGCAAGCAGCTGCTCGAATACGACGACGTCTCCAACGACCAGCGCAAGGTGATCTACCAGCAGCGTAACGAGCTGCTGGAAGCCACCGAGATCGCGGAAATGATCCAGAACCTGCGCCATGGCGTGTTCACCGATCTGGTACGCCAGTACGTGCCGGCGGAATCCGTCGAAGAGCAGTGGGACGTGCCGGCCCTGCAGGCCACGCTGGCGGCCGAATGGCATATCGACCTGCCGCTGGCCGAGATGCTGGAGAAGGAAACGAACCTCACCGACGAAGACCTCGCCGAGCGCGTGGTTGCCGCGGCGGACGAGCAGTACAACGCCAAGATCGCCATCGTCGGCAAGGAAGCGTTCGGCGGTTTCGAGCGCAGCGTGATGCTGCAATCGGTGGACAGCCACTGGCGCGAACACCTGGCCGCGCTGGATCACCTGCGCCAGGGTATCCACCTGCGCGGCTACGCGCAGAAGAACCCGAAGCAGGAATACAAGCGCGAAGCGTTCGAACTGTTCGCCCAGATGCTGGACATGATCAAGAACGAAGTGGTGCGCCAGGTGATGACCGTGCGTATCCAGTCGCGCGAGGAAGTGGAAGCGGCCGAGGCGGCCATGGCCGCCACGCACCTGGAAAACGTCAGTTTCCAGCACGCCGACTTCGATCCGAACGCGGCGCCGGAAGAACTGCTGGCACCGACCGCCCATCCGGCTCCCGGCGGCATGCCGGAAGCCCAGGTGCAGGTCGGGCCGAAGGTCGGCCGCAACGATCCATGCCCATGCGGCAGCGGCAAGAAGTTCAAGGCTTGCCACGGCAAGCTGGCTTGATGCAAAAACCGGGGCGCGCCCCGGTTTTTTTTCGCCCGATACCGTAGACAAAAAAACCGGGGACGTACCCCTGTTTTCAGGCAATGCTTCCTGAAAACAAGGGTACGTCCCCAGTTTTGGCATGAAAAAGCCCGGCACAGGGCCGGGCTTCGCGATGCTGGCTGAGGCTGCTTACTGCAGCGTCAGGATCACCTTGACGGTGTCGTCCACCGCCGACTTGTCGATGTAGCCGATGGCCTTGGGATCGTCCGCCACGGCCTTCTTCACGTCGGCGTTCGACTTGAACTCCTTCGGCGCCTGGGCCTTGCCGGTGAAGACCAGCTTCGACCAGATGGCTTTCACCTGGGCGGCGTCCTTGTCGGTCACCTTCTTGTAGAACTCGTTGCGGATCGCCGAGCCGTCGGCCTGGTCGATCGGCGTGAACATCGTCGATTTGCCGAGGAAGAACTGGGCCGCCTGTTCGGAGAACATGCGGGTGGCCGGGTTCTTTGCGCTGACGATGACCACGGTCTCGGCAAAAGCCGAGGAAGGCAGGATGGAGGCCGTCGCGGCGAGGGCGGCGATGACCAGCGTGATAGTGATCTTTTTCATGTGTATTCCTTAGAAAACGAAGTCCACGCCTGCCGCGACGACGGTTACCTTCTTGCCGACGCCGGCCGGCGTTACGTCGCTCAGGAAGCCGTTCTTGGCACCCGGCTTGACGCGGTCGACCTGCACCTTCAGTGCCGCCGACGAAGCGAAGTCCCAGCGCACGCCGACGGTATTGGACGACTGGCTGCCCGGTGCCAGCAGGTTCTTCACACCGGCGTTCAGCGTCGGGATGCGGGCCAGCGCGGCCGGCACAGCCACGGTCGAGCCCTTGCCGTCGTACTTGGCGTGCGAGAAGTATGGCAACACCTTGCCGAAGCGGTAGCCCACCATCGTGTACCAGGCATTGCTGTCGGCCAGGTACACCGGGTCCTTGGCGCGGCGCATGCCGAATTCGGACTGCACCACGATGTTGTTCCAGTCGGCCATCAGGCCCACCGAGGTGAAGGCCACGCGCTTGTAGTCGGCGATCGTGATGTCGTCGGCCAGCTGGCCGAAGCCCACCGAGGCCAGCGTGGCCGTCAGCGAGTTGATCGGCTTCACGTCGGTGGCTTTCAGTTTGCCCTGGGCATGCGCAAAGCGCAGCGTGACCGGGCCATGCTCGGCGCTGACGGCGAAACCGCCAACCGGGGCCTGGTAGCGCGGCGACGAATGGTCGCTCGATACATAGGACTTGCCGCGCGCGATACCGACGAAGGCCTGCGCCGTCACGTTCGTATCGCCGAAGGCGCGCTGCCAGTTCACGTCGACGCCGTCGGCGTTCTCGATGAACATCTGGCCGTACATTTCCACCGGCGGACGCATCATCGTGTTCGCGTAGCCCACGTTCTGGTAATCCGAAATCAGGAATGCGGGCACGACGATGCGGCCGGCACGGAACGACACTTCGTCGTTCAGCTTGTACTTGACGAACGCCCATGCCAGCTCGGTCGTGAAGCTGTCGCCGGTCGACTTGCGCGACAGGATCTGGGTGGTGGCGGACAGCTTGTCCGAGAACGTATACGTGGCCTGCAGGCCCAGGTTGGAATCAAGGCCGAGCGTGCTCGTGCCGGCCGTGCCCTCGCGCTGGTTGGCGCGCGTGAAGCGTGCATCTTCCGTGTTGCTTTTCGCGGCGGCCAGCGTGCCGAAGCCGCTGACGTTCAGGTTGCCGTCGCCGATGGCAACCGCATTGGCCGCGCCGGCCTGCATCAGGCCCAGTGCGCCCAGGACGAGTACTGCTGACAGTTTCATTTTCATGCTGAAGGATTCCGATCCGATGATTGTTTTGTATGGGGTACTGCCTGCCGTGGGGCCGCTGCGGAGGTAGGGGAGCGGCGCGTTGGTCACGACAAAATGCATGCGGCCTCCACCTTATTGGATATTTCCGCACGGCACCAAATTTTCTTTATCGGAAGATGTATACGATGAAAGTTACTGTCGTTTTTTGTGAACTGATTGCGCTATCTGGAAACAATTACTATAAAAAAATATAAGTCTTTCCCGTCTGGCCGGGTACCGCCCGCCACCTGTTGTCACAGGGTTTAAAATAGCGATTTCACTAACCCGCACGAGAACAACACATGGCCGTCAATTCCCCCATTCCTGTCGCCGCTGAGCTGAAACCCGTCGCCGGTATCGAGATCGGTTACGCCGAAGCCGGCATCAAGAAACCGAACCGCAAGGATGTGCTGGTAATGAAACTGGCCGAGGGCGCCACCGTGGCCGGCGTGTTTACGCTGAACCGCTTCTGCGCGGCGCCCGTGCAGATCTCGAAGGACAACCTGGCGGCGGCGCAGGCCGGCGGCAAGCCGATCCGCGCACTGCTCGTCAACACGGGCAATGCCAACGCGGGTACCGGCGAGGCGGGCCTGGCCAATGCGCGCGCCACCTGTGACGCGCTGGCGGCCGAGCTGGGCTTCGATGCGCAGCAGATCCTGCCGTTCTCCACCGGCGTGATCCTGGAACCGCTGCCGGTCGCCAGGATCAAGGCCGGCTTGCCGGCCGCCGTGCAGAACCTGAAAGCCGACAACTGGTTCAACGCGGCCGAAGGCATCATGACCACCGACACGCAGCCGAAAGCCGGCTCGCGCACCGTCACCATCGCAGGCCACACGGTCACGCTGACGGGCATCAGCAAGGGCGCCGGCATGATCAAGCCGAACATGGCCACGATGCTGGGCTACCTGGCGTTCGATGCGAAAGTGGCGCAGCCCGTGCTGGACGTGCTGGTCAAGGAAGCCGCCGACAAGTCGTTCAACTGCATCACGATCGACGGCGATACCTCCACCAACGATTCGTTCATGCTGATCGCCACCGGCGCCGGCACGCTCGAGGTGAACTCGGTCGATTCGCCGGAATACCGCGAACTGGCGGCCGCGGTCACCGAGCTTTCCGTGTTCCTGGCCCAGGCCATCGTGCGCGACGGCGAAGGGGCCACCAAGTTCATCACCATCACGGTGGAAGAGGGCGAGTCCGTCGAAGAGTGCCGCAAGATCGCCTATTCGATCGGCCACTCGCCGCTGGTGAAGACGGCCTTCTTTGCTTCCGACCCGAACCTGGGCCGCATCCTGGCCGCGATCGGCTACGCCGGCGTGGACCTGGACGTCTCGAAGATCAATATGTGGCTGGACGACGTGTGGGTGGCGAAGGACGGCGGCCGCAACCCCGACTACAAGGAAGAAGACGGCCAGCGCGTGATGAAGCAGAGCGAAATCACCGTGCGCGTGAAGCTGGCGCGCGGCAGCGCCGCCGCCACCGTGTACACCTGCGACCTGTCGCACGACTACGTGTCGATCAACGCGGATTACCGTTCCTGATGACGGGCCTGGAAGACTTCCTGCGCCGCGCCGAAAGCGTGCTGGCGCGCGTGGAGGCGCTGCTGCCGCCGGCGCTTCCGGCGCCGGACTGGAACGCCGCGTTCGCATTCCGCTGGCGCAAGCGCAGCGGCATCGCCGGTGCGGCCGGCTGGCTGCAGCCGGTCGCGCATGCGTCGAAGATCAGGCTGGACGACCTGCACAACGTGGCCAAGCAGAAGGCGGCGATCGAGCAGAACACGCGGCAGTTCGTCGAAGGCCGGCCCGCCAACAACGTGCTGCTGACGGGCGCGCGCGGCACCGGCAAGTCGTCGCTGATCAAGGCCTGCCTGAACGGCTTCGCCGACCGCGGCCTGCGGCTGATCGAGGTGGACAAGGCCGATCTCGCCGACCTGCCGGACATCATCGACCTGGTGGCCGGCCGGCCCGAGCGCTTCGTCGTGTTCTGCGACGACCTGTCGTTCGAGGAAGGCGAAAGCGGCTACAAGGCGCTGAAGGTGGCGCTGGACGGTTCCGTCACCGCGCAGTCGGACAATGTGCTGATCTACGCCACGTCGAACCGGCGGCACCTGCTGCCGGAACGGATGTCGGACAACACCAGCTACAAGCATGACGAGGATGGCGACCTGCATCCCGGCGAGACGGTCGAGGAGAAGATCTCGCTGTCCGAACGTTTCGGCCTGTGGCTGTCGTTCTATCCGTTCAAGCAGGACGATTACCTGGACATCGTGGCGCACTGGCTGGGCACGTTCGGCTGCACGCCCGCGCAGATCGAGGAAGCACGCGGCGATGCGCTGCGCTGGGCCCTGCAGCGCGGCTCGCGTTCCGGCCGCGTGGCCTGGCAGTTCGCCCGCGACCATGCCGGCAAGATGAACACGGACGCATCCGGGACGCCAGCGGCATGACGGAGGCAACGAAGCCGATCGACGTGGCGGTCGGCATCCTGATGAAACCGAACGGCGACGTGCTGCTGGGCCAGCGCCCGGCCGGCAAGCCCTATGCCGGCTACTGGGAATTCCCCGGCGGGAAAGTGGACCCAGGCGAAACCATCTTCGCGGCCTTGCAGCGCGAGTTCATGGAAGAGCTGGGCATCGAAGTGCTGTCGGCCGAGGAATGGTGCGGCGTCGAGCACGTGTACGAACACGCCCACGTGCGGCTGCACTTCTTCATCAGCCGCGAATGGCGCGGCGAACCGCAAAGCCTGGAAGGCCAGGCATTCGCATGGCAGGGGGAAGTAGGCGTCGAACCGCTGCTGCCGGCCACGATCCCGCTGCTGCAGTGGATCGACCGCGGGTAATTAGTTGCCCAGAAAATGGGGTACGTCCCCATTTTTCGGGCAACTAATTTGCTTCGTGAGCGGATCATTAATCTTGGACGGACCGGTGCGCAGACTGCCTGTTTTCCAGGAAATTTCCTCAAAAACAGGGTCCGTCCCTATTTGTTATTGCTTGTCTTCTTCGAGCGGATCGGTGGGGGCGGTGCCGGGGATCGTGTATTTTTCCTCGGCCCAGGCGCCCAGGTCGATTTGTTTGCAGCGTTCGGAACAGAAGGGGCGGTACTTGTTTTTCTCGCTCCATTCCACTTTCTTGCCACAGGTAGGGCAGTCGACAACGGTTGGCATGGCAGGTAAAGATCAGAAATTACAAAGGGTCAGTTCGAACGGCACGTCGTCTTCCAGCGGCTTGGGCTTGCAGTCGCCGCCCTGGCTGGTGAAACGTACCCACAGCATGTACTTGTTGGCCGAGATCTCGGGGATCGCACCCAGCGACTCGTCGAGCGTCAGGCGCAGCATCTGAAACACCTTCCCCTGCAGCATCTGCTGGTAGCTGCCGGCGTTGGCGATCATCTTTTTCGGCGCGCCGGAATTGCGCAGCAGGCGCAGCACCAGGGCCAGCGCGTCGCACAGCGGCGCCAGTGGCGCGAACCAGGTGGCGATGTCGTTGTAGCGCTGTTCGAACGAGTGCTGCTGCCAGGCGTAATACGACGGCAGGTCGAATTCGCAGGCGCCGCCGGGAATGATGGTGCGGCCGCGAATGCTCATCAGCCATTCGTTGTCGCGCACGTTCTGGCCTGTCTTGCCCTGCGATGCGACCAGCGCGGACGATACGCTGTCGAGTTCCTCGAGGATCGCATCGAGCATCTCGGTCTGTACGGCGGGGTTGGAACGGTAGCCCATCAGCGTCTGCTTCTGGCGCTCGATTTCCTGCAGCAGGTCGGACTTCAGGTCGGCGCGGCCGGCCACTTCGAGCATGTCGAAGATCGTGGCGAGCGCCACGTGGTGCTGCAGCGGATGTTCCTGGTTCAGGAAAAACTTGAACTTCTCGTACAGGTCCTCCAGGCGCAGCAGCGTGCGGATGCGCTCGTTGAAAGGATATTCATAGACGATCAAAGTGAATCCCTCGTGGGTGGGCCTGAAATATGCCCGTGATTCTGAGGCATGCGAGGCAAAAATACAAACGTTGTTAACTGTTTCTTACTGCTTCTTCAGCCATCGCTAAGTAAGTTGCATGCAAGCTGTCGACTTGCGGCGCCAGCGCGTCCAGCGCGCCGCCGTTGTCGACGACGTCGTCCGCGGCCGCCAGCCGCACCTGCCGCGGCGCCTGGGCGGCCATGATCGCGCGCACCTGCTGTTCCGGCAGCGCGTTGCGGGCCATCACGCGCGCCACCTGCACGGCTTCGGGGCAATCGACCACGAGCACGCGGCGCACGCGCTCCTTCCACGTGCCCGACTCGACCAGCAGCGGAATGTCGAAGATCACGTAGGGGCCGGTGCCCAGCAGGCTCTCGGCAAATACCGCGTCGCGGATCATCGGGTGCAGGATGCCTTCGAGCGTGCGCCTGGCCTCCGGCCGCGAGAATACGAGCGCGCGCATCTTCGCCCGGTCCAGCGCGCCGTGGGCATCGGCGAAGTCGCCGCCGAACGCGGCCAGCACGGCAGGCATCGCCGCGCCATGCGGCCCGGTGAGACTGCGTGCGATCTGGTCGGTATCGACGATGTCCACGCCCCGTTCGGCGAACAGGCGCGCGACCACGCTCTTGCCGCTGCCGATGCCGCCCGTCAGGCCGACGGTGAAACGCTGCTTCATGTCCCGCCCTTATGCCATGCCGAGGAAGCGCCCCGTGAACGCGGCGATCTGCGGCCCGAACAGCAGCGCGATCATGCCCGCGGCAGCCAGGTAGGGGCCGAACGGGATCGGGTTGTCGCGGCCGCGCTTCGCGAACAGGATCAGGCCGATGCCGACCACCGCGCCCACGATGGAAGACAGCAGGATGATCGTCGGCAGCATCATCCAGCCCAGCCAGGCGCCCAGCGCGGCCAGCAGCTTGAAGTCGCCATAGCCCATGCCTTCCTTGCCCGTGACCAGCTTGAACAGCCAGTAGATGGACCACAGGCACAGGTACCCGGCCGCCGCGCCGATCACCGCGTCCGCCAGCGGCACGAAGGTGCCGTTCAGGTTCACCAGCAGGCCGGCCCACAGCAGCGGATAGGTCAGGTCGTCCGGCAGCAGCTTGGTATCGGCATCGATGAACGTCATCGCGACCAGCAGGTACGCGAACAGCAGCGTGGCCAGCCCAGTCCAGCCGCTGCCGAACTGCCACACCAGCGCGGCCGACAGCACGCCGGTCAGCGCCTCGATGACCGGATAGCGTGCCGAGATCGGCGCCTTGCACTGGCTGCACTTGCCGCGCAGCGCCAGCCAGCTGACGACAGGGATGTTTTCCAGCGCCGTGATCCGGTGGCCGCAATGCGGGCAGGCCGAACGCGGCACCATCAGGTTGAAGCGGTCGGTGTGCGGCAGCGGCAGGCCCGATTCGCTGGCCACGTAGTTGTCGGACTCGCGCTGCATCATCTTCGGCACACGGTAGATCACGACATTCAGGAAACTGCCGACCAGCAGGCCGAAGATGGCGGCGATGATCGCGGCGGGGAGGGTGGCGGGCGGTGAGAAAAGAAAGAGTTGCTCGAGCATGTGTGGGTTCCGTGATCCCTGGCTTGCCGGGGCGGCAGATGAAAACCAGAGCTTACACCACCGGTCGCCATTTGCAGATGGGCGCGCCGCAGATGGCTTCACGCCGCCGCTGTCCGGCGCGGCGGGCCGGATCGCCCTGGTCGCGCAGGCCCCAGGCTCAGCTATGCGACAGGAGATTTGTAATGTCGATACGATTGGATCAAGCGAAAACCAGTTACGAGGACCATGTCATGTCTGCACAGATAACAAACGGCCCGCTCCATCGATATCCGATTGGACGGCTGCATTCCATCCTGCTCGGCGGGATGGTTCCGCTGTTTCTCGGCGCATTGGCGAGCGATGTTGCCTACTATCAAACCTACCAGATTCAGTGGAGCAATTTTGCGTCGTGGCTCATCGCCGGCGGCCTGCTCTTCTGCGGTCTTGCCCTGGTGCTTTCCATCGCGGCCCTGCTGCGGGCGCACCGCAGGACGGGGCGGCCGCTGATTGCCTTGCTGCTGCTGGTGGCAACCTGGGCGCTGGGATTGGGCAATGCCTTTATCCATGCCAAGGACGCATGGGCGGCGATGCCGGATGGACTGATCATGTCGGTGGTCGTTGCCGTGCTCGCCTGCATCGGAGCCTGGATCACCCTCGACAAGCATCTGGAGGTGACGAAATGAAGCCGATGACGCCAATGAAGCCCCTGGCATTGCTGGGGATGGCCGTGTTGCTCGCCGCGTGTTCCGACAACGGCGACAGCCAGCAGGCACGCGGCCCGGACCCCAAGCTGCCGGAACCGGAGCGCGGCTTGCTACCAAGCATGAAGATCGCTGAACCGGTGTCGTGGGGCAGCCAGAAACCCACGGTGCCGCAGGGTTTCACCATTACCGCGATTGCCACCGACCTGAAGATTCCGCGCCAGACCCTGGTGCTGCCCAACGGCGATATCCTCGTCGCGGAAGGCCGTGGCGGCAATGCCGCCAAGCTCAAGCCCAAGGATGTGATCGCCGGCTATATCAAGGCGAAAGGCAATACCAAGGTCGAAAGCGGCAATCGCCTGACCCTGCTGCGCGATGCCGATGGCGACGGCCGGTACGAACTGAAAACGGTGTTTGCGGACAAGCTCGATGCGCCTTACGGCCTGGCGCTGGCCGGCGGCAAGCTCTATGTGGCCAACCAGGATGAGCTGGTCAGCTTCGACTATGCGGAAGGCCAGACCAGGGCCAGCGGTCCGCCGGCCAGCGTTGCAAAGCTGCCTTCCGAGATCAACCACCACTGGACGAAGTCGCTGGCCATCACTCCCGACGGGCGCTTCCTGTATGTCGGCATCGGCTCCAACAGCAATATCACCGAGCGCGGCATGGAGGCCGAAGTCGACCGGGCGCAGGTATGGCAGATCGATGCGGGCACCGGTGCCCACAAGCCCTATGCGACCGGCGTCCGCAATCCGACGGCGCTGGCGATCCACCCCGACACCGGCAAGCTGTGGGCCGTGGTCAACGAACGCGACGAGCTGGGGCCGGACCTGGTGCCCGACTACCTGAGCTCGATACGCGAAGGCGGCTTCTACGGCTGGCCGTACAGCTACTGGGGGCAGAACGTCGACCCGCGCGTCATGCCGCAGGACCCCGACAAGGTCGCCGCCGCCATCAAGCCGGACTACAGCCTGGGCTCGCACGTCGCCGCGCTCGGCCTGAGCTTCTCCGTGCCGGCGATGGGCGAACAGTATGCCAACGGCGCGTTCGTCGGCGAGCACGGCAGCTGGAACCGCAACCAGCCGGTGGGCTACAAGGTGATCTTCGTGCCGTTCAAGGACGGCATGCCTGCCGGCCAGCCGGTCGACTTTGCGACCGGTTTCCGCGACGCCGATGGCAAGACGCGCGGCCGGCCGGTCGGCGTGACGGTCGACCCGCGCGGGGCGCTGATCATCGCGGATGACCTGGCCAATACGGTGTGGAGGGTGGTGCGGAGCCGGTGATGCCGATTTGCTCGGGTCGTTACCGGCAACAGCGTAACTGCCCCCTGTGTGGGGACATCGGTAGCGTGCCAAGTTCAATGCCAGCAGAGAATGACTCTGCCACACGGTTTTCTCGCTCTAGAGCCTTGATGCGCTCTTCTTCAGCAGTAGTGGGGCCAGGGCGCTGCCCGGTGTCGCGTTCCTGCTGCCGTACCCAGCGCCGTAGCGTCTCCGGTGTACAGCCAATCTTGGCTGCGATGGATTCGATCGCAGCCCACTGCGAGCTGTACTCGCTGGGTGCCTCGCCGGCCATGCGCACGGCACGCTCGATCACCTCAGGGGAATATATGGGTTGCTTCTTCATAGCTCCATTCTCTCAAACAATGGAGCCTCTATAAAACCCGGGGCGATTCAAGGAGGCGAAGATCGTCCAGCTTGGAAAGGACGACTTGTTCGTGCGGCACGACAAGGAAGAAGGGTTTCTTTATTTTCTCGAAGCTGAGCTTGTAAATGAGTTGCTGGAGATGATCGCCTTGAAACGTAGCTCTAGAGAGACAAAGGCTGAATTTGTGTGTCACCACGCTACTTGGGATGCATATCCTGCCTTGGCTTCTGATCTTGAAGATGTGTGAAGTCCATCGTCCGCTTCGGGGCGGTTCCCGCCTTCGTATCGCGGCTACAGTCGCATGGGCAGTTTTCTGATCACTTGAGGAAGACTCCGATGCCTTATGTTTGGTTCTTCGCGGGGAATGGGGGAAGACGGGATTGACGATCTGAGCAGGAAGTGGTGGCGGGGGTCTGAAGTTGGTAGATTGATAGTCGCCAAACAAGTCAATCTTTCAAACCACCGCCATGCTCAATGCTATGTCGTCTCTCCCGTTTTGGGAAGGCCATATTCTCGACTCCGTCCAAGAACAGAAAGACGGTTCCCTGCTGATCGTTCTCGAACCCTGTCCGACAAGTGATGCTTTGTGTGGGTCGTGCCGCCAGCCTTGCGCCTTGGTGCATGAGCGCCGAAGACGCAAGGTGCGCGACCGCGATATTCTGGACAAACGCGTCTGGCTTGATGTGCCAGTGCGGCGACTGGACTGCCATCACTGTAATGCACGGGTTGCCGAGCACATTGTCTGGCTTGACCGGCGTTCACGCATTACGCATCGTGTGCGCCTGTGGGTCGAGGCGCTGGCGCAACTGCTTCCGATAGCACATGTGGCCCGGCTGACCGGCCTACACTGGCATACCGTCAAAGAGATCGATCATCGGCGCTTGAAGCACTTGCATGCTGACTTCTCAGCAGAGGGTGTACGGCGCCTGGTGATGGACGAATTCGCCCTGCACAAGGGACACCGCTATGCCACTGTCGCGCTCGATGCTGAACGGATGCGCGTATTGTGGGTTGGAGAAGGCAATAGCCGGGAAGCGATCCGGCCATTTTTCGAGATGCTGGGACCGGAAGGCTGCCAGCGGATTGAAGCCGTGGCGATGGACATGAACACGGCTATGGATCTCGAAGTGCGCCAGCAATGCCCCAATGCCGAGGTGGTCTACGACCTATTTCATGTCGTGGCCCGTTTTGGCCGCGAAGTCGTTGACCGGGTACGGGTCGATCAAGCCAATGCACTACGTGCAGAGCCAAAAGCCCGTCAGGTCATCAAGCGCAGCCGATGGCTTTTGCTGCGTAATCGCGACAATCTCAAAACCGACCAGGCGATCAAACTTGACGAACTGCTCGCCGCCAACCAGCCCTTGGCAACGGTCTACCTGCTCAAGACCGAACTGAAAGAGATCTGGTATGCGCCATCGGCCTGGGAAGGTGCTCGTCGATGGAAAACCTGGCTCAAGCTCGCCCTGGAAAGCCAGATCGCACCGCTGATCCAGTTCGCTAAACGCTTGGCCAAATACCGGCGCGGTATCTTGGCTTCGGCCATCTATCCGATGAACTCATCCATCCTGGAAGGCGTCAACAATCGCATCAAAGTGATCAAACGCATGGCTTACGGATTCCGGGACGCATCCTACTTCTTCTTGAAAATCAAGAATGCGTTCCCCGGCAAAGTGCGATGAACC